>NZ_JABFOM010000024.1:0-59463 GCF_013116715.1 Arthrobacter sp. 147(2020)
CCAATCAATAAAACAATCGGTATCAACAAACATGGCACACTATTGAGTTCTCAAACAACAGACACACCCGGCACCAAACAGAACCAAACAGTTCCATCATCGCTCCGGAGCAACTTTTCAAACTTACCGGCTAATCATCTTCGGGTCAAATCGGCTGATCCTTCCAATCTCTGAGCTGTACTGCACTCTGAGACGAACCGAAGTTCTGGGGGTTGTCAGCCGGTCAATTCCCTCGACCAGCGCGGATATAAACTCTAGCACCCTTCGGCCGAGGTTGTAAATCGGCATCGGGGCCGGGCTGAAAAAGCCCGGCCCCACGCGGATCTAGGCCCTTTTCGGTGCCAGGTAGACGACACCGAGAGGTGGGACACGGAGATCGGCGTAAGCCGGCTGGCCGCTCCACGGTCCTTCGACGGAAGTCACTCCGCCGAAGTTGGTCACACCCGAACCACCGAATTCCTCGGAGTCGGTGTTGAGCACTTCCTCCCAATCGCCGGACCATGGGAGTCCCACCCTGAATCCTTCGTGCGGCGCACCGGCAAAGTTCGCGATACAGACCAACGGATTGCCCTGGCCATCCCAACGGATGAAGGACAGCGTGTTGCGTGCGCCGTCGTTCTCGTCAATCCACTGGAAGCCGGACGGATCATTATCCCGCAGGTAAAGCGCCGGCGTATTCCGGTAGATGCCGTTCAGCGACCGCACCAAATGCTGCACGCCCTTGTGGGCGGGAGTGTCGGAGAGCCACCAATCAAGACCGTGCTGCTCCGACCATTCGGATTCCTGCGCATACTCGGTGCCCATGAAGATCAGCTGCTTGCCGGGGTGCGCCCACTGGAACGCCAGGTAGGCGCGCACGCTTGCGAGCTGCTGCCACCGGTCGCCCGGCATCTTGCGCAACAGGGACCCCTTGCCGTGCACAACCTCGTCGTGGCTGATTGGCAGGAGGAAGTTCTCCGTGTAGGCGTAGACCATCGAGAACGTGGCCTTGCCGTGGTGGTAGCCACGGTTGATCGGATCTTCAGCCATGTACTCGAGCGAGTCGTGCATCCAGCCCATGTTCCACTTCAACCCGAATCCGAGCCCGCCGCCGCTGGTGGCACGGGTGACTCCGGGGAACGAGGTGGATTCCTCAGCGATCATCACAATGCCCGGTACCCGCTTGTAGGCTGTCGCGTTGACCTCCTGCAGGAAACCGATTGCCTCAAGGTTTTCCCTCCCGCCGAGGCGGTTCGGGGTCCACTGGCCCTCCTCACGGGAGTAGTCCAGGTAGAGCATCGAGGCGACAGCGTCCACGCGCAACCCGTCGATATGGAATTCTTCCAGCCAGTACAGCGCGTTGGCGACGAGGAAGTTCCTCACTTCACGACGACCAAAGTCGAAGATCAGCGTTCCCCAGTCGGGGTGTTCCCCAAGGAAGGGGTCGCCGTGCTCGTAGAGGGTACCGCCGTCGAACTTGGCCAAGGCGAAGTCGTCCTTGGGGAAGTGGGCTGGCACCCAGTCCATGATGACGCCGATGCCCGCCTGGTGCAGCTTGTCCACCAGATACTTGAAGTCATCCGGGTGACCGAACCGCGAGGTGGGGGCGTAGTACGAGGTCACCTGGTAACCCCAGGAGCCACCGAAGGGATGTTCAGCGACAGGCATCAACTCGACGTGGGTGAAGCCCTGCCACTGGACGTACTCGGTGAGCTGCTCGGCAAGCTCCCTGTAGTTCAGTCCAAGCCGCCAGGAGCCGAGGTGCACCTCGTAGACGCTCATGGGCCCGTTGTGGGGATCGGCGGCAGCGCGCGCCGTCATCCACTCGTCGTCCTGGAACGTGTATCGGGATTCGACGACGCGCGAACCGGTGAGCGGTGGGATCTCGGTCCCACGCGCCATCGGGTCGGCCTTCTCGCGCCACTGGCCGTCGCTGCCGAGGATCTCGAACTTGTAGCGGGATCCTGCCTCGGCGCCGGGAATGAAGATTTCCCAGAAACCTGAACTGCCCAGCGCGCGCATCGCGTTGATCGAGCCGTCCCAGCCGTTGAAATCCGCCTTGACGCGCACAGCCTGGGCGTTGGGCGCCCAGACAGCGAAGCTGACGCCGTCGATATCGCCGAGCACTGATGCGTAGTGACGGACATGGGCGCCGAGAGCCGTCCAGAGGGTCTCGTGCCGCCCTTCCGCCAGCAGGTGCATGTCGATTTCACCCAGGGTGGGCAGGAACCGGTACGGGTCGTCGACCAGCTGTGGGCTGCCGTCATAGGTCACTTCAAGCCGGTAGTCGGGCACGTGCCCGGGGGTCTCCGCTTCGACGGTTCCCACCCAGATGCCGTTGTGTTCATGCTCCAGCTCGACCCGGCCACTGGCGGTCACCACTGTGACCCGTTGTGCCAGACGTCGCAGGGTCCGGATCGTCACCTGGGTTTGACCCTCAAGGTGCGCACCCAGGACAGCGTGCGGCTGGTGGTAGCGCCCTTCGGAAACAGCCTGGAGGACATCCTCCGGGTGGTTGATCCGGCCGCTGACGGCCGAACCACCACTGGTCGCTGCGACTGCTGCTGAGGTTGCCACGGGGTCGACGGCGATCACCGGATCGATCGGGCCCGCGGACGCGGGAACAGCAGCCGGAGTCTCAGTTGAGGCGGACTCCGCCTGCCCGGTGAGGGCACGGCGCACATCCCTGACGGGGATGTCCACCCACTCCGGACGATTGCGCAGCTCGTACACGACTTCATACAGCGCCTTGTCCAGCCAGAGGGCAAGGAACAGGGGGTCCGCCCGGTCGATGGGGGTGCCGGTCTGCTCCTGGTAGCCGGCAGCGAAGGCGGCGGCGGACGCTGCTGTCCACTGGTCGGCAGCCGGGATGGCTGCGTCGTTGCCGTGGGCTGCCGCCGCGCCGGCGTACTCGAGCGAACGGGTCATGCCGACGACGTCGCGCAGCACCACATCGGGCACAGAGCGCTCGGCCGCTGGGCGTAGTGGCTCACCCTCGAAGTCCAGGACCAGCCACGATCCGTCAGGCGCGTTGAGGACCTGCCCCAGGTGGTAATCGGAGTGGATGCGCTGTAGCTCGGGCAGAGTCGTGACGGCGCGGACGCGCTCCACCACTGTCGCCACTTCGGCTTCAAGCGGTCCGACGACTCCGCGGGCTTCTTCCCAGGCCCACTCGATGCGCTGGACGAGGGTTTCGATGAACTCGGCACGTTCGGCGTCGCTTGCCGCACGGCTGCCGAAGGCCTCCCCCAGCTGGGAGTGGATGCGTCCAGTCACCCGGCCCAGCTCGGCTGCCTCGGCAGTGAAATCGGTGTTGCTTGCCGCCGCGGCTGAGGCGGTCCGCCAGGCGTCGGTGCTGTCGTCGATGAAGTCGCGCAGCACACTGAGGTGGCCGGTCAGCCACTTCCCCTTGGCGGTGGTGTCTTCCCAGCTGCCGGTGACCCAGCCATATGTGGCCGGGACATCAACGGATCCAGCGTCGGCCAGCTTGGCGCTGACCTGGACGTCGGGGCTCTCGCCCGGGGCCAGCACGCGGAAGAACTTGACGATCATTGATCCGGCTGGGGTCTTGACTACCACTGAGGTGTTGGACTGCTCACCCTTGAGGACCGTCAACTTGAGAGACCTGACAAACCGCTTCTGATCGCCGAAGGACCCTTGCGGAACACCATGCGTGCGTCCGTCCTCGGTCACCCCTCCGGAGCGCATCAACTCCACCCACGCGGTGACAAACACCGGGTCGTGGGTGGCGTCGTAGATCCAGCGGTGACCAAGTTCGGAGTGCTCGGCCTCACCGATCAGTGCGGCCTTGGCACCCCGCAGGGGCGCCTTCCGGTAGCTCAGCGGAACCTGCACAATGTCCTGGCGGGTGCCAGTGTCGACGGCGATCAGGTGGACATCGAGCCCTACCTCGCCTTTAGGGTCCTCCAGCCGGATGCCACCGACCCGGCGAAGTTCAAACTCGCGGCCTGTGGCGGGGAACCACCGCTGACCAGGAAGCCAGGTTTCAAGAAGTTCTGGAAAGGTCGGCGTCATTTTGGGCATTACTTTGCGGCCTCCGGGGCTTGGATGACGGGCAGTGCTTCGGTGTGCGGCGAAGCCGTGTTTGAGCTGGCCGAGCGCAGGCGCAGCCAGTAGAAGTCGTGGCTGCCCAGTGTCAGGGTAAGGGAACCGTCGCTACCGAACGCGGGGAAGGGAGTACCGCCGAAGAGGTCCCGCAGACCCCGGTCGGCGTATTCGGGCAGGTGGAGTTCGGCGGCCACCGGGTGCTGCGAGAGGTTGAACACGCAGAGCACCACCTCGGGCTGCTCGCCCTCGTCATTGCCGGGCGCCACTTCGCGGATGAAGGCCAGGACCGATTCCGCCTCGGTGGGTACGTTGCGGTAGGACCCCAGGCCGAACGCGGGGTGAGTACGCCGGACGGCGAGCATCTGCCGCATCCAGTGCAGCAGGGAGCTGGAGCTGGCCAACTGGGCTTCCACGTTGACGTGGTTGTAGTGGTAGACCAGCGACTGCACAACCGGCAGATACAGCTTTCCCGGGTCGGCCGTGGAGAAGCCGGCGTTGCGATCAGGGTTCCACTGCATCGGGGTACGCGACGCGTCGCGGTCGTCGAGCCAGATGTTGTCACCCATCCCGATTTCGTCCCCGTAGTACAGGAACGGGCTGCCCGGCAGGGAGAGCAGCAGGGCGTGGATGAGTTCCACTTCGGCACGTGAGTTATCGAGCAGCGGGGACAGCCGCCGGCGGATACCCACATTGGCGCGCATCCTCGAATCCGGGGCGTACCAGCCGAGCATCGCTTCGCGTTCCTCGTTGGTGACCATTTCGAGGGTGAGCTCATCGTGGTTCCTGAGGAAGGTGCCCCACTGGGCGCCCGCGGGAATGTCGGGAGTTTCGGCCATCGTTTCGATGATCGGACCGGCCTTCTGGTCACGCAGTGCGTAGAAGAGCTTCGGCATGATCGGGAAGTGGAAGCACATGTGGCATTCAGGGCCGTCGGCGTCGCCGAAGTATTCGACCACCTCGTCCGGGAGCTGGTTGGCTTCCGCGACGATGATGCGGCCGGGGTAGTTCTCGTCCACCATGGTGCGCAGGTCCTTGAGGAACGCGTGCGTCTGGGGAAGGTTCTCGCTGTTGGTCCCTTCCTCTTCGAACAGGTAGGGGATGGCGTCCGCACGGAAACCGTCGATGCCCTGGTCGAGCCAGAATTTCACGACGTCGAACAATGCCTCGATCACCTTGGGGTTCTCGAAGTTCAGGTCCGGCTGGTGGGAGAAGAAGCGGTGCCAGAAGAACTGCCGGCGGACCGGGTCGAAGGTCCAGTTGGACTCCTCGGTGTCAACGAAGATAATCCGGGCGTCCTCGTACTTCTCGTCGGTGTCGCTCCAGACGTAGAAATCGCCGTAGGGACCGTCGGGATCGTTACGGGATTCCTCGAACCAGTGGTGCTTGTCCGATGTGTGGTTCAACGGCAGGTCGATGATGACCCGCACGCCGCGGGCGTGCGCCTCGGCGACCAGCCGCTTGAAGTCACTGATGGTGCCGAACTCGTCGAGGACGTTGTAGTAGTCGGCGATGTCGTAGCCGCCGTCGCGCAGCGGCGACTTGAAGAAGGGCGGCAGCCACAGGCAGTCCACCCCGAGCCACTGCAGGTAGTCCAGTTTGTCGATCAGGCCGGAGAAATCGCCTGAGCCATCGCCGTTCGCGTCTGCGAATCCGCGCACCAGAACTTCGTAGAATACGGCCTTGCGGTACCAGTGTGGGTCATGCGCGAGACCTGGTGCGTTGAGTTGAAACGGGTTGGCCACTAGGGCTTCCTCCTGAGGTAAAGGATGTGTGCTGGTTCCACATGCGGGTCCAGCCTGACGTAGTTGTGGGTGCCCCAGACCCAGCTCTGGCCGGTAATGAGATCGTCCACCCAGAAGGTGCCGTCCTCATTGCAGTCCTCGGGGTCAAGGGCGAGGGCATCGAGGTTCAGCGAAACGGTGCTTTCCCTGGCCCCGTGCGGATCGAGGTTGACCACCACGATGATCGTGTCCTTGGCGGAGCTGTCACCGCCGACGTTGTCCTTGTGCTTGGAGAACACGAGGGTTTCCGAGTCGGAGCTGTGGTGCAGGGTCAGGTTTTCCAGATCGCCCAGCGCCGGGTGGTCCCGGCGGATGTGGTTGAGCCTGGTCAGGTACGGCGCCAGGCTGCGCCCCTCGGCCTCGGCACGCTTGAAGTCACGGGGACGATACTCGAACTTCTCGTTGTCGATCGATTCCTCGGCGCCGGGGCGGGCGACGTGCTCGTACAGCTCGTAGCCCGAATAGACTCCCCAGAGCGGGCTGGCCATGGCGGCGAGCACCGCCCGGATCTTGAATCCCGCCGGTCCACCGTACTGGAGGAACTCGGTGAGAATGTCGGGGGTGTTGACGAAGAAGTTGGGGCGGAAGTAGGGCGCGCTGACCTTGCTGACCTCGGTGAAGTACTCCTCGAGCTCGGTCTTGGTGTTGCGCCAGGTGAAGTAGGTGTAGGACTGCTGGAATCCGGCACGGCCCAGCGCGTGCATCATCGGCGGCCTGGTGAAAGCTTCGGCCAGGAAGACCACCTCGGGGTGTTTGCGGTTGACCTCGCGGATGAGCCATTCCCAGAACACCACCGGTTTGGTGTGCGGGTTATCCACCCGGAAAATCTTCACCCCGTGGCTGATCCACAGCAGAACGATGCGCAGTACCTCGTTCGAGAGGCCGTCGGGATCGTTGTCGAAGTTGATCGGGTAAATGTCCTGGTACTTCTTCGGCGGATTCTCCGCGTAGGCGATGGACCCGTCCACCCGGGTGGTGAACCACTCGGGATGGGAAGTGACCCAGGGGTGGTCCGGGGACGCCTGCAGGGCGAGGTCCAGGGCGATTTCCAGGTTCAGCTCGTTGGCGCGGGCCACGAAGGCGTCGAAGTCGTCGAAGGTGCCCAAGTCGGGGTGGATCGCGTCATGGCCACCCTCCGCAGCGCCGATGGCCCAGGGTGATCCGGGATCGCCGGGGCCGGCGATGAGCGTGTTGTTGGGTCCCTTGCGATGGGTGCGCCCGATCGGGTGGATCGGCGGGAGGTAGACGACGTCGAACGCCATATCCGCGACGGCGGGCAGCCGCTCGGCGGCGGTAACAAAGGTACCCGAGGTCCACTGCGCGGCGGCCGGGTCGTAGGTAGCCCCCTCGGAGCGGGGGAAGAACTCGTACCAGGCCGCACGCCCGGCGAGCTCGCGTTCCACCAGGATGCGGTAGGGCTGGGATACGGTCACCAGGTCGCGCAGCGGTTCGCGGTCGATGGCGGCCAGGATGTCGGCTGACTCGCCGGCGGCCAACCGCTCACCGACTGGGAGTTCAGTGTCGGCGAGGATGCTGGCGGCAGCGATGAAGGCCTCTGCGTCCTGGCCCGGGCGGGACTTCGCCGCATTGGTGAACAGGGCTGCGCCTTCCGCGAGCATCAATTCAACGTCCACCCCGGCGGCGATCTTCACTTCGGCGTTGTGGTGCCAGGTCCCGTACAGGTCCCCCCACCCTTCGATGACGAAGGTGTAGTTACCGACCGACGGCGGGCGTAGCTGCCCCTCGTACCGGTCGAGGCCCAGGCCCACCGGTTTCAGGCGCACCCGCTGAACCTCAACCCCTGCCCCGGAGAGCAGGACCGCTGAGACGCCCAGCTGGTCGTGCCCCTCACGGAACACCGTCGCGCCGACCGTGATGTCCGATCCGGGGATCGCTTTGGACGGGAAGGCACCGCAGTCCACCACTGGCGCAATGTTGGTAATTGGAATTCGTCCGAACCGCAGATCTTTGCCGTCTATCGGCTTCCTGGCGGTACGTCCCTTACGTGGTGGCTCTATTGAAGTCGTCACAGGTTAGACGTTAGCGAGTATTTGCCGAGATTGCTAAGGCGCGCGGACGTAACATGGGCGCATTTAACTGTTGAGTAGACCGATAACGCAAACGTTTACTCCCAGTTGCTCTCATCGGCGGTCACACGCCCACCTACGCCCGGGAAAGTACGCTAGCCTTTCCCGGGTGAAGGCAATCCGCAGATTTACAGTCCGTACCGTTCTCCCCGAAAGCATCGCCCCGCTGGGCAAGCTGGCAGGCAACCTGCGGTGGTCGTGGCATTTGCCGACCACCCGTCTGTTCCGGGACCTCGACCCTGTGGCGTGGGAGGCGAGCGGTCAGGACCCCGTCGCATTCCTCGGCTCGGTCACCCGCGAGCAGCTCAGCCAGCTCGCCGATAACGAGCGCTTGGTCGCCCGGATCGCTGAACTGGGCAGCGACCTGGACCGGTACCTGACCGAACCCCGCTGGTACCAGTCCCTTGGCGACGACGCACCTCGCTCCATTGCCTACTTCTCCCCTGAATACGGCATCAGCGCCGTCCTCCCCCAGTACTCGGGCGGCCTCGGCATCCTTGCCGGCGACCACCTCAAGGCGGCTTCCGATCTGGGTGTCCCGCTTATCGGTGTCGGCCTGCTCTACCAGGCCGGGTACTTTAAGCAGTCGCTCTCCCGTGACGCCTGGCAGCAGGAAACCTACCCGGTCCTCGATCCTGACGGCCTGCCCCTGACGCTCCTCCGCGAGGAGGACGGCAGCCCAGCGAAGGTGGTCCTCCCCCTGCCCGCCGGACGGCAGCTGATCGCACACATCTGGCGCGCCGACGTCGGCCGTGTCCCCCTCCTGCTCCTGGACTCCAACGTGGCCGGCAACGACGAGGCCGCCCGCAACGTGACCGACCGCCTCTACGGCGGCGGCGGCGACCAGCGCCTGCAGCAGGAGCTGCTGCTGGGCATGGGCGGCGTGAAGGCGCTACGCATCTTCGAACGGCTGACCGGCACCCCGGCACCCGAGGTGTTCCACACCAACGAGGGTCACGCCGGATTCCTCGGCATCGAACGGATCCGGGAACTGATGGACCCGTCCAACCCGTCCCCGATGAGCTGGGAAGAGGCGCTGACCGCGGGGCGCTCCTGCACCGTGTTCACCACCCACACCCCTGTGCCTGCAGGGATCGACCGGTTCGAAAAGTCCCAGATCGAGCACTTCTTCGACGCCGGTCTGGCCCCGTCGGTCCCGACGGCGAAGATTCTCACCCTCGGCGCCGAGAACTACGAGGGCGGCGACCCCAACAAGTTCAACATGGCGGTGATGGGCCTGCGCCTGGCCCAGCGTGCGAACGGTGTGGCCAAGCTGCACGGCGTGGTGTCCCGCGGTATGTTCTCCGGGCTGTGGCCGGGCTTCGACACCAGCGAGGTCCCCATCTCCTCGGTCACCAACGGCGTCCATGTCCCCACCTGGGTTGACCCGCTGATCGCCGACTTCGCCCGGGAACGCTTCGGCGCCGAGTCGGTGCTCGACCCGCAGTGGTCCAACGTGTACGACGTCGAGGACTCGGACATCTGGGCCCTGCGCCGCCGGATGCGGTCCAACCTGATCGACGACGTCCGGCAGCGCCTGCGGTCCTCGTGGAAGAAGCGGGGCGCGGCTGACGCCGAGCTGGCGTGGACGAACAACGTCCTTGACCCGGACATCCTCACCATCGGGTTCGCCCGCCGGGTGCCCACCTACAAGCGGCTGACCCTCATGCTCAGGGATCCAGCCCGCCTGAAGGCGCTGCTGCTGCACCCCGACAACCCGATCCAGCTGGTCATTGCCGGCAAGTCGCACCCGGCCGACGAGCAGGGCAAGCGGATGATCCAGGACCTGGTCCGGTTCACCGACGACCCGGAGGTACGCCACCGGATCGTGTTCCTGCCGAACTACGACATCGCCATGGCGCGTACCCTGTTCCCCGGCTGCGATGTCTGGCTGAACAACCCGCTGCGCCCCCTCGAGGCCTGCGGCACGTCGGGCATGAAGTCGGCCATCAACGGCGGACTCAACCTGTCGGTGCTCGACGGCTGGTGGGACGAAATGTACGACGGCGACAACGGCTGGGCCATCCCGACGGCGAACAATGACGCCTCCCCCGAGGAGCGCGACGACATTGAGGCCTCGGCGCTGTATGACCTGCTCGAGGAGCAGGTGGCACCACGGTTCTACAGCACTGTGCGCTCGGAAGGCGCCGGCGCTGCCGGACCGTCGGAGCTCTCCCACGACGGCGTCCCGCACCAGTGGGTCGCCATGATCAAGCACACCATGGCGAACCTGGGGCCGGCGGTGTCCGCCGAGCGGATGCTGCAGGACTACGTCAGCCACCTGTACCAGCCCGCCTGGCGGGCCGGTCGCCTGGCCGCCGAGTCGGACTACACGGCAGCAAAGCACACCGCCGCCTGGCGTTCGCGCATCAACGACGGCTGGTCAGCCGTCCAGGTGGAACACGTGGACTCGATCGGCGTCGCCGAGGATCCCCAGATCGGTGACTCGCTGACCGTCAACGCGTACGTGTCACTCGGGGCCCTGTCCCCGGACGACGTCGCCGTTGAGGTGGCCTACGGACGGGCTTCCGAGAACGACGAGCTCAGCGAGGTGGCCCTGGCCAACCTCGAGGTCTCCGAGAACCTCGGCGCGGGCCGGTACCTGTTCTCCGGAAGTATCAGGATCGACCACTCAGGGTCCTTCGGGTACACCGTCCGGGTGCTGCCGAAGCACGTCAGCCTGGCCTCGAAGTCCGAACTCGGACTGGTCGCCAACGCGTAGGACACTAACTTGCAGGCCCAGCGCCTGTTCAGCATGAGCGGCAGTCGCGCCAGAGTTTCCTGGTGTTGCTGCCGCTTTTGCGTGCCCGCGAAACCGCACGCCAGCGAGGGCAGCGCACCAACAGGGGACTGAGCCTTATGAAGGGGCTGCGCACGGGGAAGCTCCTGCGCGGCCGAAAGCCCGGGGACCGTTGAGGTGCCGGGCTTAGACCCGGTACACGCTGATGGAGTTGGCGGGGACGACGTCGGTCTCGCCCGAGCCCACCCTCGCACCGCGGCGGCGGTCCTGGTCGCCAGCAGTGGTGTAGCGCAGCTCGAACCGTTTGATCGACGGCAGGCCACTGTCTTCCAGCGCGGTGCGGGCGGGCAGCGTGATCCGGGCGTCGTCCATGCTGCCGTTGATGACCACCAGCCCGTCGAGGATGCCGTCCGGGGAGCCGAGGAGCAGCTGCACCGTCCGCGATCCGGGGTCGGTCCACTGCTCCTGCGTCATGGCGGTGCCGGCCGGGTTGAACCAGTGCAGGTAGGAACTGTCGTCCCGCGCCGGATAGCCGTGCGGCTGGTGCGCCAGGAACTCCCGCCGGATCCGCAGCAGGGAGCGGGTGTGCTCCAGGAGGTGGCGGGCGTCGTCGTCGTGATCCCAGTGCAGCCAGGCGAGCTCGTTGTCCTGGCAGTAGGCGTTGTTGTTGCCGCGCTGCGACCTGCCGAACTCGTCCCCGGCGGTGAGCATGGGAACGCCGAGGGAGAGCAGCAAGGTAGCCATCAGGTTGCGGGCGGTCTGGGACCGCGCCGCGGAGATGGCCTCCTGGTCGGTGGGGCCCTCCATGCCGTGGTTGTAGCTGCGGTTGTCGTTGTGACCATCACGGTTCTGCTCGCCGTTGTTCTCGTTGTGCTTGCGGCTGTAGGAGGTCAGGTCGGCGAGCGTGAACCCGTCGTGGGCGGTGATGAGGTTGATGCTCGCGACTGAGGTCCTCCCCGAGGGGGCGAAAAGGTCGGTGGAACCGCTCAGGCACCCCGCCAGCCGGGCCACTGACCCCGCACCGCCGCCCGCTGCGAGGCTCGCCTGATCGGTCAGCCAGAAGTCGCGCACGGTGTCGCGGAAGCGGTCGTTCCAGTCTGCCCAGCCCTGCGGGAAGTTACCGGTCTGCCAGCCGCCCATCCCGATATCCCAGGGTTCGGCGATCATTTTGACGCCGCGCAGGGCGCGGTCGGCTCCGGCGGCAACCAGGAAAGGGTGGCGCGGTGTGAAGGTGTTGGTCTCGTCCCTGGCCATTGACACGGCGAGGTCGAAGCGGAAGCCGTCGATGTGGAATTCCTCCACCCAGTACCGCAGGGAATCCAGGGCAAGGGCGACGACGCGGGGGTGGGCAAAGTTCAGGGTGTTACCGCAGCCGGTGGTGTCCAGGTAGCGTCCGTTGTCACCGTGCCGGTAGTACTGCTGCTCGGCCAGCCCGCGCCAGCTCAGCGCGGGCAGATCCGGTGGACCCTCGGCGGTGTGGTTGTACACCACATCCAGGATCACCTCGAGGCCCGCCTCGTGGAGGAGTTTCACCATCCCCTTGAATTCGTCCTGCACGGCCCGGGGCCCCGCGGCGCGGGCGGCCTCGGTGGCGTAGCCGGGGTGCGGGGCGAAGTACCCGAGGGTGTTGTAGCCCCAGTAGTTGGTCAGTCCCAGCGGCCCGAGGTGCGGTTCGTCGATGTGGAAGTGGACCGGCAACAGTTCCACCGCCGTGACACCCAGCTCCTTGAGGTACCGGATCATGACCGGGTGCGCGAGCCCTGCGTAGGTGCCCCGCAGGTCCGCCGGGATGTCCGGATGCAGCTGGGTGAGTCCCTTGACGTGCGCCTCGTAGACCACTGTGTCGCGCCAGTGGGTCCGGGGTGGTGCGGAGGTTCCCCAGTCGAAGCCGCCGTCCTCCACGTAGACCGACCAGTAGACCGGCCCGGATTCGGTATCTACCGTGTCGATGGCCCGCGCATACGGGTCGAGCAGCAGCTGGGAGGTGTCCGGCAGGGTGGTTTCGACCGGCCAGAACGCGTAGCGCACCGAGTCGGCGAGCCCCTCCACCACGCCGTGGTGCACCCCGTGGGTGTAGTCAGCCAGGGCGGTGGAGTGCCAGGAGCCGTCCCGCCCCTGATAGTGCACGGCCAGGGCCGACACTCCTGGCGCATAGACGGCGACGTTCACGCCGTCCGCCGCGGTGGTGCGCGCGTGGGAGCGGTGCACTCCCAGCGGGAATTCGCTGGAGGGAGGGCTCAGTTCGAGGGAGACGCTCATGGCTGGTGGTCGGCTGCGGTCAGGCGGAACGCTGGCGCGAGATCTCGTACAGGCTGATCCCTACTGCCATCGACGCGTTCAACGACTCCATCGCTGAGTCGATGGGGATCGAGACGATCTGGTCGCAGTTCTCGCGGACCAGGCGGGACAGGCCCTTTCCTTCGGAACCCACGACCAGGCAGACAGGTTCGCGGCCGAGCGTCAGGTCAGGGAGGGATACGTCGCCGTCGCCGTCGAGGCCCAGCACAAAGATGCCCTTGTCCTTGAAGGCTTTCAGGGTGGAGTTCAGGTTGCCGGCCTTGGCGACGGGGACCCGCACGGCAGCGCCGGCACTGGTCTTCCACGCCGAGGCGGTCATCCCGACGGACCGTCGCTCGGGAACGATGACGCCGTGGCCGCTGAACGCGGACAGTGACCTGATGATGGCGCCGAGGTTGCGCGGGTCGGTGATGCCGTCCAGGGCGACGAACAACGGTGCGTTGTTGATGTGGCCCTTCTTCCATTTCTGGATGGTCTCGGTGGCGAGGTCCACGGCGTCGACGTACTCGTAGGGCGGGATCTGCAGCATGATGCCCTGGTGCACCGAGCCGTCCGCCATCCGGTCCAGCTCGGTCTTGCCGGTTTCCATCAGCGGGATGCCCCGCTCGGTGGCGAGCTTCAGCGATTCGCGGATCCGCTCGTCCATTTCGATCCGGATGGCCACGTGCAGCGCCTTCGCGGGGATGCCAGCCCTGAGGGACTCGACGACCGCGTTGCGGCCGGTGACCATTTCTTCGGTGCCCTTGCCGCGCGTGTTGCGGGACGACCCGGGGTTGCGGTTGCCTGAGTGCTTGGCCGCCGACCGTTCGGCGAGCTGCTTGCTCTTGTGGGCCTTGTGGTACGGGCGGTCCTCGGCCTTCGGGGTGGGACCCTTGCCTTCCAGCGCCTTGCGTCCAAGGCCTCCGGTTCCGCCCGAGGGGCCCTTTTTGCTCTTGCGCACAGCGCCGGGACGTCCGTGAGTGGCCATGGGGAAAACACCTTTGGGTAGAAGATTGGTCACCCCAGTTTACGCGGGTAACGCAGCAGACTTCACCGGAGTCTGCTGTATGGCGGCATTGGTCAGCTTTTCAGGGTCCAGGAGGCACCGTCGGCAGTGTCCTCGATGACGATTCCGGCAGCGGTGAGGGCATCACGGATGGCGTCGGCCTGCGCCCAGTCTTTCGTTTCCCGGGCGGTCGTGCGCTGCTGCAGCTGGGATTTGATCAGCGCATCCAGGGCGATGTACTCGGGGCCGCGGGGACCCTTGCCGGGGTCCTGGACGTCGTCGAGTCCGAGCACCATTGTCATTTTCATGACGTCGATGAAGGCCTTCTTGGTGGCCTCGCTGTCTCCAGCGGCCAGGGCGGTATTCCCCGCCCGGACCGTGTCGTGCAGGACGGCCAGCGCCTGGGGCACGTTGAGGTCATCATTCATCGCTTCGATGAATGCCTGCGGTGCGGGACCGGCAACGAAGCCGTACCCGTCGGGGAATTCCCGGGCGGCGGCTTTGGAGAGGAACCCGTCGATGCGTTCGACGGCAGCAGCTGCCTCCTGCAGGGAGGTGGGCCGGTAGTCGAGTACCGACCGGTAGTGCGCCTGCCCGAGGTAGTACCGCACGACGCGGGGGCTGGCGAGGTCGAGCATCTCGGTGGGGCTGACCGTGTTGCCGATCGACTTGGACATCTTTTCACCCTCGAAGGTGACCATCCCGTTGTGCATCCAGTACCGGGCGAAGGGGTGCCCCGCGGCCTGCGACTGGGCCATTTCGTTCTCGTGGTGCGGGAACCTCAGGTCCAGGCCGCCGCCGTGGATGTCGAACTCGGTGCCGAGGTACTTGGTGACCATTGCCGAGCACTCGAGGTGCCAGCCCGGCCGGCCGGGTCCCCACGGGCTGGGCCAGGCGGCGGTGTCCGGCTCGCCTTCTTTCCACCCTTTCCAGAGAGCGAAGTCTCGCGGATCGCGCTTCCGGTTGATGAATTCGGGTTCGACGTCGGTGGCGCTCTGCATGTCGTCGATGTTCTGCCGGGTGAGGGAGCCGTACCCCTTCCATGAACGCACATCGAAATAGACGTCACCGGAGTCGTCGTTGGCCGGGTAGGCATGCCCCCGGTCGATGAGGAGCTGGATCAGGGAGTGCATTTCTGGAATGTGGCCGGTCGCGCGCGGCTCGTAGGTGGGCCTGCGCACGCCCAAGGTGTCGTATGCCCGCTGGAATTCCAGTTCGTAGCGGTAGGCCAGCGCCCACCACTGTTCGCCGCGCAGCTCGCGGGGCAGGGCGTCGTCGTGCTCCGATTCCTTGGCGCGGGCCAAGATTTTGTCGTCGATGTCGGTGACGTTGCGGACCGTGGTGACCTTGTAACCGCTGGCGCTCAGCCAGCGGGTGAGCTGGTCGAACGCGATTGCGGAGCGGATGTGCCCCACGTGCGGCATCCCCTGCACAGTGGCACCGCAGTAGTACAGTCCCACTTCACCCTGCTTGAGGGGAACGAAGTCGCGGATCTGGGCGGTCGCGGTGTCATAGAATCTCAGGCTCACCGCTCCAGATTAGCCGGTCGCGGTGGGCTGCTTCATCCGGCGTCGCCGGAGCTGGGGTCAGCGGCAGGGGGTGTGACGCTGACGACGACGGCAGTCGCCACCGCCGCGATGCCCTCCCCCCGTCCGGTGAAGCCCAACCCGTCGGTGGTAGTCGCTGACACGCTGACGGGTGCGCCCGCAGCGAGGGTCAGGACCGCTTCAGCTTCCGCCCGGCGCGGCGCGAACTTGGGGCGGTTGCCGACCAGCTGCACCGCGATGTTGCCGATTTCAAAGCCTGCAGCACGCACGATCCGGGCGGCCTCGGCCAGCAGGCTGACCCCGGAGGCGCCAGCGAATTCCGGGCGGTCAGTGCCGAAGTGGGTGCCGAGGTCGCCCACGCCTGCGGCGGAGAACAGTGCGTCAGCTGCGGCATGGGCCACCGCGTCGCCGTCGGAGTGTCCGCTCAGGCCGCGTTCGCCATCCCAGAGCAGCCCGGCCACCCACAGCGGGCGGGGAGCGTCCTCGGGGGCGAACGCGTGCACGTCGACGCCGACGCCGGTGCGGGGCAGGTTCATGGTTGTGTCTTTCCGGTGGGGGTAGGAGCGAGGATGGCCGCGAGGCGGAGGTCCTGGGCGGTGGTGACCTTGAAGGCGGCGTCGTCGCCGTCGACCACCTGGACGGGAATGCCGAGGCGTTCCAGCAGCATGGCGTCGTCGGTGACTGCGGCGCCGGGGGTCTGGTGGGCGAGGCGGAGGGTGTCGACGTTAAATCCCTGGGGTGTCTGGACCGCCCGGAGGGTGTCGCGCGGCGGTGTGCCGGTGACCAGACCGCCGTCGACGGTCTTGATGGTGTCGACCACGGGAATCACGGGAATCACCGCTTCGGCGCCGGCCCGCAGTGCTGCAACGACCCGTTGGAAGACGTCGGGTGGGGTGAGTGCGCGGGCGGCGTCGTGCACCAGGACATGACTGATGCCTGGAGACAGTGCGGCCAGACCGGCGTTGACGGAGTCCGGGCGGGTGGCACCCCCGGCGACCAGCAGTACCGGGATATCAGTGACCACCTCAGCGACGGCCGCACGGAGGGCGGTGTCGGCGGCGGGGACCACCACGCAGATCTCATGGGCGACGCCGGCGTCCAGCACCCCCTGGAGGGCATGATCGAGGATGCTGCGGCCTGCCACCTGGACCTGGGCCTTCGGAATGCCAAGCCCCAACCGTTGCCCTGCCCCACCGGCCACGATGATGACGCCGACCCGCACCCCGGCATCGGGCGTGGGGCTGGTCTGGGATGCGGGGTAGGTTCGCGACACCTGATTACCCTACGTCAGGGCAAGAAAAAGGGACCGCCCACCCGGGCGATCCCTTATCAAACTCGATGTCCTTCAGGAAGCGTTCCTGAAGAGCTAGGAAGCCAGTACCTCGTCGAGAACGCTCGCGGCCTTCTCTTCATCGGTCTTCTCTGCGAGTGCCAGTTCCGAGATCAGAATCTGCCGCGCCTTGGCGAGCATCCTCTTCTCCCCTGCTGACAACCCACGGTCATGATCACGGCGCCACAGGTCGCGGACTACTTCCGCAACCTTGATCACGTCACCCGAGGCAAGTTTTTCCAGATTTGCCTTGTAGCGTCGTGACCAGTTGGTGGGCTCTTCAGTGAACTCGGCCCGCAACACATCAAAGACGTGCTGGAGACCTTCCTTGCCCACTACATCGCGCACCCCAACGAGGTCAACGTTCTCTGCTGGAACTTCAATGGTTAGATCACCCTGAGCCACCTTGAGCTTGAGATACATTTTCTCTTCGCCCTTGACGACGCGCATCTTGATCTCTTCGATCTTCGCTGCGCCGTGGTGAGGATAAACTACTGTTTCGCCGACCTCAAAAACCATGTGGACTTTCCCCTTTCCCGCAGATCAGTTTATCACGAATTCGACACGCCGAAGGCGTGTTTACGCAGGTCAGCAGGGACATGTGAAGGGGATTGGCTATGATTCGCCCCTTGACGGATTTGGGTTTTAGTGATCCACGTCGCGTCGAAAGTGTTGCGTGTGAGCCGCAGCGCTCCCTCACCGGGTAACTTTTCCCGATAGGCTGTAGGGAAAGTTTGAACTGGCAGTTCCCCACCAGATGATCGACCACCGTAGGAGTTTGCGCTGTGAAGAGTGACCGAATCAACCCCCTGCAGCACACCCGGGCGACGCGGAGCCTGGCTGCCGGTGCAGCACTGGTCGCTCTCCTCGGTGCCACCGGTTGCAGTGTGACCAGTGAGCAGGCCACCACGATCCAGTACGCGGCCTCGGACGGAATCGTCGACGAGGTTGGTCCCCTGGAACTGCGCAACATCCTGATCATCACCTCGGAGGAGGGCGAGCCGGGCACCATCCTCGGCACGGTGTTCAACCCCACCGACTCGGCAGTGCAGTTGACCATTGAGGGCGAGAACTCAACGGTGGACATCACCGTTCCTGCCGAAGGGAAGTGGGTCTTCGAGGACGAGACCACCGACGACGGCGTACTTGAGGGTGTCAGCGAGATCCCCGGTGCCCTGGTCGACCTGAACTTCCTGGTGAACTCCGAGACCGTCGAACTGCGGGTTCCCGTGCTGGACGGCACCCTGGCCGAGTACCGCGAATACGTTCCCGGCGGCTACACCCCCGAGCCCACCCCGACGCCCGTAGAAACAGGCGAAGAGGAAGAGTAACCTTCAGGACTCGTACTTGTAGCCCAGGCCGCGCACCGTCACCAGGTGGCTGGGGTTGGACGGGTCCGCCTCGATCTTCCCGCGGAGCCGTTTCACGTGCACGTCAAGGGTCTTGGTATCACCGACGTAGTCCGAACCCCAGACCCGGTCTATCAGCTGACCCCGGGTCAGCACCCGGCCAGCGTTGCGCAGCAGCATCTCGAGCAGCTCGAACTCCTTCAGCGGCATCACGACCGGGGCGCCATTCACGCTGACCGTGTGCCGTTCGATGTCCATCCGCACCGGCCCTGACTGCACAGTGTTCGAAATCAATTCCTCGGGTTCGGCCTGCCGCCGCAGCACCGCGCGGATTCTTGCCACCAGCTCCCGTGAGGAGTAGGGCTTCGTGACGTAGTCATCGGCTCCCAGCTCCAGACCGACCACCTTGTCGATCTCGGAGTCCTTGGCGGTGAGCATGATGACCGGCACACTGGAGCGCTGGCGCAGCTGCCGGCAGACCTCGGTCCCCGACTGGCCGGGCAGCTGCAGGTCCAGCAGCACCAGGTCGGCGCCAGCGCGGTCAAACTCGACGATCGCCTCGTTGCCGTCGCCCACTACTGACACCTCGAACCCCTCCTTGCCCAGCAGATAGGACAGCGGGTCACTGAAGGATTCTTCGTCCTCCACCATCAGGATGCGGGTCAAACGCTCACTCCTTGTTCGTGGGCGGACGGTCCGCCCTGTTTCTCGCCGGACGGACCGGATTTCCCGGACTTCCCGGTCGACGCTTCAACGCGCCGGTCGGTGCGCTTCTCGGTGGCCGCGAGCCCGTCCGCGGCATCGCTGTCCGCCTCCATCTCCGGCAGCCGCACGGTGAAGGTACTCCCCTGGCCGAACTGGGACCAGACGGTCACCTCGCCACCATGGTTGGAGACCACATGCTTGACGATGCTCAGGCCCAGCCCGGTGCCACCGGTCTGGCGCGAGCGGGCCGCATCGATCCGATAGAACCGCTCGAAGACCCGTTCCTGTTCCTCGGGGGTGATCCCGATGCCCTGGTCGGTGACGGAGATCTGGGCGAGACCATCCCGGGAGCGCAGCCCCACCCCCACCCGGGTGCCCTCGGGCGAATAGCGGATGGCGTTGTCGATCAGGTTCCTGAACGCCGTCATCAGCAGGTCGGGGTCACCGTAGACCGGTTCGTCAATCCGCCCACCGACTACGATGTCGATCTGCTTACTCTCCGCGGGAAGCCGGTTGCGGTCCACCGCCTCCGCGATGACCGTGTTGATGTCCACGGGGCGCCCGCGGCGCACCACGTCGGCACCCTGCAGCCGCGACAGTTCAATGATGTCCTGCACCAGGGCTGACAGGCGTGCCGACTCCTTGTGCATCCGGCGGGCGAACCGGCGGACGGCTTCCTCGTCCTCCGCGGCGTCGTCGAGCGCCTCAGCGAGCAGGGAGATGGCACCCACTGGGGTTTTGAGCTCGTGGGACACGTTCGCCACGAAGTCGTTGCGGATTTCCTCGGTGCGGGTGATTTCTGTCCGGTCATCGGCGAGGATCAGGACGTATTCCTCCCCCAGGGACGCCACCCGGGCGAGCACGATGATCGTCCCCTGGCCCAGGGGGCCACGCGGCAACTCCAGCTGCTTCTGTTCAATCACACCGTCACGGCGCACCCTGGCGGTGAGCTCAAGCAGTTCCGAGTGCACCACCGTGTGGCCGCGGACCAGGCCGAAGGCATACGCGGCGGGGCTGGCCCGCACCACGCCGTCGATCGCGTCGACCACCACGTAGGCGCGGCCAATGATGGAGAGCACCTCGGCCGCCCCCTCGGGCAGGGTTGGCTCATCGACGAAGAGGAGCGAACGGCGCTGGATTTCGCTCAGCCGGAAAGCGGCCATGCCGGCGGTGCCCAGGGCGACGCCGACCAGCCCGGCAATGAGAATGAGAAGGACGGGATCCACATGCCTAGCTTATGCGTACCAACGGTGCCGGGAAGGGTGTTCCGGTGGCAATAGGGAAGTGGTTCAACTAACGTTCACTCAAAGGTGCATAACAGTTCATCACCAACTGAGAATGTGCTGTGTGGGACTGTGCATAGACGTACGCAGTCATCTCTATGGAAAGGATGCCTCCCGTGCGGAAGGTTTTTCAGGCAGAGCTTCACCAGATCGGTGAACAGCTCATCGAAATCTCGCAGCTGGTCGCGGAGGCGCTGGGCAAAGCCACCACCGCGTTCGAGACCGCTGACACCGAACTTGCCCAGGATGTGATCGCCGCCGACGCACGCATCGATTTCCTCCAGAATGATCTGGACGAGCGTGCCATCGACATTCTGGCCCTCCAGGGCCCTGTCGCCAGCGACCTGCGGATGATCGTGGGTGCGCTTCGGATGAGCGCCTCGCTGGAGCGGATGGGCGATCTGGCCCGCCATGTGGCCCAGCTGGCACGGTTGCGGTACCCCGAACACGTGATCCCGGCGGCCATCCGCCCCACCTTCGAGGAAATGGCCGAGCTGGATCAGCAGATCGCCAAGAAGGTGAACGAACTGCTCGAAACCCGGAACCTGCAGCTCAGCAACGAGATCTACGCGCACAACGCACGGATCAACGAGTTGCATGCAGGGGTCTTCAAGGCAATCGCCGCCCCGGACTGGGATGTGTCAGCACCCATCACCGTGGACGTGACGCTGGCCAGCCGCTACTTCGAGCGGTTCGCCGACCATGGCGTCTCCGTCGCCCGCAAGGTCACCTACCTGGTCACCGGCGAATGGCAGCCCAGCGCTCCGCTGAACTAACCCCGGTTGGTAACACACACCACCGACGACGACGGCCGGTCCCCTGAGGGGGCCGGCCGTCGTCGTTCGTGGGGTGGTGAGCTGGTGACTCTGAGGGCTAGTGCTTGCCCTGGTTGGCGACGGCTTCGATCGCTGCCGCAGCGGCGTCAGGGTCCAGGTAGGTGCCGCCAGCCTTGACCGGAACAAGGTTCTCATCCAGTTCATAGATCAGGGGGATGCCGGTCGGGATGTTCAGGGAGGCGATGTCGCCGTCGCTGATGCCGTCCAGGTGCTTCACCAATGCGCGCAAGGAGTTGCCATGCGCTGCGATGAGTACCGTCTTGCCCTCCTTGATGTCCGGTGCGATGTCGGATTCCCAGTACGGGAGGAACCGGTCCAGGACGTCCTTGAGGCACTCGGTGCGGGGGATGGCATCGCCGAGGTCCGCGTACCGCGGATCGTTGGCCTGGGAGAATTCGCTGTCGTCCTCGATGGGAGGTGGCGGGGTGTCGTAGGAGCGGCGCCACTCCATGAACTGGGCCTCGCCGAACTCCGCGAGGGTCTGCGCCTTGTCCTTGCCCTGCAGGGCGCCGTAGTGGCGCTCGTTGAGCCGCCAGTGGCGTTTGACGTCAATCCAGCTGCGGTCAGCAGCCTCAAGGGCCAGGTTCGCGGTGATGATGGCCCGCTTCTGCCGGGACGTGTACACGATGTCGGGGAGCAGGCCGGCCTCGACCAGCAGTTCCCCGCCGCGGATGGCTTCGGCTCGGCCCTGTTCGGTCAGCGGGACATCGACCCAGCCGGTGAACAGGTTCTTCTCGTTCCACTCACTTTGGCCGTGGCGGAGCAGGATCACTTTGTAGGAAGTCATAGGTTCAGTCTGCCGCATGAGCGCCGCAGGTTCACCTGTGGCGGTTCTGTTACCGGTGGACGGTTACCAGGGTCCGTATGGACCGCTGCCGCCACGGACCTCTGAGACGGCAGGCTTCACGTCGGCCAGGTAGACGCAGGCGGCGATCACGGCGACGATCTGCAGCAGCCCGAAGAGCCCAGTAGACGTCACGAGCACGGTGAGCGCGCCGACGGCGGCAGCGCCACCGGTCATCGCCGTCCAAAAGCCCTTGGTGCGCTTCATCGTGGCCTCGAAGTTGGCCGCGGGACGCTTCACACAGTCGATGAGGGCCCAGATCTCGATGCCCAGCGCCACCAGACCGAGCGCCAGGTACAGATAGTTCCGAATGTCATATGCAATGTCCACGGTTCAAGCTTATCGGGTGGAGTCGCCGCCTGGTCGCAGGGCGTCGAGGGCCTGCTCCAAATCCGCCCATAGGTCCTCAGGATTCTCGATCCCGACCGAGAGCCGGACCAGCGCCTCCGGGACGGTGACTGGCTCGCCCGTCTGCCGCCGTCGTCGTTCAATCAGGGACTCGACGCCGCCCAGGGAGGTGGCCGGCAGCCACAGGCACACGGCGTCAACGAGGGCTTCGGCAGCGGCAACGTCAGCCAGTTCGATGCTGATGATCGAGCCGAAGCCGTTCAGCTGGTCGGCGGCGCGCTGGTGCCCGGGGTCGGTCGCGAGCCCGGGGAAGCGGACCTTGGTGAGGGCGGGATGCTGCTCAAGTTTGTGCGCCAGGTAGAGAGCGTTCGCCTGGGACCGTTCCACCCGCAGCGCCAGCGTGCGTAGCCCCCGGAGTGCCAGCCACACCTCGAACGGGCCGGCGATGGCACCGTGCAGGGTGCGGTGCTTGAGCAGATCCGTCCGGACTGCGGCATCGGAGGTGGCGAGGGCGCCGAGGACGACGTCGGAATGGCCCGCCAGGTATTTGGTGACCGAGTGCAGCACGACGTCGGCGCCGAAGTCCAGTGGCTTGCACACCAGCGGCGTGTTGAAGGTGTTGTCGACCACCACCGTCACTCCGGCGGCCTTCGCGGCGGCGATGAGGGCGCGCAGGTCAGCGACCTCAAGCATCGGGTTGGTGGGGCTTTCCAGCCAGAGCAGGTCGGCCTGCTCCAGCGTGGCGAGCACCTGCTCGGTATCGGCGACGGCCACCCGGACGAGGGTGAACCGGCCGCGCGCCGCCTCGTCGTCGGCGAGGCTGAGGGAACCGGCGTAGGCATGGCGGGGCATGACGACGACGCCACCGGTCGGCACCAGTGACAGTGCGGCCGCCGCGGCGCCGAGACCGGAGCTGAACACCAGGGCGGGCAGGGCAGCACCCTCCAGCGTGCCAAGAGCCTCCTCGAACGGGTCCCAGGTGGGGTTGGACATGCGGCCGTAGATCCGGTCCCCCGCAGTCGGGTCGACTGCCTCGTGGAAGGTGGAGGACAGGATGATCGGCGGATTCACCGGGGCGTCATGCTCCCTCGGGGGGCGTCCGGAGGCCACCACGATGGTGTCCTGGGCGAGCTCGTGGTCAGCGTGGTGGGTCATGGATTCAGGGTAGTTGGCTGTGGCAACCGGGTGAAATGTGACCGCTCGCCCCGGCCGCCCCGGATCGGGGCGCCGAGATGCTGCCCGGGAGGTCGGTGAGACTCGATAGGCTGGGCAGGTGACTACACCTTCCCCGCGCCGCACGTCCGGGCTGTTCATTGCCTTTGAGGGCGGCGACGGCGCCGGCAAGTCGACCCAGGCCGGCCTCCTCGCTGCTGCCCTGCAGGAGCATGGCCTGGAGGTGCTGCGCACCCGCGAGCCCGGTGGCACCACCATCGGCGAGAAGCTCCGGTCCCTGGTCCTCGACCATGGGCAGGGTGAGATCGACCCCCGCACGGAGGCCCTGATCTTCGCCGCGTCCCGGGCCGCCCACGTCCATCAGGCGATCCTTCCCGCCCTGTCCCGTGGCGCCGTCGTCGTCTGCGACAGGTACATCGACTCTTCGGTCGCGTATCAGGGGGCCGGCCGGGGGCTGGGCACCGACAGCGTCCTTGAGGTGAACCTGTGGGCCGTCGAGGGGCTGCAGCCGGACCTCACGGTGCTGCTCGACGTCGAGCCGGTCGAGGGCCGGGGTCGTCGCATCCAGAACGGCGCTGAGGACCGGCTGGAGTCCGAGCCCGATGCTTTCCACTCCCTGATCCGGGGCGCGTTCCTGGACCGGGCCGAGGCGAACCCGGCACAGTATCTGGTGCTGCCCGCCCGGCAGCCCGTCGAGGAGCTGGCGACGGCGATCCTCGCGGCCGTCCAGGAGCGTCTCGGATGAGCGTGTGGACCTTCCTGATGGGTCAGGAACCGGTGGTCGAGCAGCTGCGCCGCGCGGCGTCCGCCGACCAGCCGAACCACGCCTGGCTGTTCACGGGCCCGCCCGGATCGGGCCGCTCCAACGCCGCCCGCGCGTTCGCTGCGGCACTGTTGTGCGAGCGGGAATCCCTGGACGAGCGGGGCTGCGGGGAGTGCCGGGCCTGCCGGACAGCGCTCGCTGGCTCCCACGCGGACATCACCAACGTCACCACGGAGAAGGTGACTATCAGCATCGACGAGGCGCGGGAACTGGTCCGCAAGGCCCAGGACAAGCCCTCCACCGGACGCTGGCGGGTCATCATCGTTGAGGACGCCGACCGGATGCAGGAGCGCAGCACCAACGTGCTGCTCAAGGCGATCGAGGAGCCACCGCCCCGGACCATCTGGCTATTGTGCGCGCCGAGCCCCGGCGACGTGCTGGTGACCATCAGGTCCCGGTGCCGCGCCGTGAACCTGCGGCTGCCCCCGGTACAGGATGTTGCCGACCTGTTGGTGCGCCGCGACGGGATCGACCCGGCGACTGCGGAGGCCGCAGCGCGGGCGGCGCAGAGCCATATCGGCGTCGCAAAACGGTTGGCCACGGACGACGGCGCACGGGACCGGCGGAACCAGATCGTCCGGCTGCCCCTGGACCTGAAGAGTGTGGCGGGCGCGATGAAGGCCGCAGCGGACCTGGTGAAGCTCGCCGAGGCGGAGGCGCAGAGCTCCTTCGAACAGCGGGATGCCCAGGAGAAGGCTGCCCTGCTGGCCACCCTGGGCGCACCCGAGAGCGGGACGCTTCCGCCCGCCATCCGTGGGCAGGTCAAACGGCTTGAGGATGACCAGACCCGCCGGGCAAAACGGTCCAAGAACGACTATTTTGACCGTGCGCTGACCGATTTGACCTCGTTCTACCGGGATGTGCTGATGCTGCAGGTTTCCAGCGGCAGGGACCTCGTGAATGAGCCGCTTCGCCCCGAGCTGGAAGCGTTTGCCCGCGGCGGCACCCCCGAAGGGACGCTGACGAGGATCGAGTCGATCAACAAAGTGCGCGACCGGATCGTTAACACCAACGTTGCCCCGCTTCTGGCCATCGAGGCGATGGCCGTCAGTCTCCTGCCCGAAAAGGATTACACCGCGTGAGAAGCTTTTCACCCCGCCGCCTGGCCACTGCCGCCGTCGTCCTCTCCGGTGCACTGGTGCTCTCGGGCTGTCAGCTGCTCTCCCCCGGGTCCGGTGACTCCCCGGAGGTCGGGGTGGAGTCAGCCGCCCCGGAGGTGGTGGGCGAGGTCCCCGCGGATCTTGAGAGCTTCTACACCCAGGAAGTCGAATGGGAACTGTGCGAGGAGACGTTCGCGTGCGCCACGGTTGAGATGCCGTTGGACTACGCCGACCCGTCGCGTGAGTCGATCGACGTCGCAGTCATCCGCAGCGACGCTACGGGTGACGCGCAGGGCACCGTCCTGGTGAACCCGGGCGGCCCGGGCGGGTCAGGCGTCAACATCGTCAGGGATGCCCTGCCGTTTATCACCAGCGACCGGCTGCGTGAGCACTACGACGTCGTCGGCTTCGACCCCCGCGGCGTGGGACAGTCCAGCGCCGTCGACTGCCTGACCGATGAGGAACGCGAAGCAGACCGGCTGGAGTTCCTGGAGCCGGGAATCTCCGACGCCGAGGCCTATGAGACGCTCGCCGCGGAGGCGGAGGACTTCGCCGCGCAGTGCGCAGAGCGGACCGGCGAGCTGCTGGGCTACATCGACACCGACAGTGCAGCCCGCGACCTGGACATCCTGCGGGCCGTGGTGGGTGACGAGCAGCTGAACTATCTGGGCTTCTCCTACGGCAGTGCGCTCGGCACCGCGTACGCCGAACTGTTCCCCACCAACACCGGCCGGCTGGTCCTTGATGGTGCCGTGGATCCGTCGCTGAGCAACGAGGAGATCACCCTGGGTCAGGCCCGCGGCTTCGAAGCGGCCCTGCGCACCTTTGTCGCCGACTGCCAGCTGTCCAGCGAGTGTCCCCTGCCCTCCGGGGTGGACCAGGGCGTCGCGGTGATCCAGAACCTGTTCCGTTCGGTGGAGGAAAGCCCGATGACGGCGTCGGACGGGCGCCTCGTCACTATCGGCACCTTCTTCTCCGGCTTCATCCTGCCGCTCTACGAGAACAACAACTGGCCGCTGCTGTCCGCCGCGATCGACCAGGCGCTGCAGGGCGACCCCACGGCCATGCTGGAACTCGCTGACCTCGCCGCCGATCGCGGGCCCGACGGCGTCTACGCCACCAACAGCAATTCAGCCTTCATTGCCATCAACTGCCTCGACTACCCCATGACCACTGACTTCGACGAGCTCAACGCCGACGCCGAGGAACTGGAGGAGGTCTCCCCCACGTTTGGCCCGTACCTGGCCTACGGCGGCGTCACCTGCACCGCCTGGGAGTACGGTCCGGTGCTCGAGCCCGCGGCGGCGTCGGCGCCTGATGCCGCACCGATCGTCGTCATCGGGACCACCGGTGACCCCGCGACGCCGTACGACTGGTCGCTGGCGCTGGCCGACCAGCTGGAGACCGCGGTGCACGTCACCTGGGAGGGCGAGGGGCACACCGCCTACGGCCGGGCAGGCGACTGCATCGGGGACCTGGTGGATTCCTACTTCATCGACGGGACAGTGCCCGACGACGGCGTCACCTGCGGCTAGCCCGCGACGGGCTGTCTCCGTTGTGAGGGAGCACAACTCGCGGAGGGTGCGCTTTTGACCTTCCGAGTGCTGCTCTTATAGAGTTGACGCTTGTGGATTGGGCCGCGCTGAAGCGTGTCCCGTGAAGCTTTAGCCTCCTTAGCTCAGTCGGTAGAGCGTCTCACTCGTAATGAGAAGGTCGCCAGTTCGACTCTGGCAGGAGGCTCCACTCTTTTAACCGGGAAACCGTGAGCAAGCTGGACACGCGTCAGCAAGGTGGACATTCGTGAGTGAAATGCATCTAACCGATGTCCAGGTTCCTCACCAAAACGGGTTTTAGGCGGACTCGCCCGGTTTCGGTGCGTCTTTCGGGTCAGACTTCGCCTCGGTTCGCTCAGCATCGGCCGGCTCAGCCCCAGTCTCGGCAGGCTTCGCCCGGGCCTGCTCGGCGTCATTCGGCGCCGCGGGTGCAGCAGTCATCCCCAGCAGGGCCTTGATCCGCGCTTCGGCCTCGGGATCGGGCTGGGCGGCGGCAAGGTTGGCCTCGACGACGGCGCGCAGCACTTCCTCCCGCTGGATCTTCACTCCCCGGGGCGCATCGATGCCGATCCGGATTCCTTCGCCGCGCGAATCGAGCACGGTGACAACAATGTCGTCCCCGATCAGGATCTGCTCCCCTATTTTGCGTGTTAGCACCAGCACCCTTGTACTCTATCCCAGCACGGTCACAGCACCGGCGAGCTGGCGCGCCGCCCGTCCACCCAGCCCACCGGAATTCCGAGCGTGTTCACGCTCTCCGGGGACGATGTTGCCGCGGTAGCCACCACCGCCAGAGCGGTCACGCTGACCTCGTCGGCCACCTCGGTCACCCAGGCCGCCGTGTCCAGGGGCTTGCGGCTGGCGTCCACCACAATCCACACCTGATCGGCGCCCAACGCTGCGACGGTCGCCAGGCTCGCACCATGTTTCCCACTGGCTCCCTGCCCCACCGCTTCCAGCCCGACGGCGACGAACACCGGGAAGCCACCCTCCACTCCCGCGGCACGCAACGCCGCAGCTGCCATCCGGTCGGTCACCTGGCCGCCACGGGAACCCCCGAGGGCGTCGTCGGCTCCGCTGTCCCCAGCGGCGCGGCGTCCACGGGACTCAAACCCGGCCGACGCAGTCGCGCCAGCGCCGCCGAACCCCGAACCGGCCCCCGGGTCGCCCAGTGCCCGCACCGCAGACCGGCGATGACGGTCTGCCACCAGTTCCTCAGCCATCGACCGGGCCACCCCCAGGGGATCAGCACCCAGCCCGACGACGACCGTCAGGTCCCCCGGCCGGGTCGCCGGAGACGGGATCGGGACCGGCGACGGCTGCTTCGCCGTGACCTTTGTTGCCGCGTCAGTGTTGAAGATGAGATCGTCCATCAGGGCGGCGAAGAGATTGCTGTCGGTCGACACCAGCGGCTCCGGCATCTGGACACCGTGCAGGGAGGCTTCGGCATCGTCGGCCTCCGCCAGCAGTGCGGCGATCCCCGACTCCCTGCGCGGCGCGGGGGCGGGGCGGCCGGCGCTGCGCCGCCCGGTGCGAGGAGGAACCTGAAGCATCGGGGGTACCTCGACCGTCACCTCGTAGTGCCGCTGGGCGAAGAAGCCGCGGATCCCGCCGATGGTAACCAGTTCGGCCGAGGTAATGCGCGCCTCCGGGCCGTGCTCGGCGAACGCCTGCGAGCGCAGTGCCTCCAGGGAAGGTCCTCTAAGACGAAATCGTTGCGTTTCCACGCACCACACCCACTGTCTCGATATTCACGTTGGCGCTGGTGACTTCCTGGTAGGAGAGGACAGGTAGCCCGCCCGACGGCGCGGACACCATCCGGCGGATCGCTGGGCGCAAGGCGGGTGCGCATACCAGCACGGCCGAGTGGCCGTTGGCTTCGGCTGCAGCGACGGCGTCCTTCACCGAGGTGAGCACCGCTTCGGTGCGCGCTGCGTCCAGCAGGATCTGGCTGCCCTGGTCGGAGGGCCGCAGCCCCTCCAGCATCGACTGTTCCAGCAGCGGGTCGATCATGATCACCCGCAGCAGGTTCCCGTCCTGGTACTGAGCGGTCAGCGCCGGGCCCAGAGCGTGGCGGGCTGCTTCGATCAGCCCCTCGGGTTCCGCCGACACCTTGGCCCGCAGGGTAAGGGACTCGTAGATCCGTGGGAGGTCGTTGATGGGGATCTGTTCGGCGAGCAGGCCCTGGAGGACCCGCTGTACCTCGGCGAGGGAGAGCATCCCCGGGATGAGTTCTTCCACTGCGGAGGGGCTGACCTCGCGGACCCCGTCGGTCAGCACCCGCACGTCCTCGCGGGTCAGCAGCCGCGCGGCGTTCCCCGTGATGATCGAGGACAGGTGCGTGACCAGAACCGACACCCGGTCGATCACCGTTGCGCCGGTCATCTCAGCGTTGTGCCGCAGCTCGGCGGGGATCCACTTGCCGGCCAGCCCGAAGACCGGCTCCACAGTAGTCGTACCCGGCAGGGAGGCAAGGTTGTCGCCCAGCGCGAGGACCTTCCCCCGGGGAGCCTCACCACGTCCCGCCTCGACGCCAGCGATTCGGATGACATAGGTGGCCGGCGGCAGGTCAAGGCTGTCCCGGGTGCGGACCGGCGGAACCACCACGCCCAGGTCCAGCGCGATCTTTCGGCGGAGCGCCCTGACGCGACCCAGCAGGTCGTCCGAGGATCCGGTCACCACGTCCACAAGATCCGGGGCAAGGAGGATTTCGAGGGCGTGGACCCGCATCTGTTCGATGAGCTCCTCGGTGGTGTCCGTCCCGCTGGGAGCCGCGAGCGCGGCTGCGGCGGCGTCGTCGCTCTCCCGTTTGGCGTCGTCGTCCTTCTTGATCCGCTGGGCGATGAAGATCAGCCCCGCACCCACCAGCACGAACGGCATCACCGGCATCCCGGGGATCAGGGCCATCACCACTGCTGCACCGCCAGCGATCCGCAGGGCAGTGCGTGACTGGCCGAGCTGGGCGGAGGCGGTGGATCCCAAGTCGGACTCGGCGTTGGATCGGGTGACGATCATGCCGGTGGAGACCGCCATCAGCAGGGCCGGGATCTGGGTGACCAGACCGTCGCCGATGGTGAGGAGGCTGTAGGTGTTGACGGCGTCGCCGATGGCCATGCCTCGCTGCAGCATGCCGATCGCGATGCCACCGATGACGTTGATGATGATGATGATCAGGCCTGCGATCGCGTCGCCCTTGACGAACTTGGAGGCACCGTCCATCGCGCCGTAGAAGTCGGCCTCGGCGGAGACCTCGGCGCGGCGTTCCCGTGCTTGGATGTCGGTGATCAATCCTGCGTTCAGGTCAGCGTCGATGGCCATCTGCTTGCCGGGCATCGCGTCGAGGGTGAACCGTGCGCCCACTTCCGCCACCCGTTCGGCACCCTTGGTGACCACCACAAACTGGATAACGATGAGGATCAGGAAGATCACCGCGCCAATGATCAGTGAACCGCCCACCGCCACGTGGCCGAACGCCTCGATCACCTGACCGGCGTACCCGTCACCGAGCACCAAGCGGGTGGAGGCGACGTTCAGGCCGAGCCGGAACAGCGTGGCGACGAGCAGCAGCGACGGGAAGACTGAGAAGTCCAGCGGCTTGCGCACGAACATGGTGGTCAGCAGGATCACCAGGGCGAGCAGGATGTTAACGATGATCAGCACATCGAGCATCGGTGCCGGGATCGGCACCACCAGCAGCATGATGATGCCGACCACACCGATGGGCACAAAGAGTTTCGACAGTGACCGGTTCATCAGTACGCTCCGCTGGAGGTGGAAGTGGCTACGGGTGGCAGTGTGTGGTGGCCCCTGATGGAACCACGGGTCTTCAGTGACATGACAAAGGCGAGGACGCGGGCGACGGCGTTGTAGTGGTCGGCGGGAATCTCCTGCCCCAGCTCGCAGGCGGCGTGCAGGGCACGGGTCAGGGGCACGTCCTTGACCAGCGGCACCCGGCGGGTTTCGGCTTCCTCGCGGATCCGGGCCGCCATGATCCCCGCCCCCTTCGCGACGACGCGGGGTGCCGACTTCCCCGGCTCGTATTTCAGGGCCACCGCGAAGTGGGTGGGGTTGACCAGCACCACGTCGGAGTCGCCGACGGCGGCGATCATCCGGTTCCTGCTCATGGCCAACTGGCGGGACCGGCGCTGGGATTTGATCAGCGGGTCACCCTCGGCGCTCTTGTTCTCGTCCCTGACCTCTTTCTTGGTCATGCGGGTCTTCTTGCGGTTCCGCCGCTGCACCACGAGGACGTCCAGGGCCGCCAGGGCAAGACCGGCGACGACGGCTGACTGCAGCAGCGTGACCGCGCCGCCCGACCCTGCGGCGAGGAGCGCGGAGACGGGCATCCCGCCCGAGGACATCAGGACGGGCAGCAGCGATTGCACCACCAGCCACAGGACGGTGCCGACCACCGCCGTCTTCAGTAGCGCCTTGACTCCCTGCCAGAGGGCCTGGCCCCCGAAGGTCCTTTTTACGCCGGCCAGCAGGTTGAACTGTTCGAACTTCCCACGGAACTTCTTGAAGTTGATACCGCCCTGCAGCGCGGCGGTCCCGAGCACTGCCACCACCACCACGGTAAGGAAGGGGATGAGGATGTCCGCGAGGGAACCCAGCCCGTCGACCAGCGCCTGGACGGCCCGGGCGGGCTCGGGGTTCGCGATGATGGCCCGAAAGGTGAACACCTGGTCCGTGCCGGCGTCGGCGGCCCGCGCGATGGTGGACGGGATCATCACCGCTGCTGCCCCCACCCCGATCCAGGCCGTGAAGTCCTCCGACTTAGAGAGCTGGCCCTTGGACCGGACCTCCTTCATCCGTTTCGGGGTGGCGTCCTCGGTCTTTTCCTCGGCACTGTCAGCCATTACCCCACCCCCATCACCAGGCGTACCGCGTTATCGACCAGGGTCGAAACGATCCGCGGCAGTGCGACGAACAACGTGGCTGCGAGCAGCAGGGTGACCAGGATCTTCAGCGGGAACCCCAGGGCAAACGCGTTGAGCGCGGGCGCCACCCTGGTCAGGAGCCCCAGTCCGACGTCGGCCAGGAACAGGATGACGATCAGTGGACCGGCGATCTGCACGGCGGCGAGGAACATGTTCGTCACGGACCCGGTGATGGCCTCGACCGGTGAGGACAGGTCGATCCCCCCGCCGATCGGCAGCGCACTGAAGGTGCGGGTGAGCCCGGCGATGATCAGCTGGTAGCCGTCGGAGGCGAACAGCAGGGCGAGGGCTGTCATCTGGAAGAGCCGGGTGAACTGGGCCCCGTTCACCATCGACTGTGGGTCGAACCCCTGGGCCAGCGAAAACCCGCCGAAGAGGTCAATGAGGCTGCCTGCTGCCTGGATGGCCGAAAACACCACGAGCACCAGGAATCCCAGGGCGGCTCCGACCACCAGTTCGAGAATGAGCGCGGTGATGTAGCCGGCGGTGCCTGGGGACTCGTAGCCTTCCGAGACCTGCGCGGACACCGCCAGGGCCAGTCCGATCGCGAGCATGGCCTTGATGCGCGCAGGGATGCCGTTGTAGGAGAACGGCGGGGCGATCACCAGGAACGCGATCATCCGCACCCCGGCGAGCATTGTCGCTTCGATGCGGCCCTGGTCCAGGACCACCTCCACGTCAGCCGCCCATCAGGAGGCCGGGGATCTTTTCGAACATCTCCTGGGTGAAGGAGACCATCTCCGAGATCATCCAGTGCCCACAGACCAGCAGGGCGACCGCCACCGCCGCTGCCTTCGGCACGAACGAGAGGGTGACCTCCTGAATCTGGGTGATCGACTGGAGCAGTGAAATGGCGAAACCGACCACCAGCGCGGTGATCAGAATCGGCGCGGAAAGCTTGGCGGCGAGCCAGATCGCCTGGAGCCCGATGTCGAGGACGGCGCTCGTGTTCATCCGACCACCTGGTAACTGCCGATCAGCGAAGTGATGATCAGCCCCCACCCGTCAACAAGGACGAACAGCAGGATCTTGAACGGGAGGGAGATCATCACCGGCGGGAGCATCATCATGCCCATGGACATCAGGGCCGCGGAGACCACCAGGTCGATGACCAGGAACGGCACGAAGATCACGAACCCGATGATGAACGCAGCGCGCAGCTCCGAGATCATGAAGGCCGGGATCAGGGTGGACAAAGGCACTGCCGTCGGATCATCGGGGTTCTCCTGGCCTGCGGCGCGGGTCATCAGGGCCAGATCCTCTTCGCGGGTGTTGCCAAGCATGAACGTGCGGAGGGGGTCCGAGCCGACGTCGGCCGCCTCGCCGAGCAGCAGGTCACCGTTCAGGAACGGCTGGACCGCGAGGTTGTTGATCTCGGTCAGCACCGGGGCCATGATGAACAGCGACAGGAACAGCGCCAGCCCGGCGAGCACCTGGTTCGGCGGGATGGACGGCAGGGACAGGGCGTTGCGGGTCATGGCGAGCACCACGAAGATCTTGGTGAACGAGGTCATCATCAGCAGCAGGGCAGGAGCCACCGAGAGCAGGGTGATGCCCAACAGGGTGACGATCGCCCCGCTGGGACCACCGTTGACCCCGTTGATCTCCACCGACAGGCCATCGGAGTCCTCGGGTGCCACGGGGTCCACCGGGTCAACGGGCGGCAGCGGGTCGATCGGGGTGGCATACGCAGCAATCGAGGTCAGCAACGGGATCAGGACGACCAGCAGGGCCGTGAGCACGACGACGACTGCCACGCGGGCAGCGCCGGACTGCTGACGCGCCGGGACTCCTGGACCGGTGCTGTGGGGAGACCGTCCGGTGGGGACGGCGTGGTTCACCCGGTCCGTCCCTGCCGGAGCGCAGCGGCGGTTTGCTTCCAGGTATCGGGCGACAGGATGGAACCGGCCAGCGGCGACGCGGGGCGGGGTGTAGAAGTGTGGGCGGCGACCGGACGGGCGGCACGTCGGCCGGACCGTTTCAGGTCGGCGCGGGTGGTCGGTCCCTGTCCCAGGGGCACCGTCTCGGCGATGGGGTGGGTGCCAGCACGACGCCGGGCCGCCCGGTCGGTGCCCTTGTCAGCGCTGGCGGTGGCGAGGCTCAACACCCGGGCGAACGTGGCGCCGCCGACGTCGGTACTCTCGACGGTCTGCCGGTCGCTGCGATGTGTGCGGCCGTCGTCGTCGGTGTCGCTATCGGCCAGCGGGGGCACAGAGACGAGCCCCGGTGCTGTGCTGGTGTGCAGGACGTTCACCGACTGGTCGGTCACGCCGAGCAGGAAGCGCTTGCCCTCGGCCTCGATCATCACGACCGAGGCCTTGGGGCTGATGCCCTGCCGGGTCACCACGGTTACCGGATCAGCTTTGTTCCCTGTCCGGTTGTACCGGGACACCTTGCGGTGCAGGTACCAGAGCAGTCCAAGCACGACGGTGAGGGACAGCAGGACCCTCAGCCCGAGGACCACGGCGTCCATCTAGAAGGATCCCTCAGCGACGTCGAGGATCCGGGTGATCCGGACTGCGTAGTCCTGGTCGACGACCACTACTTCGCCGTGGGCGATGAGGCGGCCGTTGAGGAGCACATCGGCGGGGGCGCCGGCGGAACGGTCGAGTTCGATCACTCCGCCGGGCTCCAGGTCGAGGACGTCGCGGACTGACATCCGGGTGCGGCCGATCTCGACAGTCATCGACATTTCCACGTTGTTGATCCGACCCAGCTTCCCGGCAGCGGTGCTGCCCGCAAAGGGACCACCGGCGGACTTGGCGGCACCGGTCCGGACCCGAATCGCGAACCAGCCCTGCGGCCGGCCGTTGGCGGTGAGCTCGAAGACGGTAGCCTCCGGGTCGGCGAACAGCGCCGTCGCATCGTCGGTGCGGGTGTCCCCGAGGACACCGGCACCGAGAACTGCGGTCGCTGCTTCAAGGGCGGGGCGGAGAACCTCGGCCGCGGACACCAGCGGCGAGTCGGTTCCTGCGGCCTCCACCGGGACACTGCCCGCGGGGAGGACCAGCGCAACGTCGGCCGAGGTTGCCCCGACAAAGGACCCCGAGGTTGCCGCCGTGGCAAGGCCTGCCGGCATCTGGTGGACGCTGCTCTTGACAGCCCGGACCGGCACCGAGGTCGGCAGCAGTTCGGCGAGCGCGTCGGCTGCGGCCTGGGAAGGGTTGGTGGTGATCATGATGATTTCTCCTCGGTGTTCACAACGACGCAGGCCAGGCGTGAGCCGTTGACCCCTGCCGCGGCGTGGGCCAGCCAGTTGCCGTTGACCATGACGTTCAGCGGCCGGTGTTGCGGGTGGGGCAGGGGCAGAACATCTCCGACGGCAAGGTCCAGGATCCTGCCGGGTTTGACCGTGACGGGGGCAAGTTGCAGCGCCACCTCTACCGGCACGTTGGCCAGTTGTGCCTGGATCAACTCGCCCGCGTCGTCGCTGTTCGAGGCGGGGTTCGCCTCACCGAGCTGGGGAATCAGGAGGTCAGCGGGGATGGCCACCGTGGCACGGCAACTGCTCTCCCCGACCCGGATCTCGAAGCCCGCCACGATCATCAGGTCGGCGGTGGGCGCCGCCTGGGCGAACTGGGAGTTGTAGTGGATGGCGTCGACGGTCATGTGCCGGGTGAGCAGTGACCCCAACGAGTAGTGCAGCCCTTCCAGCCCGTCGTCCATGAGGCGGTGCACCAGCGACTGCTCAATCTGCGTGAACTTGCGATCCTGGGCTGCGGAAGTGCCGTGGCCGCCGAGCATGTGGTCGATCCAGTACAGGGCGGCCGACGTCGGGAACTGGATCACCGCCTTGGCCACGAGGTCCTCGATCGAGCAGAGCACCATTGCGGTGGTGTGCGGGAGGGAGGCAGCGTACTCGTTGTAGGACTGCATCATCACGTGCTCGGACGTGACCTGGCAGATGACCCTCACCTTGGCGGTCAGCTGGGTGGCCCACTGCCGCGCGAAGGTCTCGAAAGCCAGTTCGAGCACCCGGGAATGCTCACGGGCCAGCGTGGTGGGGCGGCGGAAGTCATAGACATCCACCTGGCGTCCCGCCGCTGCGGGCACGCCAATTACAAGGTGTTCCTGGACCGTCACAGCAGCAACTATCGGCACCTGATGGCGTCCCGTTAGGAAGACTTAGGTCACGACTCGGAAACCTTCGGCCAGACGGCGGATTCAGCCCTGGTCCGGCCCTCACCCGCGGGCCCCAGCGCAGAAACGGCCCCTGCGGCAAGACCCGCCGGTTGCACGCGGCGGGTCTTGCTGCGGGGGCCGTTTCTGGCTCCACGGGACCCCGGGTGAAGCCGGGGTGCCCCAGCGCGGTCGGTCAGGTGCCGGCCGCGACCTCGGGGATCAGCTCCCGGACGGCCTCGGACTCATCCGAGAGCACCACGATGTCGACCCGCCGGTTCAGCTTCAAGTCCTCCTCGGTGACACCCGGAGCGAGCGGACGGGTCTCGCCGTAGCCCACGGCGGCGATGCTCGGGCCAGGGACTCCCCCCTGTTCCACCAGGTGCCGCAGGACGTTCACCGACCGTTCAGTGGACAGCTCCCAGTCACGCGGTGCGAGGAAGGTTTCGGGCAGTTTGGCGGTGTGGCCCTCCACTGAGACGCCGCGGTCGATGCTGGCCAACACCGGCCCGATCGAGTCGAGGACCTGACCGGTCCGTTCGGTGAGTTCGGCCCGGTCCGGCAGGAAGAATGTCTCGGAGCTGATCAACCGGATGGTCAGACCCCGCTCATCCAGTTCGAACCGCACTGACTCCTGCAGCTCGTTCTCCCGCAGTCCCTCATCGATCCGGCGCTGGATCTCGCGCAGGTCGTCGACCTCCTGGGCAGCCAGCTCAAGGTCGGACAAGCCCTCCAGGTCCTGGTTGACCAGCTCTGCGGGGACTACTACCCCCTCGGCAGTGTCGATTGACCCAACCTCGACCTGCCCGAAACCGGTGGCGAGTGAATTGCGCAGCTGCTCGAACTTTGCCTGGTCCACTGTGGACATGGCGAAGAGCACGATGAACAGGCACATCAGGACGGTGACCATGTCGGCGTAGGAGACGGCCCAGCGTTCGTCGACGTGGAACTCCTCAGGCGGTTCGGCCTTCCTTCGGGGCCTGCTCATGCTGCTTTTTTCTCGGTCTTCTCTTTGCTTGCCTTGGCCGCCTTGCCCGGGGGAACCAGGGCGGTGAGGCGTTCAGTGAGCAGCATTGGCTGGGCACCTTCCTGGATGGCCATGATTCCTTCGAGCTGAAGGTTCATCTTGTCGACCTCCAGTTCGTTCAGGCGACCGATGCGGCTGCTGATCGGTAGCCAGATGAAGTTCGACGACAGTAGGCCCCAGAGGGTGGCGACGAAGGCGGCCGCGATCATGTGGCCGAGCTCGTCCGGTTTGTTGAGGTTTTCCAGGACATGGGTCAGGGACACCACGGTGCCAACGATGCCGACCGTCGGTGCATATCCACCCAGTGCGGCGAAGAACTTTGAGTTGCCCCGGCCCGTCTTGTTCTTGGTGGCGATCTCGTCTTCCATCATGGTCCGGAGGTCATCTCCGTCGGTACCGTCTGCAATGTTCTGCAGTGCCTTCTTCAGGAACGGGTCCTTGGCCTCGTTGGCCTTCTGCTCGAGGGAGAGCAGACCTTCGGACCGGGCAGTCTCGGCGTACCCAACCAACTCCTGGACCGTCTCATCAAGGTTGATCTTGCTGCCTTTGATGGCGGGTCCGACGGCTTTGAACGACGAGATGGTGTCCCTCATGGTGAACGAGGCCAGGCCGATGGCAATGGTGGCACCGAACACAAGGATCATGGGGGCGGGCAGCAGGACCGACTGGACGTGGGCGCCCTCCAGGAAGATCATCGCGTAGAGGGAGCCAAACGCGAGCAGAATGCCGATAATTGTTGCCGGATCCATGGGTTACTTTCCTGTTGGACGAGGAGGGACGGCGGCGAGCTTGGCGACCGGTTGCGGGGGATCCGGCAGATCCCGGGCCATGCGGAGTACAGAAGCGCGGTACCCGCGGATGATCTCGATCACTTCTTCGAGCGGCTCGCGCACGATCACGAAGGACCCGTCCACCATGGACAGGGTGGTGTCCGGGTTGGCGTGGATCTTCTCGATCAGATCGGGGTTGATCGCGAACTGCGACCCATTCAGGTGCGTGACGACGATCATCGGCCGGTTCCTCAAGATTGGGGCCGTCACCGGCCGTTTGTAGTACATATCGACGGCCCCGGCCCTTTCGTAAGGGTTCGGGGCCGCCGTTGGTGTTATTCAGTTCAGTGGAGCGGAAAATCTAGCGCTTCAGGTTGGACAGTTCCTGGAGCACTTCGTCCGAGGTGGTGATGATCCGGGCGTTGGCTTGGAACCCACGCTGGGCGACGATCAGGTTGGTGAATTCCTGGGAAAGGTCGACGTTGGACATTTCCAGCATCCCTCCCGCCACTTCCCCGAGGCCGTCGGCGCCGGGGGCGCCCACTGCTGGTTCACCGGAGTTCACTGTTGCGCGGTAGGACGATCCACCAGCCTTCTCCAGTCCGCCGGGGTTCACGAAGTTGGCGAGGGCAATCCGGCCGAGGGGCTCCCGGCCGCCGTTGGTGAAGGAGCCGATCAGGGTGCCGTCGGGCGCGAGGCTGAACGATTCGAGGGTGCCGGCGGACCGGCCGTTCTGCTCGGCCAGGGAAATGGTCGACAGTTCGGCCACACCCGTGACCGCTGCCAGGTCGACGGTGATGCCACCGACCTGCAGGGCTCCGCCTCCGGTCACGTTGCCGTTGGCGTCGAAGGTCAGGGTGCCGTTTCCGGTCGCCGGGACCCCGGCTTCACCCTCGTCCTGCCCGACGACGTTCCAGGCGTCCCCGTTCTTGGTGAACGTGAGCGACAGGGTGCGTTCCTCGCCCGCCGCGTTGAAGACCGACACGTCCTGGACGACCTCGGTGCCGTCAACGGCGTCGGAGGGAAGGTTGCCGGTGGCGCTGGCCGTCGTCGTCCGGACGGGAGCGGAGATGGCCTCCCGCGGCACGGTAATGTCGCCGATGCCGCCTCCGGCGACCTGGCCGTTGACCGCTCCCCAGCCCTGGACGATGGCCCCGTCCGGTGAGACCAACCGGCCGTCGGCATCGAAGTCGAAGGAACCGGCACGGGTGTAGGTGGTTTCGCCACCGGACTGGGTGACAAAGAAGCCCTCACCGGCGACCATCATGTCGGTGGCCCGCCCGGTTGCCTGGGCTGACCCCTGGGCGAAGTTGGTGGAGATTCCCGCCACCTGCACCCCGAGGCCGATCTGGGCCGGGTTGGTTCCGCCCACCGCCTGCTGGGGTCCGCCGGCACCCTGGGTGAGCTGCGACAGGGTGTCCTGGAACTGGGCGGAGGATGCCTTGAACCCGGTGGTGTTGACGTTGGCGATGTTGTTGCCGGTGACGTCGAGCATGGTCTGGTGGGAGCGGAGACCGGAGATTCCGGAGTAGAGCGAACGCAGCATGGGAGGGCCTTTCGAGAGGAGGGTGGGTCAGAAGGTTGCGGTTGGCGGGGTGACAACCCCGGAAATCTGGTCGAGCGGGATGGATGCGGTCCCAATCGTGACGGTGGGTACCGGGCCGGCGAAGGAGACGGCGCTGGCCATACCAGTGGCCGTCGAACCGGCGTCGTCGGTGTAGCTGACCTCTTTGCCGAGCAGCGTCGCAGCCGACGTGCGCATCTCCAGGAAAAAGTTCTCCTCGATGGTGCCGGTCATTTCGGTGATTTTCTCCATCATGGCCAGCTGGGTGGTTTGGGAGATCATCTGGTTGGTGTCCATGGGCGAGCTGGGGTCCTGGTTCTGGAGCTGGCTGACCAGGAGCGACATGAAGACCTCGCTGTCCATGGCCTGTTTGGGGGCGCGCTGAACCTGATCACCCTGGAAGGAGGGTAGTGCGGCTTCGACCGCTTCAATTGGCACGGGGTGGGTCCTTTGGTTGGCTGGGCGGGTACGAGACGGGTCTTGGCGGGTGTGCCGGTCGGTGCTTAGGCGAGCAGGTCCAGGGTGGACCGGTTCCAGGAGGTTCCGCCGGGGAGACCGGACTCCTCGGGTGAGGGGTCGTTTCTGGGAGGGCCGGGCGGGGCAGGAGGCTCCCGGGTGCGGTCCGGTCGGCCGTGGTCCTGTCTGGCTGGCCCCTGGCCGTCCGCGTCGCCGCGGGCGGAATCCCCGCCTCCGGGCTGGTCCTTGGTGGAGACATCCAGGCTGGCGTGCAGGCCGGGGGCGGCAAGGTCGCGGCGCAGATCCGGAAGCATCCCGCGGAGTGCTTCCCGTGCGGCTTCGGTGGGAGCGAACAGCTCGACGCGCATGCCCTCCGCGGTGACGAGGGCCCGGACGGTCACCGGACCGAACTCATCGGGTGCCACCCGTACGGTGATCAGATGTTCCCCCTTCGAGGCGCTGGCCAGGCTGAATACTGGCTTGTACAGCTGGGTGGCCAGCGGGACCGGAGGCGCGGGTGGGGCGGGTGGCGCGGACACTGCAGTCTGGGCCGCTGCGGACTGCATTGCCGGCGGTTGCGCTGCTGGTGCGACCGGTTGCAGCGTGCCGGCGGCCGACGGCTCGGCGGCCGGGATAGCCGAACGCGGTGATCCAGCACCTAGGACAGCCAGCGCGGGTGGCATCCCCTGCGGACCAGCACCCGGCGCACCCTGCGGGGCACCCGGTACTGGGACGGCCTGTGCTGCACCAGCCGGTGAAGCGGCGGTCAGGGGAGCAGTGCCCAGTGGGGGCTGGGTCGGTGTGGTCTGGGCGGGCCCGGGCACAGCGGACGCGGCCGGAGCGGACCCGGGCACAGCGGACGCGGCCGGAGACCCGGCCACTGGCGTGACAGCCGTCGCGGACCCTGACGAAGTGACGGCTGGCGGCAGGGCTGGCTCCCCACCGGCGGGTGGCAACCCTGTCGGCACATGCGCGGCCGACTCCTCAACCCGCGCACCCTGAGCCGCCCGGCTCAGGAAGGTGGCACGGTTGTCCGGCAGACCCAGGGAGAGCGCGGATCCCGAGGGGATGGTGCCGGCTTCCGCCTGGTTCGCGGGGTCAGCCCCGTCCAGAGTGCCTCTCGCGCCGGTGACGGACAGGCCGATAGGTGTGGCGGCAAGCGATGAACCAGGGACCGGGCCCGGCACGACCCCAAGAGCCGCAAGCGCGGTCTCTCCCGCGGCGGTTGCGGTCGCCGCCGGGTCGACCGGCAGAGCCGGGCCGGGGGTGGCCCGCGATCCTGCACCTGGCCTCACGGCTGGAGGGTCCAGCAGCCCGCGCGCCAGTGTGAGCGCTGGGCCAAAGGCTCCCCCGCCGTCGGACGCTCCCTTCGCCGTCATCGACGGCGCACCCTTGGGCGCCGGGGCGCCGACGGCGGCGAGCGAACTCATCAGGGCCGTCCCGACACGAAGGCAGCCTGTGCTGCAGCGACCAGATCCGCGAGCGCGGCGCCGTTGGCGGCAGCACCCTCAGTCAGGGCTGACATTTCGGATGCTTCGGAGTCAGTGGGCACGATTCGGCGGATGGAGTCCAGGTTGCCATCGTTCTCCCAGGCGTCACGGACCGCGATGTTCTGGCCGGGCTGCGGCGCGTCGATGACTTTGTTATTTCCGAGGTAGATGGACACATGTCCCCCGTCCAGGCTGAACAGCAGGTCACCCGGCTGGGCCTCCGCGAGGGATGACACCTCGGTGCCCATTTTCATCTGGTCCCAGGTCACGCGGGGCAGTTCGATGCCAAGGTCCCGGTACACCCGCTGGGTGAAGCCCGAGCAGTCCATTCCGACGGCGGGATCGGTACCGCCCCAGACATAGGGCACTCCCACGTACCGGTTGGCTGCGGCGACGACGTCGGAGCTGGTAGCTTCTCCGGTGGCCATCGGCTGGGCGGGTGCGACCGCCGCGGTGCTGACGGTGGCGGGGACGGAGGCGGCAGGTGGCGTACCGGCCGCCGCAGCCGCCAGGGCGTCCGCGAATGCACGGGTGGGCCCCTCGGATCCGGTGGATGCCGACGAGGACGACGACGTCGACGTGGGCGCGGGCGCCGGGGTGGTAGCGGCAGCCGCGACAGGCGTGGAAAGCCGGGTCAGGGTGGACTGGATCTGCTGGATCCGGCCTACTGTGTCAACGATTGTCATCTCTGATTCCCCCTCAGGTGCCGGGCATTGGCAGCAATTTCATCGAGCACCAGTTGCTCGGCCGACAAATCCTCCGCCTGCACCGCGGCGACGTGCTTTTCCTCGAGTTTCTCCAGGCTGATGGTCCGCGCCCGCGCAGCACCGAAGTTCGCCTGCGCGCGTTCCAGGTCCATCCGGCTCCGAGTTTCGAGTGCTTCGAGCTCGCGCAGCATGCTGCGCGAGGAAGCGCGGGCGGCCGCGACAGCGGCGAGCGCCTGCGCGGAGTCGACGCGGCTGCCCGACCGGTCGAGGGAGGTCAGCGCCGTCCCCCGGTCCTGAGCCCGTGCGCGCACTGCAGCGTTCGCCGCAGCGAGCTGACCTTTCGCCTGGTCCTGGTGGATCTGGCGGAGCCGGAGCAGACCAGCGAGCGGGAAGGTCCGGGCCATCATGGCGCCCCGAGCAATCTGACCAGCTTCTCGAGCTGCGCCCAGGTCTGCTCAATGGGGGTCTGCTGGCTCATGGACTGCTGCAGAAAGGTGTTGACGGCGGTTTCGTGCTGGATGGCCGCGTCGACCAGCGGGTTGGAACCGGGCTGATAGGCGCCCACGTCCAGCAGGTCCTGGACCGCCCGGCGTGCCGAGAGGACCTTCCGCAGGAACGCTGCTGCCCTGCTGTGTTCGGCGGTGTTGACTCGCGAAGCAACCCGAGAGATGGACGCCAGCGCATCCACTGACGGGAAATGGCCGGCGACAGCGAGCTTCCGGTCCAGGACGACGTGACCGTCCAGGAAGGACCGGGCCGAATCGGCGATCGGTTCGTTGTGGTCGTCCCCGTCCACCAGCACTGTGTACATGCCAGTCACCGACCCGCGCTCGCCGGTGCCGGCGCGTTCCAGGAGTTGGGCGAGCAGGGAGAAGGTCGACGGCGGGTACCCACGGGTGGCGGGGGGCTCCCCGACCGACAGGCCGATCTCCCGCTGCGCCATCGCGACGCGGGTGAGGGAGTCCATCATCAGCATCACGTCGGTCCCCTCGTCCCGGAACGCCTCGGCGATGCGGGTGGCGACGAAGGCAGCGCGCAGCCGCATCAGCGCGGGTTCGTCGGAGGTGGACACCACCACAATTGACCGTTTCAGGCCCTCGGGTCCGAGATCGTCCTCCAGGAACTCCCTGACCTCGCGACCACGCTCGCCGACGAGGGCGATTACCGAGACGGCGGCATCAGTTCCCCGGGCGATCATCGAGAGCAGCGAGGACTTTCCGACGCCGCTGCCAGCGAACAGGCCCATGCGTTGGCCTTTGCCAACCGTGGTCAGGCTGTCCATCACCCGGACGCCCAACTGCAGGGGCTCAGTGATCCGGGTGCGGCTCATCGACGGAGGCGTCGGATGGTCCAGGGGGACCATCCGGGCGGACTGCAGTGGACCCAGGTTGTCGATGGGCCGGCCCAGACCGTCGAGGACCCGTCCCAGGAGCCCGGCGCCGGTGGGTACCAGGAGTGGTTTCCCGGCGGAACTGACGGGGGTTCCAGCGTTGACCCCGACCAGCCGGCCCAGCGGCATGCAGTGCACGGAGGAACGGGAGGCTGCCACCACTTCGGCGTCGACCCCCGGGTTTTCACCAATGGTGACAAGGTCGCCGATCCCGCAGTCAAGACCCGCGACTTCGACGCCGAGACCCACCACCGAGGAGACCATCCCCAGCCGGACCGGGGCGGCCGCCAACACGGCGGCCCTGAGGCGATCGGCAGGCTGGGTGAGGACGGCGTTCACGCGGGGTCCTGCAAAGCCTGCCGCGCCCGTGACAGGGCGGATCCGATCCGGGCGTCGAGGTAGCCGTCGGCCAGATCGACCATCGCGTCACCGTTCGCCAGCGTCGGGTCTGCCACCAGGGTGACACCGGCGGACGTACGGGTCTGCTCGTCGAGGCTGGACCAGTCGGCGGTTGACAGCCGCACGCGCTGAACGTCGTCGGGGTCCACGTCCCGCAGTGCCCGCCCCAATGCGAGCCGCGCGGGATCCTCGGAGCGCAGCTGTGCGCCAATGATCGCCTCGGCAAGGTCCAGCGCGGCCGCGTGCACCAACTGCTGGGAGGCGCCGTCGATCATCGCCACCCTCGCGGTAAAGGCCCGCGCGGCAGCTTCCAGGCTTCGCACCGCCTGATCGGTGCGGGCCCGCTGATCCTGCTGGAAGGCGGCAAGCTCGGCCTCCTGGGCAGCCGCAACACGGCTCACCTCGACCGCCGCTGCACGCATTCCCGCCGCATACCCGGCCGCGTGGCCCTGGGCATGGCTGCGGTCCGCGTTGCCGTGCGTCGGCAGGGCGAGGGAGGGGAAGGCATGCGCAAACACGGGTGCGTCAGTAGACATACTCGTCCTCGTCGCGCTGGATGGTGATGGTTCCCTGCGCCTCCAGGTCGCGAATGGCCCGGACCACCAGGGCACGCGCCTCCTCGACCAGTGAAATGCGCACCGGTCCTGCCGCCTTGATTTCGTCGTCCAGGATCTCGCGGTTGCGTTCGGACACGTTGCTGCGGATCATGTCGATGACCTGGGTGGAGGCACCCTTCATGGCGCAGGCGAGGACCGCCGAATCAAGGCCGCGCAGCACCTGCTGCACATCCTTGCGGTCGAGGTTCACGATGTCCGCGAAGGTGAGCATCCGTGCGCGCACCTCATCGGCCAGTTCCGGGTCCCGGTCGTCGAGTCCGGCGAGGAGGGCGCGTTCGGTGGAGACGTCGGCGCGGTTGATGATGTCGACGAGGGGCTGGATCCCGCCGATTACAGCAATGGTCTGGTGGGGGGTGCCGATCGCGCCGGAGCGAACCTTGAGGGTTTCGGCGACGACTCCCACAGCCTCGGGGGTGGCAGTTCCCATGGTGGCGATGCACTGAGCGACGTCGGTCCGCAACGGATCGTCGAGGACCGACACCACCGCCGAGGCGTGCTCCGGGCGCAGGTGCGCCAGGACCAGCGCCACCGTCTGCGGAAGTTCGCCGTCGAGCAGGGTCTGGATCTGCCGGGGATCAACCGTGTCCAGGAACTCGAAGGCTTTGCCGGCCATGGAGGAGGCCAGGCGATCCATCACGCCGGCTGCCCGATCGGCCCCGAAGGAAGCTTCGAGCAGGCCAGCGGCGACGTCGCGGCCACCGCGCGGCCGGCGACGCCCGCTGCTGCTGAGTTCGTGGAATTCCGACAGCGCCTCATCGGCCATCGATGCGTCGACCCGGCGCAGCCGGACAATCTCGGAGACGATCTCCTCGGCTTCGCTGTCCGAGAACTGGCGGAGCACTATCGCAGCGTGATCGGGATCGAGCTGCATCAGCACCATCGCGGCCTTCTGCGTTCCGGTCAGCGTCTCGGCCGTGGGGTGGGCGGGGGTGGCGACGAGCTCGCTCATACCGGCTGCCTGTCATCCATGAGGCTCCGCAGGTAGTCGGCGGTCTTCGCCGGGTCCCTGACGGCCATGGCCTCGATGTCGGCCCGCTTCCGGCTCATCGCGTCTTCGTGACCCAACTCGGCGATGGCGCTCAGGTCAATCGAGGTGGTATCGGGGGCCGGTTCGACCATCCGGGTGGGGCCCAGATCACCGATCGCCGGGCCACCGATGACCGGGATGACCTCCTGAAGCTCACCCAGGTCAACGGGTTCGCGCCGCTGACGGCGGGACTTCCGTGCGTACACCACGAGGGCGATGATGATGGCCAGCAGCACCAGCGCGGCGATCACGCCGACCTGCATCATCAACTGGGCCCGCGCCTCAGCCGCCGCGGCCTCATCGGCGGCGGCGAGCGCCTCGGCGGCCTCCGCTGCACCTGCGTTGTTGAACGGGAGCACTTCGACGGTAACCAGGTCGCCACGGTCCTCGTTGATCCCGGCCGCGGCGGTGACCAGGCCGGTCAGACCGGCCAGGTCGAGAGCGCCGGCGGCTTCCTCGTCGAGGGCCACTGAAACGGTTTGACGGTTGATGGCGCCCGCGGGAATGGTGGTGGATTCGGTGATCTTGTTGACCGCGTTGTTGCGGGTGCTGGTCTCCGAGTTGAAGTTGCCTTCGCCCCCGGTGTCGTCGGGACCGGCAATGTTGTCCGGCCCGAGCACTCCTGCAGCGGCTCCCCCAGCTCCCTCGTACTCTTCGGTGGTGGTGGATTCGTTGAGGGCCGGGTCGCCGTCGGGTGTGGTGAAGGATTCCTCCACCCGTTCAGCGAACTCCGTGTTCATGTCGGCTGCGACCACTACCGACGCGTTGCCCGGCCCGACTACCCGGTCGAGCATGCTCTGCACCGAGGCGCGCACTGTCTCCTCGTAGTCGGAGGACTGCTGGTTGACACTGCCGGTGGCACCGACGCCCACAGCGGAGAGCACGTTGCCGTCGGCGTCGATCACTGCCACGTTCTCGGGAACCATTCCGTCGATGGAGGCCGAGGTGAGGTGGGCGACCGCCTGGACCTGCTCGGAGGAGAGCGTCACTCCACTGTCCGTTTCGATGAACACGGAAGCGGTGGGGGTGCCTGCCTCGGAGACGAAAACCGATTCTTCGGGGATGGCCAGCCGGACCGAGGCGTTCTTCACGCCGCTCAGCGCGGAGACGGTCGCCGCGAGCTCGCCCTCAAGGGCACGCTTGTAGGTCACCGACTCCTGGAATTCGGAGGAGGTGACTCCCATGTCGTCGAGGAGTGAATAGCCGGCGGTGGACGACGACGGCAGCCCGGCCGCTGCAGCCTTCAGCCGCTGGTCGTAGACGCTCTCCTCAGGGACCAGGATGGTGCCACCGCCCCCGGAGATCTCGTAGGGGATGTTGTCGGTGCGCAGCTGCTCGACAATGATCGAGGCGTCCTCGCCGTTCAGACCGGAGAAGAGTGGCGTGTAGCTGGGCTTCATGGACCAGGTGACGAGGGCGGCAACGCCGAGGGCGAGGACCGCCACACCAATGATCGCGATGGTGCGCTGGGCGATGGTGAACGCTTTCACCGCATCGCCCAGGCGGGTCATGACTGAACTGAATGACTGGGGCATCAGGCCTGCATCCTCATGATCTCGTTGAAGGCGTCGACGCCCTTGTTGCGGACCGCGGCGACAAGTTCAAGCGTCACCTGGGCGCGGGTGGACGCGAGGGTGGCGTTGTGGATGTCACTCAGGTCTCCGGTGACCGCCTGGACGGCCAGCGCGCTCGACGTCGACTGGAGGGACTGGAGGTTCTCCACCGCACCGGTGAGGGCGGTGGTGAAGCCGGCACCCTGGTCCGAGGCGACCGCCTGGGTCTGGGGCAGGTATCCGGTGCCGGTGACCTGTTGGACGGAGCCCACTGAGGGAAGGGCGGAAATGGGCATCAGGAGCGTCCGATCTGGAGTGCAGCTTCGTAGGTGGCCTTGGCGCGGTCGACGACGGCGGCATTCGCCTGGTAGCCGCGCTGGGCGAGGATGAGGTGGCCCATCTGGGCCCCCATGTCGATGTCCGGATACCTGACGTTGCCGTCGGCATCGGCCAGGGGGTGGTTCGGTTCGTGGACCACACGGCCTTCGGCATCACCGAACTGGGCTCCCGCCACGTACACGCCGCTGACGCCCTGCCCTTCCTGGGCGGTGACGTAGCGCTGCTGGAAGGCGGCGCCGTCGGTGGACGTGACGGTGTTGGCGTTGGCCATGTTGTCGGCGACGGTATCCAGCCATTTGCGGTGCACGGTGAGACCCGTACCGGCGATCCCGATGGCGTCGAAGGTCATCAGTTGCTCCTCATCGCGGTGCGCACACTGGTGAACTGGCCCTCGACGGCGCGGGCAGCGAACTGGTACCGGAGCACGGTGTCAATGTTGGACAGCGTTTCGGTATCCAGGTTGACGTTGCTGCCGTTGAGACGGGTGGGTTCAAGGGACCGGTCGGTGGAGCTGACCACGCGGCCGTCACCGTTCGCCACCGATCGCTTCAACGCGTCCTCGAAGCTCACCCGCTGGGCATGGTAGCCGGGGGTGTTGACGTTGGCGATGTTGTTGGCGGTCACGCGCTGTCGCAGGGACAGCCCGTCCAAAGCGCTGCCCAGTGCAACCGAGGTCACGGAATCGAACACGGCGGAAACCCTCTTCATCAAGATGAGGCGAATGCGGCCGGTCCATGGCCTGGTGGGTGAGCGATCCATGCTCATTTGCCACTATCGGCAGGACGAATCCAGTTGGTTAGGGGAACGGGAGGTTAAAGTTTTTGGCCGGTTATCCGGCAACGTCGAGGTAGACCGCTCCGGGACGTGCGGTGGACGCATTCACTGCGCCCAGCAGGGCGTGGTGCTGCCGGTTCTCCCGGACCGCGGAGCGCAGCTGGTCGACGATGCTGCGTTGGGCTGCCTGGATTCGGCGGGCCCTGCCCACGAGGTCCGCCGGGAGCGGGCCCGGGTCCGACGGCGGGTGCCATCCGGGTGAGGCGTCCACGGCGTCGTCGTGCTGGGCGTTCGCCGCCGTGGCGATGCCCCGCTCCAGCGTGTCAAGGACAGCCTCCCACTCGTTGTGGGTGAGGTCAGGCAAAACCGAGGGTTCCCGTCCCGGCGGCGGGTGCGGGTACCGGCAGCTGCGCGGCGGCCTCATGCCAGGCCTGCCGGACCGGCTCCAGCAGCGCAATGCACTCGCGGGTCCGGGAAACGTCGCGGCTGATGTTGGCCTCGACGAGGGTGGTCATGACGTAGGAGTACAGGGACTTCAGCCCGTGGGCGCCGTCCCATTTGCCGGTGTCGAGGGAGAGGTTGAGCTCGGTAATGATCGCCTGCGCGTGGATCAGGTTCTCCGACGCGACGGACCAGTCCTGCTCCAACTGGGCCGTTTCGGTCCGGGCCAGGTCCAGCATCAGGCGGTCGTAGAGCATGGTCAGCAGGCGGGCGGGCGACGCCGACAGGACGGCATCCCGGTTGTAGGCTGCCCGTTGTGCCGAGGCGCTGGTTAGGGTGATCACGATTTCGAGCTCTCCATCCGTGGCAGGTTTGCAAGCTGTGAGGTCAGCCAGTCACCCTGTGACTGCAGCTGGGATAGCTGAACCTCAAGGTTGGTGTAGGTGCGTTCGAGGGTTGACCGCCGGGTCTCGAGCCGGCGGTCCCATTCAGCAACCTGGGTGTTCAGTTCCTTGACCTCGGATTCCTGGCCCTGGATCCGCAAGGTGATGGCGCCGTCGAACTTGTCTGAGGTTTCCTTCGCGACACCGGCCACCCGGGAGGCGATCTCCGAGAGCATGCCCTGCACCGCGGCAGGATCCTCGGCCAGTGCCTTCCCGAACTTGTCAGCGTCGAACTCGACGCTTCCGGTACGGGTCAGCGTGATACCGAATTCCGAGGGCGACCGCCCGTCGACCGGCGCGGTGGCGGCCGATAGGATCCGCGCGGAAATGCCGCGGACCCCGCTGTCGCCGGTGAACAGGCCCGCCCGGGCCACCGAACTGCCGGTGGATTCGGAAGTGGTCACCGACGAGTTCGTGGCAATGTAGCCCAGCACCCCCGCCAGCGAATCCACTAGATCCTTGGCGGTTTTGGTGGTGGCCGCCTGGTCCTTGCCGACCGTGATGGTGACCGGGTCGGTGGAAACCTTGGCCGCCGTCACGTCCACACCGGGCAGGAGGTTGCTGAACGTGTTCGACGACGACGTCACGGCCTGAGCCGCGGCCGTCCCCGCCCAGAGGGTGACCTGCGCGTCCTGCGCCGCCCTGACTTCTGCCGCCCCAGTCACGGTGAGCAGATTCGTGGCGGTGCCTGCCGCGGTGTCGGCGGCTGTGCCCCGGTGCACGGTGAACGCGCCGCTGGCTCCGGCGTCAACCGAGGACAGCTGGAGCCGGTACTGCGGCTCGTTGTTGGCGTCCACCCCTGATGCGACCTTCAGGGCGGTAACCCCCGACTCCGAGGAGTTGATGGCCGCGACCATGTCGTCCAGTGAAGAGGTGGCAGCGGTGATTTCTGTGGCCGTGCCGTCTGCGCCGGTGACAGTGATGACCGGTGGGGAATCCGGCCAGGCTGTCATCGCCGCGGTGACGGAGACCTGGTTCTGCGCGAGCCGGTCCACTGTGATGTCCATGGATCCGGCACTCGCCGTGCTGCCCGCCGTCGTCGTGACGTCGGTGGAGCTGCTGGTGGCTTTGAAAACGTTGAATGCTGCGGGAAGGGCTGCCTTCTCCGCGGCGGAACCGAGTGTTGCCACCCGGGTGTTCAGTTGCTGCAGCGCCGAGACGAGGGTCTGCGATTCGCTGACCTTGTTCTTCAGGAGGGCCTGGGGTCGGGCCTCCAGCTGCATGAGCTGATTGATCAGGGTGGTGGTGTCCAGGCCGCTGGCGAGGCCGTCAATGCCGAGTGCCATGGTCTAGTCCTCCCTTGGACGTGCAGTTGGTGATGGTTTCTGTGAGCGGGTCTCTACGTGGTGAAGAGGGCGCAGGCAAAGGAATGCAGGGCGGTGGGAGGGTGTGAGGTCCAAGTCGTTCCCTCTCACCGCCCGGCACCTTTAGCCTTTAGCGCTGCGGACTAGCCGAGCAGCTGCAGGACACCCTGGTTCATCTGGTTGGCCTGGGCCAGCATCGCGGTACCGGCCTGAGACAGGATGCTGGACCGGGTGTAGTCGGCCATTTCCTTCGCCATATCGGTGTCGCGGATGCGGGACTCGGCCGCAGAGAGGTTTTCGATCGAGACGTTGACGTTCTTGATCGTGGATTCGAAACGGTTCTGCACAGCACCGAGCTCGGAGCGGGCGGAGGAGATGTCCTTGATCTGGGCATCGATGGCGCCAATGGCTGCGCGCGCTCCTTCTGCGGTGGAGAAATCGAGGCCGGCCGCTCCCGTAGCAATGGCAGTACCTGCACCGAGTCCGCCACCAGCTGGATCGGTCACATCGACATCTCCACCGTCATTTGCCTTGACCAGAATGCCGGTACCGGTGCCGTTCTCGTTCTTCACAACCGATGCGGTGAAGTTGGAGGCGAAATCGCTATCCGCGTTCAATGCTGCAGCGAACTCCTCGACGCTGGTGAAGGCGTTATCCGTGCCGCCGTCCGGGGTAACCGCAACTGTGGTGGTTACACCGTCCTTGACTGAACTGAAGCTGTACTCAGCCTCGGCCAGATCGGTTGGAGCACCAGTCGTTCCGTCAAAAGCGGCAATATCGAACCGGGTACCGCCGCCGCCTACTGCGCCAAGGGTGTCAGCAACAGCCTTCACATTGGCGCCGGACAGGTTGACCGAGATCTGGCTGCTTTCATCCCCACCAGCACCCACCTGGAAGCTCATGGTCTGGGTCGAGCCGTTGAGCAGCTTGTTGCCGTTGAAGTTGGTGTTCTCAGCAATGCGGCCCAGTTCAGCGGTCAGCCCCTCGACCTCGGTCGCGATCGCTCCACGCGACTCAGCGTTGTTCGAGTCGTTGCCGGCCTGAACTGCCAGGTCACGCATACGCTGCAGGATCGAGTGGACCTCGGTCAGCGCACCTTCAGCGGTCTGAACAACGCCGATGCCGTCCTGTGCGTTGCGGGATGCAACGGTCAGGCCACCCACCTGCGACTTCAGGCCTTCAGCGAGAGCCAACCCGGCGGCGTCGTCAGCTGCCCGGTTGATGCGCAGGCCGCTGGACAGCTTCTCCAACGACTTGGACATGTCATTCTGTGTCATCGACAGGTTGCGGTAGGCATTCATTGCCGAGACGTTGGTGTTGATCTGAAAACCCATGATGTATTCCTCCGTGAGTGGGTATAAAGCGCCGGCCCATCCATGGGCTGGCAACCTTAGCTATCGGAAGATGAAACGGGGGCGTTAGAGAAAATCCCGCAGAACTTGAGACTTTCTGCACTGCACTTTATGAGGCGGCGGAATCCAGGAGGGGCGCCGGGTGATGGGCCCGGGTAATCCCGCCCGCTGTCTGGTCCGCGAGAGTCGCAAGGTAGGCGGTCCGACGGTTGGGTGAGATACGGGACCGGGGTACGTGGCGGACGGCTGGCTCGTCCGCGTAGTGGGTGCTCAAGCCGTCCTGCAGCAACCGCACGGCTTCCGACCGCTGCTGCGAAACTGCCGAATGGGTGGAGCCGAGTTCCTCGGCAATATCCTTCACTGAGCGATCCTCGAAGTAGATCTGCTCGATCACCCAGCGCATCCGTTCCGGAAGGGAAGCCACCGCTGCCCGCAGGTAGACCAGGCGCTCGGACGCCAGCAGGGTGGCCTCCGGAGAGGAGCTGTTGGCGACCAGCAGGTCGACCATGCTGTCATCCAGGGCGGATACGGTGCGTGAGGCGTCGCTCAGGGCGGCGTCAGCGACGCTGCGCTCGACCCCGAGGACGGACGCGATCTCATCCACCGTGGGAGTCCGCGCGAGGGACGCGGTGAGCGTCTCCTGCACCGCGAGGGTCTCCCGGATCCGGCGGCGCGCCGACCTAGGCGCCCAGTCGATGGAGCGCAGCTCGTCGGCGAAGGCGCCAGTGATCCGGCGTCGTGCGTAGGCACCAAAAGGTACACCCAGTGACGGATCAAAGGATTCTGCTGAAGTGATCAGTGCAATAGCACCGACGGAAGCCAAATCGTCCCTGGACAGGTGAGTTGCTTTAGCACACAACTCAGAAACGAGGTAGCCTACAAGTGGTAAATTGTCCACGACAATCTTATTTCGGTCAGACCGATTCATGGCGAGTTCCCCAACTCTTTTCGTGCGAGAGTCGCCAACGCACTTTGACTGGGGCAATGAAACCTGTTACCCATGCGCTGACGGTTACAAGATGAAAGATACCACTAACATTGCGTTTGGCAATGCCGATAGTTAAAGGCGACCACGCTGGACGCGTGATTCGGATGGAAAGGCGGCAGTGTGGGAGCGCATGAGTTGTCCGCACTGCTCTGGCAAGAACGCGAATTGCTGGAGTTATTGGTCTTTAAGTTGGAGGAAGAACAGTTACTTCTGACAACCGGTAAGACCAGGTGGCTGCAGCACGCTACCCGCGAGGTGGAGTCGGTATTGGAGCGTCTTCGCGCAGCCGGTCTGGCCCGCACCGTCGAGGTTGCCGCTCTTGCAGGCGAATGGGGAACCCAGCCTGATGCGACCCTCCGCGAGCTCGCTGCCCAGGCACCCGAGGGGCCCTGGGGCGATATCTTCACCTCCCACCTTTCGGCCATGACCGAGCTGACCGTCGAAATCCGGACCCTGCGCGATGCCAACCAGCAGTTCCTGCGCGCCGCTGCACGATCCACCCAGGAAACACTGTCGCGGCTCAACCCGGATGCCGGACTCTACGACTCACGTGGCACTTCCAATACGCCGTCCGACAACGCCCACCTCTTTGACAAGGACCTGTGAGGCAACCCCATGAGCACCTTTAGCGGCCTGAACACCGCCTTCAGCGGCCTTACCGCTGCACGCCGCGGCCTCGACGTCGTCGGCCAGAACATTTCCAACGCCAACACCGACGGATACACCCGCCAGCGGGTTGCTACCAGCTCGGTCGGGGCACCGGCAGTTGGGCTGTTCTCGACCGGCGTCCGTGCCGGCCAGGGAGTGGTGGTGAACGGCATCGCCCGGCTCGGCGACGCCCACCTCGATGCGCAGGTGCGCATCGCTGTTGCCGGATCCGGGTTCTCGTCGGTGCAGGCTGCAACACTCTCCACCCTCGAAGGATCGCTGTCCGAGCCGGGCGACAATGGGCTCTCGGCGCGGTTACAGGGCTTCTGGTCCGCTTGGCAGGGCCTGTCCAACGACGCCGGAGGCGGCGCTCCGACCGCTGTCCTGCTGCACGAAGCGACCGACCTCGCGTCCCGGCTGGCCCAGGGTTACAAGGCCGTCGAGGGGCAGTGGTCACAGCTTCGCCAGGACGCCACCACGCTGGTCGCGGAAGTGAATACTGCTGCCACCCAGGTCGCTGAGCTGAACAACCAGGTGCGGAAGGTCCTCGCAGCAGGCGGTTCTGCCAACGAGCTCATCGACCAGCGCAACACCCTGGTGGCGGGCATATCGGCGCTCACCGGGGCCAGCATGCGCCAGCAGGGCGACGGCACCGTCGACGTCCTGATCAGCGGCAACCCGCTGGTCTCCGGGGACACCGTGCGCACCCTTGCGGTCTCCGGTCCGAACCGGCTGGACCTGGCGAGCGCCGACGCCGTGCAAGTTGAATTCAGTCACCGGCCTGGCTCCCCCGCAGGACTCGACGGCGGGGAGATCGCCGGTGCCCTTGCGGCGCTGGCTCCCGCCACCAGCGGTGGCGCCCTCGCCGAGGCAGCCACCTTCTACAACGACTTTGCTGCAGACCTGGCAGCCAAGGTGAATGCGGTCCATTCCCAGGGTTCCACCGTGGACGGGACCACCGGTCTGGACTTCTTCAGAGTGAGCGGAGATCCCGCCGCACTGAACCTCACAGTCGTACCGGTGGACGCATCGGGCATTGCCGCGGGAACGCCGGGGGCCGGCGGTCTTAACGGAGCGAACGCCGACGCGATCTCCCAGCTGGGTGCTGGCGCCGACGCGCCCGACACCGCCTGGGCCGGGTTCGTCACCCAGCTCGGTGTGGAGACGAAAGCGGCTTTGCAGACCTCGGTCCTCGCCGACCTGGCGTCGTCGTCGTCAATTGGCCGCCAGCAAGCCAACGCATCAGTGGACATGGATGAGGAAAACCTGAGCCTTCTCGCCTACCAGCATGCCTACCAGGGGGCGGCACGCGTCATCACTGCAATAGACGAAATGCTCGATACCCTGATCAACCGCACCGGCGTAGTGGGAAGGTAACCAATGATCACCCGCGTCACCAACCAGACCATGATGCAGACTGCCCAGCGCAACCTGCAGACCAACCTCGCCCGGATGGCCGAGTTGCAGGACAAGGCATCGGGACAGAAGTCCTTCACCCGTGCGTCGGACAATCCTGCTGCGGCAGCCGAGTCTCTCCGGGTGCGCGCGGAACTCCGCGCCGTCGACCAGTACGGCAGGAACATCGCCGACGGCGACGAGTGGCTCACCGCCGTCGATGCATCGCTGTCCATGGCGGGTGCCACCCTGAACAAGGTCCGCGACCTCACCGTGCAGGGATCCAACGGATCATTGTCGGCATCGGGTCGCGAGGCACTCGCCATTGAGGTGTCGGCCCTGAGGGACCAGCTGCTGGCCCAGGCCAACACCAAACATCAGGGGCGGACCATTTTTGCGGGCAACTCCGATGCCGGGGTCGCTTTCACCGATAACCTGGACCACACGGGTGGCAGCGCGGTTGAGCGCCGGATCGACGCAGACGTGACGGTGCGCGTGGATGCTGATGGTGCGGCGATTTTCGGTACCGGCGACGCCTCGGTGTTCAAGCTTCTGGATACCATTGAAGCTGATCTGCGGTCGGGAGCCGAGGTATCGCGCCATCTGGGAGCACTGGACACCCGGCTCACGGCGATCCGCTCCCACCAGGCCGAAGCGGGTACCCGCCACGCCCAGATCCTGCGTTCCGAGGAGGTCAATGTGGAGAAATCAGTGTCGCTCGGGGCGCAGCGCGCCCGGGTGGAGGACGTTGACCTGGCAGCGGTCATCCTGGAGATGAAGCTGCAGGAGGTCACCTACCAGTCGGCGCTTGCCGTCACGGCCCGGGTCCTGCAGCCCACCCTGATGGATTTCTTGAGGTGAGTGCGGCACTGACCTTTACTTCGCCGCCGCCCGGACTGGATCCGTTGGTGGATTTCTCGCTGGACAAGATCGACGGAGCGGACGGGCTGTACGCGTTGCAGGCCAGCCATGACGCGTCGCTGCGGCTGTATGTGCTCGATACGGCCGTTTACCTGCCGGACTACCATCCGGCCATTCCCGCCTCTCACACCGACGCCCTTGACCTGCCGGAAGAGCAGGAGCTGACGTTCCTGGTCGTCGCCAACCCGGGTGACGGCGGAACCACCGTGAACCTGATGGCTCCGATCGTCGTCAATCAGGACACCGGGCGGTGCACCCAGGTGATTCTTGAACGGGGCGGTTGGCCGGTCCGGGCCGAGCTGGCCGACTACGCCCAGCAGTAGCGGGCCCGCCGCCACAGTGGTTGCGGCTGACCCCACGACTTAAACAGAACAACCGGGTGGAAACTTTCCCACCCGGTTGTTCTTTTCTGCTGATGATTCTGTGACTAGGCGAAGTCGGCAGTTGCCGGGTCCGCGCCGATCCGGCCTTCGGCACCCTTGTCGAGTGCGCTGATGGCGTCGAGGTCGCCCGCGTCGAGGGTGACATCCAATGCGTTCCAGTTCTCGACGATCCGCGATTCGGTCACTGACTTCGGGATGACGACGTTGCCGAGTGCAAGGTGCCAGGCCAGAACAACCTGCGCCGGGGTGGCGTCATGCTTGGCGGCGATCTCCACCAGCGTGGGGTCCTCAAGGAGTCCCTTGCCGGAACCCAGGGGAGACCAGGACTCGTGCAGGATGCCCTTGTCCTCGTGGAATGCCCGCAGCTGGGCCTGGTTGAAGAACGGGTGGGTTTCCACCTGGTTGATGACCGGGACCACGCCTGTCGCGTCAATGATCTCCTGCAGCGCCTCAACGGTGAAGTTCGAGACACCGATCGAGGTCACCCGCCCCTGCTTCTGCAGCTCGATGAGAGCCTTCCAGGTATCGAGGTACTTGCCCTGCTTGGGCTGCAGCCAGTGGATCAGGTACAGATCCAGCTTCTCCAGACCGAGCTTCTCCATCGAAGTGTCGAAGGCCTTCAGGGTGCTTTCATAGCCCTGGTCGGCGTTCCACAGCTTCGTGGTGATGAAGAGTTCGCTCCGGTCGAGGCCCGAGTTGGCGATGGCCCGGCCTACACCTGCCTCATTCTGGTAGGCGGCAGCCGTGTCGATGTGCCGGTAGCCAGCCTTGAAGGCCCGTCCGACGACGTCCTCGGCGGTGTTGTCGTCAACCTGCCACACCCCGTAACCCAGCTGGGGAATGGTGACGCCGTCATGGAAGGTGAGGTTTGGTGAGGTAGTCATGTATGCCTTTCGCGGTGCGAATAAATACTCTGTGATTAAGTGAACCGCCGCCCGCGCCCAAATATTTCGTCAGCCTACTCCTGATCACTCACGCTAGCTGGCAGCCAGCTGGCGCTCTGCCTCGGCAATGTCTTCCTCCACCAGCTCAGCCCGGCGCCTGACGTTCTCCAGACCGGCTGACGCAAGTCCCCACCGCTCGCCGTCGAGCCGTGCCATCGCTGCCGCCTCCGCCGTGGTGGCCAGGGCGTTACCAGCCCTCGACAGAGCGCGGTGCACGGGGGTGAGGGCGCCGGGGATATCCATCCCCTCGCTTGGGGAGGACGCCTGGGCGGTGACGCACACCACCCGTACCCGTTCGAGTAGCGGCCCCAGGTCGTTGGCGAGCAGAGCGAGCTGGTTGTAGACGTCGTCGTCGGCCACTCCCTCCAGGATCTGGTGGTAGCGGTCCAGGCTTCGCCGGAAACGGTCGTGAGCGCGACGCCAGACGCCGGTACCGAGTTCCGCGTCGTCCTTGCGTCCTTGACGGGCAGCAGTAAAAAATCCCATGAAAATTATGGTCTCACGGTGGACCAATCCTTGATGGCCCTGGGAATCCCCCCATCCGGTCCCCCGGGCCTCTTGCCGTGCGGCGCCTGCTACTCGCCGGCACGCTCTTTCGGAGCCAGATTGGCCCGGTAGTCTTCGTGCTCCCGGCGGTCGAGTTCCTCGGTGAGCTCCTCGAGGCGGCCCTCCGTCTCCGGGTCCGGCAGGCCGTAGCGCACGTACTCGGCATCAAGTTCCCGATGAATCCTGCTGTTGAGGACCTCAACCTCAATGTTCTGGAGCTGGGTCAGGTCTTCGGGAAACGGCTGATCGGGGGTCAGGCGGGTGGTGTCGTTCATAGGGGTCCTTCCAAATGACTGTGTGCTAGGAGGTGCTGACTCGGCAGCAGGGCCAGGCGGTTGGGTCACCGGTTGGCCGGACGCAGGACTGGGCGTCTACAGGCGCGGGATAGCCAGCGGGCTGGGCGCGTGAAGGATGCCCGCAGTGCGGGGAGAAAGGGATGTCTTGACCGGGGCCCAGAGGGGCAATCCGTGCAGCACTGAAGCCATTGAAATCCTGCTTAAGAGGAGAAGTTCCAGTGGCTGTCTGCTCAACCTGTCTACGACTATATCCCATCCGGGCCCGCCTTCCACCGTCACGTCGGCGGTTTCCGGGTGCCGGTACACCCCGCAGAGCGGCCCCAACGATTAGAGTTGGGTTCGTCAGGTTAGGGGGTTGTTCGGCAACGCCCGGAAGTGGAGGACAGCATGTCACAGATCCCGCGCGTTGAAGCGGACGTTCACAACGTCCTGATCGACATGGTGATGGACACCGACGATGTAAGCACCTTCCTGACGGGGCTGACCCAGCTGGCCGCCGCTACCCTTTCGTCCAAGGCCGCAGGCGAGGTCCTATGCGGGCTGACCCTGCTGCGGCCCCGCACGATGGGAACTGTCGCGAGCAGCAGCGAACTCGCCCAGCGCACCGACGAAATCCAGTACGCCTTCGACGACGGGCCCTGCCTGCGGGCGGCGCGGGAGAACGTCGTCGTCCATGTGCGCGACGTCCCCAACGACACCCGGTTCCCCGACTACCGGGACGCCGTGGCCGAACACGGTATCCGCTCGGCCCTGGGCATCCCGGTGCCCCTGGGCGGCGAATCACGCGCTGGCCTCGACTTCTACTCCACCGAGGCGAACGCGTTCGGCGACGACGCGGTGGCCGCCGCCGAGGCCTTCGCCCTTGAAGCGTCCAAATCCTTGCGGCTGGCAGTACGCATGGCCCAACTCAGCGACGCCAGCAAGCACCTGGAAGCGGCGATGCAGTCACGCACCGTCATCGATCTGGCGGCCGGCATCATCATGGCCCAGAATCGGTGCTCCCAGGACGAGGCAGTCGAAATTCTGAAGGCCGCCTCCAGCGCCCGCAACATCAAACTGCGCGACGTCGCCAGCGCCGTCGTCGCCTCGGCGAACCAGGCGCCCACCACCACGCACTTCGACAAGTAGCCGCCCCGCTGGCGAGCCAGCAGCACGGCAGGCTTGCCAGCGTGGACGGACCACTGGGTTGCTAGCATGCCAGTCATGGCCCAGGCTGGACGACCACCCCTCCGACTGATCTTTGCGGGTCCCCGTGGCCGGCTGCTGGCTGCCTTCCTGATGGCTGAATTCGCGGCCAGCATGACGGGGCTGAGCTATGCGGCGGTACTGCCGGTCGCCGCAGCCGAACTGGATGGTCTGGCACTGTACGGGCTGGCTGTGGCCCTGCCCGGCGTGGTGGGTATCGCCTTTCTTGCCCTCGGTCCCTACCTGTATGCCCGGATCGGCCCGCAGGCCCAGCTCAGCCTCTCAAGCCTGGTGCTGGTTCTCGGGGTGTGCCTGTCAGTCGCCGCACCCACCATGGAGGTCCTGGTGGCCGGGCTGGCGTTGCGGGGCGTCGCGTCCGGTTTGATGGGCGGCCTTGGCATGGGCATCCTGAGCGAGCTCTACCCCGACGCCGGTGAGCGGGAGCGGGCCTTCGGCCTCTACGCCCTCATGTGGGTGGCGCCGTCGCTGGTGGGGCCCGTGATCAACGGGGTCCTGCTGGCCACCGTTGGGTGGCGCCCGTCCATGGCGTGGCCCGCCGTACTGACCCGAATCCGCGAGTAGTGGATTTTCTGGGTTGCCCTGCTGACAGAGCACG
>NZ_JABFOM010000025.1:0-59100 GCF_013116715.1 Arthrobacter sp. 147(2020)
CTCTTCGAAGGCCGGCAACGCCTCGGCCGGGATGGTCAGTGCCTCGTCGAGGATGATCTGGGCCTGCCGGGGAGTGAGCATCCCCGCCCCCAAGCATTGCAGGGTCTTCGGCAGATCCTCCACCAGTGTCAGGCTCTGGCCCAGCAGCCGGTGAGCGGCACGTCCAGAGAGGTTCAGCAGCGGCACCAGTTCCTCGGCGGTCAACGTGAACCCCAACCCCGCCCCCACCGTCCCGCCGGGGCGGGACGCGGCGTGGGCCGCTGCCTCGTCCAGAACCTCAGTGTGTAACGCGGCGACCAGTTCCGCCTGCCGGGCCACAACCCACGACATCAACCGATCAGCAGCCACCAACAACTCAACCGTCCCAGGCCCAACCGTGCCAGGACCAACCGTCCTAGGACCAGCCGTGCCAGGCTCAGCCGTGCCAGGCTCAGCCGTACCGGGCTCCGCGGTGTCCGGCGCAGTCTCAAGTGCGTCAGCCGCGGGATCCGGGCCATCACCACGACGCAGCATCGCCACCAGCGTTTCCGGACCGGCAACCTCCACCTCCGTCGGCGGAGTATCACCAGCAACCGGACGATGCCGGGCCCTACCAAAGGCAGGCTCCAACCAAATCTTCTCCCCCCGGCTGAACAACGACACCGGGTCACCCGACGAATCCGGTACTGCCGACGAATCTAATGTCACCGACCCACCAGTCCCCGGCCCCTTACTGGCAGGAGCACCCTTGGGAACAGAGCCCGGGGCAGCAGGATCAGACACCGGAAAACCGGTGATCTCATCTGCGTTCTCCTGCCGCTTCATACCTCCATCACATCACCCGCCACTGACATTTTTAGGCGCCGAACAGAGGAATAATCACAGATACAAATTAAGCCGACAGCGAACACAATCCGCGAGGTCGGCCACAGTCCACGTGGATCATAGGCAGCTTTGTTCCCGGCGTTGTGAAGGTTTAATCGAGCTGACCGAACTGGATCCATCGAAACACAGCATCGAGACATGAACGGGACCGGGCCCCATGAGCACTGCCGCATAAATCCCTGGCTTCAGCCATGGTCCGAGCGGAGCGTTAACTGGGCCAACTTTAGAACTATGCCAGCACCCGGGCACGGCCGCCCGAACCCGCTGCGCCCAGCCCGCACAGTCACAGAACCCAGCCAACCGCACAACTGGCACCCAGAACCCAACCAGCACCGGGCACCAGCCGTCAGACCGATGACCGATGACCGACCCTCACAACCTTGCTAACCTGGCGACCCTCAGAACCCACCAGGAACCGAACCAGAAAAGGGCCCGAATCAACAGACCAAAAACCCCAGCGCTAGGCGACGCGGGTGATTTCCACAGTCACGTTCAGGGTCGACCCACCGCCACCGGACAGGATCCCCTTCAGCGGGGACACGTCCTTGTAGTCGCGTCCACGGGCCACCGAGACGTGGAAGTCACTGACCGGGCCCTTGTTTGTCGGATCCCAGCCGCGCCATTCGCCGTCCCACCATTCAACCCAGGCGTGCGACTGACCGGCGACCTTCTCCCCGACCGCCGCACTACTGCGCGGATGCAGGTAACCGGAGATGTAGCGCGCAGGAATACCGACACTTCTGAACGCACCAATCGCAAGGTGCGCCAGGTCCTGGCAGACGCCCTTCCTGGATTCCCAGGCATCCTTCGCGTTGGTCTGCACTCCGGTCACGCCCTGCACGTAGGACATTTCCTCCTTGATCCACGCAAAGATGGCGTGAACCGTCTGGTGCGGGTTGCGGCCCTCAACGAGCTCGAGCGCCTTACCGCTCACCTCCGGGTCAGGTTCGGTCAGGGCTGTCTGCGGGAGCCAGTCACCGTACTCGTTCGCGACGTCGTCCGACCTGAGCTGTTCCCAGGTGACCACCTCGTCGTCGGTCGGGATCCGTTCCATCCGGCTCACCTCGACGGTGGTCACCGCCGTCACCTCAAGGGACTCGTGGGCGCTCTGCATATCGAATGCGGTCACCCGGGTCCCCCAGTAGTCCTTATAGGTGGACACGGCAGCGCTCGACGGCGACACCTTCAGTGTGGACTCAAGGACCACCTGCTGGGGGTCGGTGAGCGGAGTCATCCGTGCCTCGTTGTAGGACAGGGTCACCTTGCGCACGTAGTTGTAGCCGGTGCGGTGCGTGATGAGCAAGCGGGTCATGAAAGTTCTCCCACCCAGGCCAGTTCGTCTGCCTGGGAAAAGTAGGTGCGTGAAATCGCGTCCGAAGCCTTTGCGCAGGCCTTCTGAACCCGTTCCATATGTTCTGGCAGCTCCGACATCAGGTCGTCGGTCTGGTGGAACTCAAGGAACGTGCGGGCCTGCCCCACAATGCGGCTGGCGTCGTTGATGAACCCGACCCGGCGATAGGCAGGGTTGAGGTTCGTCAGGCACTTCTCGGCGTCGCTGAGCGCGTAGACGATCGACCGGGGGAACAACCGGTCGAGCAGCAGGAACTCGGCGGCCTGCTGGTCGCCGAACGATGCCCGGCGGGTCCGCAGGAACGACTCGTACGCTCCGGCACACCGCAACATGTTCACCCAGGACAGTCCCGCGGCATGGACGTCGTGAGTGGACAACATCCGTGCGGTCATGTCGGCCCGTTCCAGGCTGCGGCCCAGCACAAGGAACTGCCAACTCTCGTCATGGCTCATCGTGGTGTCCGAGAGCCCCCGAATCATCGCGGTCCGCTCCACCACCCAGTGGCAGAACCGGTACGTGCCCACCACGTCCTTGCGATGCTGGGTGAGGCCGTACCAGGTGGTGTTGAGGCTCTCCCAGACACTGCCGGACACGGTTTCGCGGGCCCGGCGGGCATTCTCCCTGGCGGCGCCGAGCGCGCCAGCAATCGAGGTGGTGCTGGTCCGGTCGTAGGCCAGCGCCTGCAGCAGGTCCGAAAGCTCGAGCTCGTCACCGTCCATGCGGCTGCCCATCACTCCGAGCAGCTGGCGGGACACATCGCGCTGCTCGCCGCGGGGCATCTGGTTCAGTCGCTCCAGGTGGACGTCCAGAATACGGGCGGTGCCGTCGGCACGTTCGACATAGCGGCCAATCCAGAACAGGGCCTCAGCGATCCGGCTAAGCATTGACGGTGTCCTCTCCATGGTTCCCACGGTCGTCCCCGGCCAGGGCATCGGCACACCCCAGCTGTTGCTGTTGCTGCTCCGGCTGGCGATCCTGCCAGCCCGATTCGATCGGCCAGACCCTCTCCTGCACCGGGCGCCGGACCGTCTCGACCACCGGTCGCACCGGGGTCTGGTTCTGCTCGTCAACCACCCAGGTGTCCTTCGAGCCGCCACCCTGGCTGGAGTTCACGATCAGTGAGCCTTCCTTCATAGCCACCCGGGTCAGGCCGCCGGGCAGCACCCAGACGTCGTCGCCGTCGTTCACAGCGAACGGCCGCAGGTCCACGTGGCGGGGGCTGAACTGGCCGCCGGACATGGTCGGCACCGTGGACAGCTGCAGCACCGGCTGCGCGATCCAGCCGCGGGGGTCAGCGCTCACCCGCTCCCGCAGCGCATCGAGTTCTTCCTTCGACGCGTCCGGCCCAATGACCAGGCCCTTGCCTCCCGAACCGTCCACCGGTTTGACGACCAGTTCGTCCAGCCGGTCGAGCACTTCCTCACGGGCCTCGGGATCCTCCAGCCGATAGGTATCGACGTTGGCGATGATCGGCTCCTCACTGAGGTAGTAGCGGATCAGGTCGGGAACATAGGTGTACACCAGCTTGTCGTCTGCCACTCCGTTGCCCACCGCGTTGGCGATGGTCACGGTGCCGGCACGTGCCGCATTGACCAGGCCCGGGCAGCCAAGCATCGAATCGGAGCGGAACTGCAGGGGATCGAGGAATTCGTCGTCGATCCGCTTGTAGATGACGTCCACGCGCTGTTCGCCGGCGGTGGTACGCATGTACACCCGGTTTCCGCGGCAGATCAGGTCTCGGCCCTCCACCAGTTCGACGCCCATCAGGCCAGCGAGCAGGGTGTGTTCGAAGTACGCGGAATTGAACACGCCAGGGGTGAGCACGACGACGGTGGGGTCTTCCGCCGACGACGGCGCGGTCTTGCGAAGCGCCGCGAGAAGCCGCCGTGGGTATTCCTCCACCGGGCGAATGTGCTGCTGCCCGAATGCCTCCGGCAGGCCCTTGGCCATCGCGCGCCGGTTCTCCAGCACGTAGCTCACCCCGCTGGGGACCCGGACGTTGTCCTCGAGAACCCGGAAGGTACCCTCCTGATCCCGGACGACGTCGATCCCGGAAATGTGCACGCGCACGCCACCGGCCGGGTCGAACCCGGACACCTGGCGGTGGAAGTGGGCGCTGGAGGTGATCAATCGGCGGGGAATCACGCCGTCGGCGACCACTGACATCTTGTCGTAGACATCGTTCAGAAACGCTTCCAGAGCCCGGACCCGTTGGGTGACGCCCTGCTCAAGGACCTGCCAGTCGGTACCGGAGATGACCCGGGGAACAATGTCCAGCGGGAAGGGCCTCTCCTCCCCCGCGTAGTCAAAAGTAACCCCACGATCCAGGAAGGTCCTGGCCATGGAATCGGCACGCGCTGTGACATCGGCGAGGTTCAGTTCGCTGAGGGCGGCGGCTACCTGGCTGTACTCACCACGGGCCTGCTGGCCGGACGCGAACATTTCGTCGAAGGCGGGCGTGCGGCTGGCGGCAGCGGCATAATCTTGGAAGAGATCGGACATGGGCTCAACATTGCCACGGATTTCTTGTATTACATATTGTGCGGTGGGTCACTCGCGTGGCGTTAAGCGGAGGCCTGAAGGGCATCCAGGTCCCGGGTCGCGTACCGGAGGTGTTCCCACTCTTCCTCCAGGATGGTGCGGAGGCAGGAGAGCGTGGTTTCCGGGTACTCCGGTGCCCAGGGATTGGCCCTCGGGATGAGGAGGTCCTCCGGTGTTGCGGACGCGATGAAGGTGCGCACCATCGCCACCCGGCCGGCGCGTGCCGCGAGGACCGACTCGTAGGAAGGGGTGCCCTCAGTGAAGATCGACAGGTCATACCCGTCGGTCTCGTACTCGCTGTGGGGCTGGCCGAGCGGATGGAACGGGCGCCTGATTCCCAACACCGCCTTCCGCAACCAGACATCAGTGGCCAGCACCAGGTGGCGGAGCGTCTGCGCGAACGACCACTCGCCGTCCACTGACTCATCGGCGGTGCCCTCGGTCATAATGGCAACCCGCGCCAGGATGGCGGCCCAGGCACGTTCGAGAGCCGCCCAGTTCTCACGGAGACCCTCGGGATCCGTGGGGCGCCTCCCGGCCCGCCCGGGGAAGCGTTTGACCAGCTCGGCCTCCACCAGCGGGGCGACGTCCACACCGTTGACCAGGAGGGACCGCTCACCGTCCAGCAGCCAGGGCGCATCCAGGTCGGCACCCGCGAGGCCCACTGCCCTCATCACCACACCGCCGAGATCGGCATTCGTGAAGCGCGCCCGCCGCAGATTGACGTCGCTGAAAGTGGCGGCCTCCAGATTGACGTCGCTGAAAGTAGCAGCCTGCAGGTCATCGGATCCGGTAAAGGAGGTCATAGCCGAAGAGTGTGGCACGCGCCATAGACCGGCGCCAGCACCACTTTTCCCGTCATGGCGCCGCCCTGTCCACGACGTTCCGGGAGAGCGTAGAGTGCCCGCATGACCCGCTTCGTGATCGACCCACCGACGCTCCTTCACCTCGTCGGCCAGGACAGGCGACCCAGCGCTGAGCACCAGCTGGTGGCTCCCAACAGCATTCGTTCGCAGGCCCTCGCCATTCTGTACGAGGCCGTCCGCAGCGGGGAGCTCACCGAAGCGGAGGCCCTGCAACACCACGACCGGATGACCGAACTGAAGCTGCGCCTCCTCGGAGACCGGGTGTCCCGCCGGACCGCCTGGACCATCGCGCGGGACCAGGGCTGGGCGACCATCGACGACGCCGAGTACCTCGCGGTCACCCGGCTTCAGGCCGATGCGCTCGTCACGGTTGATGAGGACCTCGCGGCAAAGGCCGCCGGGGTAGTCCCGCTCGCTCCCCTGGAGGCCCTGTTCGCATAACTGAGATCCCGGCTGCCAGCCGTGATTGAATGACCGGGTGATGAACGAGAATCTCCGCCGCGATGAAGCAGCCCACCGGTCCAGTCTCCTGAGCGTCGACAGCTACGAGGTCCACCTCGACCTCAGTACGGCTGCCGACCCCGAGGTCGCCGGGTTCCTGTCCCGGTCAACTGTCAGGTTCACCTGCACCGAACCGGGCAGTGACACCTTCATGGACTTCATCTCCGGGGAGGTCCACTCGGTCACCCTGAACGGCAGCGAACTGGACCCCGCCGTCGTCGTCGACGGTGCCCGGATCATCCTGCCGGAACTGGCGGCAGAGAACACCGTGACGGTGACGGGAACCGCCCTCTACAGCCGAAGCGGCGAGGGAATGCACCGTTTCACCGACCCGGCCGACGGCGAAACCTACCTTTACACCCAGTACGAGCCAGCCGATGCCCGCCGGGTCTTCGCCAACTTTGAGCAGCCGGACCTGAAGGCGTCCTTCACCTTCTCCGTAACCGCACCGAGCGGGTGGATCGTCGCATCCAACGGGGCCGAGGTTTCCCGCACCGGCGAGGCGACCCCTGCTGCCGGGGAAAGCACTGCGGTGTGGCGGTTCGCACCGACCGAACGGATCTCCACCTACATCACCACTGTCCTTGCCGGACCCTACTTCTCGGCCACCGATCACTGGTCAGGCACCCTGTCCGACGGGTCCACCCTGGAGATCCCGCTGGGCCTCTACTGCAGGGCGTCCCTGGCCAGCGCGTTCGACACCGACACCATCTTCGACGTCACCAAGCGGGGGCTTGGGTACTTCCACGAGCGGTTCGAATATCCCTATCCGTTCGGTAAATATGAGCAGGCGTTCGTACCCGAGTACAACCTTGGCGCCATGGAGAATCCCGGATTGGTGACGTTTACCGAGAGCTACATCTTCCGGTCCAAAGCCACCCACGACGAGTACGAAGCCCGCGCCAACACCATCCTGCACGAGATGGCCCACATGTGGTTCGGCGACCTGGTGACCATGTTCTGGTGGGACGACCTGTGGTTGAAGGAGTCGTTCGCCGACTACATGGGTGCCCTCGCCGTGGCTGAGGCGACAGGCTCCGCCACCTCGTGGGTAAGTTTCGCCAACCGCCGCAAGGCGTGGGCCTACCTCCAGGACCAGCTTCCCTCCACCCACCCGATCACCGCTGACATTGTTGACCTGGAAGCTGCCAAGCAGAACTTCGACGGCATCACCTACGCCAAGGGTGCTTCGGTGCTGAAGCAGCTGGTGGCGTACGCCGGCAGCGACGCGTTCTTCGAAGCGGCCCGGGCCTACTTCAGGACCCACGCCTTCGGGAACACCCGGCTGGCCGACCTGCTCTCCGCCCTGGCCGACGCCACCGACCAGGACATGACGGGCTGGGCCCGGCAGTGGCTCCAGACCTCCGGTGTGCCTTCGCTGGGTGCCGCAGTGACCGTCGACGACGACGGCGCCTACCGTTCGGTAGTGATCCACCAGGACGCCATCGACCCGGTCACCGGTGAGTCAGCCTTGCGCCCCCACCAGATCCGGCTGGGACTCTACAGCCGGGTCGCCGGGTCTTTGGTCCGCACGGGCGCCGTCGACGTACGCATCGAGGGGGCTCTCACCGAGGTGCCGGAACTGAGCGGTACGCTCCAGCCCGATCTCCTCCTGATCAACGACGACGACCTGACCTACGCGAAGATCCGCTTCGACGACCGCTCACTGGCGATCCTGCTGACAAGTGTGGGGCAGCTGGAAGAGCCGCTGGCACGCGCAGTCTGCCAGGCCGCCCTGTGGTCGAACACCCGCGACGCCGCGCTCTCCGCGGCGGACTATGTCGGCGCCGTGCAGCTGGCTGCTCCGGGTGAGACAGGCATCGGCGCTTTGCAGGTCATGCTGCGCAACGCGCACTATGCAGTCGAACACTATGCCTCGGTGGACGTGCGCGACCAGCTGCGGGAGCGGTTGTTCGGGTTTGTGGTGGAGGGGCTCCGCGCCGCCGGGCCAGCCTCGGACCTGCAGCTGGTCTGGGCACGGGCGGCCGCCGCACTCGGGCGTCACAGCGACACCCATTCGGGGCTTTTCCGGGAGTTGCTGGATGGTCAGGACAGCGTGCCCGGACTCGCCGTCGACGCCGAACTGCGCTGGCTCCTCTGGCAGGCCCTTGCCGCCCAGGCACACGCCTCGGCGGAGGACCTGGAGGTCGAGCTGGAACGAGACCGCACCGCGGCCGGGAAGGCCGGGTTTACCCGGGCCTCCACCTCTATTCCGGACCCAGTGATCAAGGAGAAGGCGTGGCAGGAGGCGGTGTTCGGTACCCGGCTCTCCAACGAGCTGCTCTCGGCAACGATCGCCGGGTTCGCTGAAGGCCCGGACGAGCTGCGGGCCCCCTACCTGGAGCAGTACTTCGCGGAGATCGGGCGGGTGTGGGACACCAGGGGGATCGAGATGGCCAGCCGGATTGTGCGTGGATTGTTCCCCGGCTCCCAGGACCTGGCCGCAGGGGTGCCCGCCGAGGAGCACCGGGTGGTGCATGCGGCCGACGGGTGGCTCGCCGAGCACCACGGGGCCCCCGCTGCACTGCGACGGATCGTGTTGGAGGAACGCGACCACTTGCTGCGCTCGTTGCGGGCCCAGGAGATGCAGGCCCGGTAGGGAAGGATCAGGTCTCTACGGCACCCGGTAGAGCCACTCGGAGGTGCCGAACTTCTTCTCCACGAGCTGGCTCGCCCGGGACAGCTCATCGTCGGTGAAGGTCGCATCCTGGGCGCCGTACCGCGCTTTGAACGTGTCGATCATGACCTTGATGATGTCCTCCCGGCTGCGACCAGTCTGGCGGCGAAGGGGGTCGACCCGTTTCTTGGCGCTCCGCGTGCCCTTATCGGAAAGCTTCTCCTTGCCGATCCGCAGCACTTCGAGCATCTTGTCGGCGTCGATGTCGTAGGACATGGTGACGTGGTGGAGCATGCCACCGTTGCTCAGCCGCTTCTGCGCTGCCCCGCCGATCTTGCCGACGTCGGTGGCAATGTCGTTCAGCGGCTGGTACCAGGCCTCAATGCCGAGCGTCCGCAGGGCCTCCATCACCCAGGCATCCAGGAACGGGTAGGACTCGGCGAAGCTCAGCGAATCCACGAGGGTTTGCGGTAGGTACAGGGAGTAGGTGATGGCGTTGCCGTGTTCCATGAACATCGCTCCCCCGCCGCTGACTCGCCGGACCACGCTGACCCCGTGCCGCGCCACGCCGTCGGGATCCACCTCGTTGCGCATGGACTGGAAGCTGCCGATCACCACGGATGGCGATTCCCACTCCCAGAACCGCAGGGTCGGGTTGCGACGGCCGTCGCCCACATCACGGGTCAGCACCTCGTCCATCGCCACATGCATTTCGGTGGACAGGGGTGTGGGGCCAATGACCTCCCACTGGTGATCAGCCCAGCCGGTGGCCAGTCCCAGCGCGCGGCGGACCGCTGTCGCCACCGCCTCCGGGGAGAAGCCGAACAGCTGTGCTGCCGGGTCCAGGCCCTGCGCGACGGCGGCACTCAGCTCACCGTGGGTCGCAGTCGCCGGCTGGCCCTCCAGGGAGCGGTTGATGTCGTCGAGCGCCTCGTCGGGCTCAAGGAAGAAGTCACCGTTGATGGACACCCCGGTCAGGGAACCGCCGTCGACGGTGAAGTCAGCGGCGACAAGTTTCCCGCCGGGCACCTTGTACTCGCCGTGCAGGTCTCCCGTGGGGAGTTGGCTGGTCATCTGGGGCTCCTTGGAGACGTATTGGGTGGTGAACGAGAAATGGGCCCGGACCACCGAAGTGGTCCGGGCCCATCCGGCAGAACTAGGCTGCAGTCGGCATTACTTCTTGCCGAAGCCCTTGAAACGGGCGTTGAAGCGCTCCACGCGGCCGGCGGAGTCCATGATCCGCTGCTTGCCGGTGTAGAAAGGGTGCGATTCGGAGGAGATTTCGACCTCGACCAGTGGGTAGGTGTTCCCGTCTTCCCATTCAATGGTCTTCTTGGAGGTCACAGTGGACCGGGTCAGGAAAGACTTCTCGGACGCGAGGTCGCGGAAGACAACCGTTGAGTACTTGGGGTGGATATCAGACTTCACAGTGTTACCTTCGTTAGTTGCCTGGATTTGGCCAGGCACAAGGGGGTTGGAAAAGTTGCTTGGCCCGTGGACCAGCTACCTACTCTACCGCACCCCGCGCCTCCGCGGCTAAAAGGCCAGAGGCCCCGCGTGGCCCGCCTAGCTGATGCGGCATTCCCAGAACGCGACGGCACTGGCGGCGGCCACATTGAGCGAATCCACACCCGCCCGCATCGGGATCTTCACGCTATGGTCGGCGAGGTCAAGGGTGGCCTGGGTGAGACCGTCGCCCTCGGTACCGAGCACCAGTGCCAGCCGTTCGTGGCGTGCCGCGCTGAGCTCGTCGAGGTCAACGGACCGCTCCCCCAACGCCAGAGAAGCCACCACAAACCCTGCGGCCTGCAGATCCGCCAGCTGGGCTGGCCAGTTGGTCAGCCGCACCCAGGGCACCTGGAAGACGGCTCCCATACTGACCCGGATCGCCCTCCGGTAGAGCGGGTCGGCACACCGGGGACTGATCAGGACGGCGTCCACGCCGAGCGCAGCAGCGGAACGGAAAATGGCCCCGAGATTGGTGTGGTCGACGATGTCCTCCAGGACCGCGATCCGGCGGGCGCCGTGCACGACGTCGGCCAGCGCCAGCGGCTTCGGCCGGTCCATCGCGGCCAGGGCGCCCCGGTGCAAGTGGAACCCGGTGATCTGCTCAAGGATCTGCTCGGTCCCCACATACGCCGGGACGTCCGGGAACCTGTCCACCAGGTCCTGCAGGTCGGGCAGCCACTTGTCGGTGAGGAAGAAGGACCGCGGGGTGTGGCCAGCGTCGATGGCGCGGCGCAGCACCTTGGTGCTTTCAGCGATGTACAGGCCCTCGGCGGGTTCCCGGCGGCGGCGCAGCTGGGTGTCGGTGAGCGAGGTGTAATCCGATACCCGGGGGTCGGCCGGGTCAACGAGGCGGTGGATGCTCATCCGGTGACCAACCGCGCAACCATGATGTACAGGGCCACCAGTCCGAGCGCGACGATGATGGAGCGCAACACCACCGGCCGCAGCCGGCGGCCGATCAGCGCACCCAGGAAGCCGCCGATGAGCGAGCTGACCGCGATGACCAGCACCACCCACCAGTTGATCCGGTCAAAGGCGAAGAGCATGTAGGAGATACCCGCCACCACGTTCACGGCAAGTACCAGGAGGTTCTTTACCGCCGTGGCGTTCTGGATGGTTCCGTGAAGGAAGATTCCGAGAATGCCGACCAGCAGGATCCCCTGCGCTGCCACGAAATAGCCGCCGTAGACACCGGCCAGGTACACCAGGATGGTCAGCCCGACCGGGTGCGAGCCAGCGGATTCCTTCCGCTCTGCCCGGAGCAGCACCCGGCGCTGCAGCGCGGGCTGGAAGATCACGAATCCGAGGGCGATGATGATCAGCACCGGCGCGGCGAACTCGAACACCTGTTCGGGCAGATTCAGCAGCAGTGCCGCCCCGGTGATACCGCCCAGGATCGAGGCGGGCAGGAGGCGGAGGATGGTCGAGCGGAGGCCAGCAAGTTCCCGGCGGTACCCCCAGGTGCCCGAGACGCCGCCGGCAATCAGGCCCATGGCGTTGCTGATGGTTGCCGTTACGGGGGCAAACCCGAGGGCGAGCAGTACGGGGAAGGTGACGAGGGTGCCGGAGCCGACCACCGAATTGATGGCTCCCGCCCACAGCCCGGCGACAAAGATCAGGGCGCCCTGCAGTAGTTCCATGAGCAGGTTCCCCTAGGTATCAGGCGCTGGTGCGGGCGACAGCCGTGTAGCGGCCGTCCTGCTGGCGGACGTCCAGCGGCACGTCGAACGCCGCACTGAGGTTCTCCTCGGTGAAGACGGTGTCGATGGGGCCGGACGCCACGATTCCGCCGTCGCGCATAAGCATGGCGTGGGTGAATCCCGGGGGCACTTCTTCGAGGTGGTGGGTTACCAGGATCATGACGGGTGCTTCCTCGTCCTGCGCCAGGGTGGTGAGCCGGCTGATCAGGTCCTCCCGCCCGGCGAGGTCGAGTCCGGCGCCTGGCTCATCCAGCAGCAACAGCTCGGGGTCGGTCATCAGCGCGCGCGCAATCTGGACCCGTTTGCGTTCCCCCTCGCTGAGGGAGGAGAACTTGCGGTTCATGAAGGTCGACATGCCCCACGTGTCGAGCAGGGCGAAAGCGCGACGCGCATCCTGCTTCTCGTACTGCTCCCGCCACCGGCCGGTGACGCCGTAGGAGGCGGTGACGACGACGTTCAGCACCGTTTCATGCTCGGGGATCTGTGCGGCCAGGGCTGCGGAGGCGAGCCCGATGCGCGGTCGTAGTTCGAAGACGTCGACGGCACCGAGTACCTCGTCGAGAATGCCTGCCACACCGGTGGTGGGGTGGATCCGCGCCCCGGCTACCTGCAGCAGGGTGGTTTTGCCGGCACCGTTGGGGCCCATGATCACCCAGCGTTCGCCCTCCTTGACCTGCCAGTCCACACTGTCCAACAGCTTCTTGCCGCCCCGGACAAGGCTTACCCCAGCTAGCTCAAGAACATCACTCATAGCACTAGACATTAGGCCAACTGCCGGGGCAAACGCGAAACGGCGTGCCGCTGCCGGGGCTGCGCCTCCGGGAGGTGACTTTCCGGGTCGGGGATTTCGGGGCCCACTCCGGGCCCGGCAATAATGGCTGGTGAGGCGCTGACTGCGTCGCAGGTGCACGACGACGACTGAAAGCTGAGGAATATGCCCAGGGAATTCGGTGTGGTCAGTTACGGTGTGGAACTCACCGATGACTTCCTGATCGCTGTTCAGGGGTCTGTGCAGGGCACGGGCGCCCAGATCGTCGAGCTCGAAAATGGCGGCGATTCCCGTTTCCAGGCGTCCACGTTGATCGTTTCGTTTGACGGCGACGCAGCGGACCTGCGGAAGGTTGTAGAGCCGCATGTGACGCGCGAACTGGGGGTCGCCGTCGTCCCTCCGGAGCTGCTGGCGGAGGGCCGGAAACTGCTGATCATGGACGTGGACTCGACCCTCATCCGGCAGGAGGTGATCGAGCTCCTCGCTGCGCATGCCGGGCGGGAGGCCGAGGTCGCTGCGGTCACGGAGGCGGCGATGCGGGGAGAGATTGACTTCACCGAGAGCCTGCGTTCACGGGTGGCGGTGTTGAAGGGGCTGCCCGTTAGCGTTCTCACCGAGGTGGGCGCGAGAATCGAACTCAGCGACGGCGCTGCGGAGCTGGTGCGGCACTATCTGCTGGCCGGCCACGCGGTGGCCGCCGTTTCCGGTGGGTTCACCCAGCTGCTGGACCCGCTCGCGGCGCAGCTCGGCCTGACGTTCGCCGAGGCGAACCTGCTGGGTATCAGTGCTGACGGCCACCTCACCGGTGAGGTGGTGGGCCCCGTGGTGGACCGCGTGGCAAAGGAACGCGCCCTGCGGCGCTGGGCTGCTGAGGCGGGCGTTCCGCTGGAGCGGACCATCGCCGTCGGCGACGGGGCGAATGACCTGGACATGCTGACGGCGGCAGCCCTGGGCGTGGCGTTCAATGCTAAACCGGCGGTCCGTGCGGCCGCGGACGCCTCGATCGATTTGCCCTACCTGGATCTGGTCAGGCACTTCAGCCGGCACTGACCCATCCCCGCGCGGATGGACTTCACCGCCCCCGGACCCATCCGGGGGCAGCGAACGAACCTTCTACTTGGTGAAGTATTCGTGCCCACCGACGTACTCAGTGTGGCCGCTGGGCACATCAGCAGTGGCCATGTTGGCGATCTCCGCCGCGAACTCGGCGACCGAGTAGAGCTTCCCGGCCTGCTCGCGGCGCGCCTCAATGGCTCCCGGGGTTGCCCGGTCGAGCAGGGTGGCAGTGACAGTGCCCTCGATCATGTCGCCGGAGACCACCACGAGGGTGATGCCCTTGGCTTCCAACTCGGGGAGCAGCTCGCGGAGCGCATCCTCGCCGGCACGCTTGCTGCGGGCCACGGCCTCGTAGGCCTCCATGGTGGGGACCTCGTTGATGAAGTGCGCCTGGTGGCTGGTGATGAAGACCACCCGCGACCCGGCGGGCATGACCTCCATCGCGGCGCGCAGTATGTTGACCTGGGCGTCGCGGTTGAGCTTCAGGGCATAGTCTTCCTCGACCCCTGACTCCATGCCGCCGGACGCGTTGAGGACCAGCAGTCCCAGCCCGCCGAAGTTGTCGACGGCCGCCTGGATCAGCGCTGCCGATCCCTCAGCGGTGGTCAGGTCGGCGCCCACGGCGACGGCCTTGCCGCCGGCCGCCTCGATACCGGCCACCACCTTTGCCGCGCGGGGTGCCTTCTGGCGGTAGTTGACGACGACCGCGGCACCCTGGTCGGCGAGTAGTTTCGCGACATCAGCCCCGATTCCCCGTGATGATCCAGTAACGATTGCGGTTGTGCCGGTCAGCGCAGCCATGGGTACTCCTTAGGTTCGATGAAGGTGGTGGTGATTGCTGCAGGTGCGCCGTCGGACGACGCTAGTGGCCCATGCCCAGGCCGCCGTCGACCGGGATGACAGCGCCGGAGATGTAGGCGGCTTCGTCGCTGGCAATCCACTTCACCACGTTGGCCACCTCGGTGGGCTCGGCGAAGCGGCGGGCCGGGATGGTCGCGAGGTAGTTCTTGCGGGTGTCCTCGGGCAGTTCGGCGGTCATATCGGTGTTGATGAAGCCTGGGGCCACCACATTGGCGGTGATCCCGCGGGAGCCGAGCTCGCGGGTCAGGGAGCGGGCAATGCCGATCAGGCCCGCCTTGGAGGCCGAGTAGTTGATCTGGCCCGGTGCACCGTAGAGGCCAGTGACGGAGGAGATGAGGACCACGCGTCCCTGGCGCAGCCGGATCATGCCCTTCGACGCACGCTTGATGACACGGAACGCTCCGGTCAGGTTGGTGTCGATCACGTCGGTGAAGTCGGATTCGGTCATCCGCATCAGCAGGGTGTCGCGGGTGATCCCGGCGTTGGCGACCAGCACCTGCACAGGGCCGTGGGCTTCCTCAACGGCGGTGAACGCGGCATCGACCTGCTCCTCGCTGGTGACATCGGCCTTGACGCCCAGCATGCCCTCGGGAACGTCACCGCTGCGGTACGTGATGGCCACCCGGTCGCCGTTCTCGACGAAGGCCTGCGCAATGGCGAGCCCAATGCCGCGGTTGCCTCCGGTTACCAAAACACTGCGTCCCTGCTCGGCGTCTGCCACGGATTCCTCCAGAATCATTGCTCCAACTATCCCTGCCGATCCTAGCTGGCACCCGCGCAACCGCAAGTTTGCGGCCGGGGGGAACCTTTGGTGTCGCTGGGGCTTTTAACAACTGGGGCACTGGGTGAGACAATTGAGAAGTCCCTTGGAGTGTGATGAGTAAGCAGATCCGGCACGGCGCTGACGTACACAGTATTACTGACGCACGAACCCCCCACAGCGATGAAGTACGCGGGCGGATGATCAAGTACTCCATCTCGATGGGGATCCGCCTAGTGTGCATTATTCTGGTGTTCTTCGTTGATGGCTGGCTGCAGTGGGTGATGATCGCCGGCGCGGTGGTCCTCCCGTACTTCGCCGTCATTGTCGCCAACGGCGGCTCGGACACCAGCGACCTGCCACACAGTCAGTCACTGATCGACAATGTTCCGGTTCCCGCGATCGAGCCCATGGCTCCCGCAGCGGCGGAGCCCGCCAACGATGTGCTGCAGGGCGAGATTATTGACGACGCCGATCCCACTGCCAGCCAGGACATTGACCGCGACCACATCGACCGTGACAAGGGCCGACCCACCGCATGAACCTTCTCGACCAGCTGCAGCAACTGAACCCTGCCCCAAACGAACGGCCAGCGGAAGCTGTGTGCTCACGTAAAGGCTGCCGGCTGCCCGCCGCCTGGCAGCTGCTCTGGAACAACCCCAAGATTCACACGCCGGACCGCCGCAAGATCTGGGTGGCCTGTGCCGACCACCGGGACTGGCTTGAGGACTACCTGCAGACCCGTGGCCTGTGGAAGGAGACCCTGCCGCTAGGCGGGGACACCGTGGGCGGGAACACCGAGTAGATGTACCGTTTCCTTTTCTCACCCCGCTGGCTCGGCTGGCTGGCACTCGTGAGCGTCCTGGCCCTGGCGTGCGGTGCCCTCGGGATGTGGCAGCTGGACCGCCGGGATCAGCTCGCTGACACGATCGAGCGGATCGAGGCGAACTACGATCAACCGGCCGCGCCCTACGCTGCGGGGTCCGCCGACTTCAGGTCCTTCGACCCGGCAGAGGAGTGGCTGCCCATCGAGTTGACCGGCACCTACGACACCGCCAACCAGCTCATCGTGCGGAACCGACCCTTCAGTGGGCGCCCCGGCTACGAGGTGCTGGTGCCCCTGCAGCTCGCCGACGGGTCAGCGGTCATCATCAACCGTGGCTGGCTTCCGATCGGCAACGATGAGGCGGGGCGTCCCGACGCCTTCCCGCAGCCGCCCGAGGGTGAGGTCACAGTGACCGCCAGGATCAAACCAGGTGAGCCGGAGCTGGACCGCGGAGCGCCGGACGGGCAAATTGCCTCGATCGACCTCACCCGGTACCAGGAGGTGGTCGGCTACGACCTGCAGACCGGAGCCTACGGCCTGATGTCGGCGGAAAGCCCCAGTCCTGCAACGTCGCCCCAGATTTTTCCCCGTCCGTATCTCGACTCGGGACCGCACCTGTCCTACTCGATGCAGTGGTTCGCCTTCGGGGCCCTCCTGTTCGTCGGCTTCGGCTACGCCGCCCGGCAGCAACAGCGTTCCGACGAGGAGGACCTGGCAGAAGCCAATGGCACAGTCCAGGCTGCGCCGGTCAGGCGACACCGCCGACCGACGGCCGAGGAAGAAGAGGACGCCTTCCTCGACGCGCGCGGCTACTAGCGGATTACCGCTAGGCCATCGTCACCAGGTCGAGGTAGTCATCGCTCCAGAGGTCCTCGACGCCGTCGGGCAGCAGGACCACCCGCTCGGGGTTCAGCGCCTCAACCGCGCCCTCGTCGTGACTGACCAGAACGACGGCGCCGCTGTAGTTGCGGAGCGCACCGAGGATTTCGGCGCGGCTCGCGGGGTCGAGGTTGTTGGTCGGTTCGTCGAGCAGCAGGACATTCGCCGACGACGCGACGATCGTTGCCAGGGCCAGGCGCGTCTTCTCACCGCCGGAAAGCACCCCGGCAGGCTTGTCGACGTCGTCACCGGTGAACAGGAACGAGCCGAGGACGCCCCGGACCTCCGCGTCCTTCATGTCCGGCGCGGACGAGCGCATGTTCTCCAGCACGGTCCGCTCGGTGTCCAGGGTTTCGTGCTCCTGGGCGTAGTAGCCCACCTTCAGGCCGTGGCCGGGGATGACCTCGCCGGTATCGGGCTTGTCGACCCCTGCCAGCATCCTGAGCAGGGTCGTCTTGCCGGCACCGTTGAGTCCCAGGATGACAACCTTCGAGCCCCGGTCGATGGCCAGGTCGACGTCGGTGAAAATTTCCAGTGACCCGTACGACTTGCTGAGGCCCTCAGCGGTCATCGGCGTCTTGCCACACGGCGAGGGCTCGGGGAACCGCAGGGCGGCGACGCGGTCCTGCGCACGGACCGCTTCCAGCCCACCCAGCAGACGTTCGGCACGCTTGGCCATGTTCTGCGCGGCGACGGCCTTCGTGGCCTTCGCTCGCATCTTGTTGGCCTGGTCCATGAGGACCTGGGCCTTCTTCTCCGTATTGGCACGCTCACGCTTGCGGGCGCGCTCATCGGTTTCGCGCTGCTGCAGGTAGCGCTTCCAGCCGATGTTGTAGATGTCGATGGTGGCGCGGTTGGCGTCCAGGTGGAACACCTTGTTCACCGTCGCCTCCAAGAGGTCCACGTCATGGCTGATCACGATCAGTCCGCCCTGGTGGTTCTTCAGGAACTCGCGCAGCCAGGTGATGGAGTCGGCGTCGAGGTGGTTGGTGGGCTCGTCGAGGAGCATGGTCTCGGCACCCGAGTAGAGGATGCGGGCGAGCTCGACACGACGGCGCTGGCCACCGGAAAGAGTGCTCAAGGACTGGTTGAGGATGCGGTCCGGGAGGGCGAGGTTGGAGGATATGGCAGCAGCTTCGGCCTCCGCCGCGTAACCGCCGTGGGCGAGGAACTCCGCCTCAATCCGGTCATAGCGCGCCATTGCCTTGTCGCGCACCGCGTTGTTCTCACTGGCCATGTCTTCCTGGGCCGCGCGGAGCTTCGTGACGACGACGTCGAGGTTGCGCGCGGACAGGATGCGGTCGCGTGCCAACTGGGTCATGTCCGGGGTGCGCGGATCCTGGGGCAGGTAACCGATCTCTCCCTTGCGGGTCACAGTGCCGCCAGCGGGCAGCCCCTCCCCCGCCATGACGCGCGTGAGGGTGGTCTTGCCGGCACCGTTGCGCCCTACCAGGCCAATCTTGTCCCCGCGGTCAACACGGAATGACACCGCATCCATAAGCAGGCGTGCTCCCGCGCGCAGCTCTAAGTTCGAGACGGTAATCAATTACGTGGCCTTTCAATGGATCGGGTCCGCATCATCGGGTGTTTGCTGGAAGCCTAGTTTTTGTAGGAAACCTACAAGCGAATTTGAATCCGGGGGCACTAATCTCAGTAAGTGACGGCACGCTGTTGTCGATAACTAACAGAAAGAGCCATCATGCGTCTGAAGAATCAGGTTCCGGCGGCCGCCGCTGTGGATAGTCCCACTCACGCCAGGCGCCGCTGGAATGCCACGGATCTTTCGCTGATCGCGGTCTTCGCGGCCTTGGTGGCCGCTCTTGCAATCCTACCCGCTATCCCCGCCGGCCCGCTCGGTGTGCCGGTGACCCTCCAGACCCTCGCCGTCATGGTGACAGGGATTGTGCTCGGCCCGGGCCGCGGTTTCGCTGCGGTGGCACTGTATTTGGTCGTGGGACTGGCCGGTCTTCCCATCTTCAGCGGCTTCAGCGGAGGCGTGGGAGTTCTCGCCGGTCCGTCTGCCGGGTACCTGCTGGCCTTCCCCCTCGCGGCGCTGGTCGCCGGGTTCCTGGCCCGACTGGTGCTGGCCAGGGTCCAAAGGTTCCGTTATGCAGCACTCTTCGCGGCCTGCCTGACCGCCAGTCTGCTCGTCATCCACCCCCTCGGTATTGCGGGTCTGATGATCAACGGAAAGCTGGACTTCGTGGCAGCCGTCGCCGCCGACATCATCTATCTGCCCGGCGACGTGCTGAAGAACCTGATCGCCGCGGCCATCGGCCTGAGCGTGCACCGCGCGTTCCCCCGCCTGATTGGCGGCACCCACCAGCGATGATCGTTTTCGAGGGGGCAACGGTCAGCGTGCCGGGGCCGGACGGTGACCGACGGATCCTGGAGCCCCTAAGCGTCACCCTCGCCGAGCGGCGGATCGCCGTGATCGGCGCCAACGGCTCGGGCAAATCCACCCTCCTGAAGCTGATCAACGGGCTGGTTACCCCGACGGCGGGACGGGTGCTGGTTGAGGGACTGGACACGGTCAAGGCCGGCCGAGCGGTCCGCCAGCGGGTCGGGTTCGTCTTTACCGATCCCCTGTCGCAGCTTGTGATGCCCACGGGACTCGAAGACGTTGAATTGTCGCTGCGCGCCCGTCTCCGCAACCCCACCGAACGCCGGACCACCGCCCTGGGCGTCCTGGAACGGTTCGGGCTGGCACCCCTGGCCGAGCAGAGTATCTATGACCTCTCGGGTGGTGAACGGCAGCTGATGGCCCTGGCAGCCGTCCTCGCCGTCGACCCCCGCATCCTGGTGGCCGACGAACCCACCACCCTGCTGGACCTGCGCAATGAGCGCCGGGTCCGCCGGCTGTTCAGCGGCCTGGATCAGCAGCTTGTCTTCACCACCCACGACCTGGAATTCGCCGGCGACAGTGACCGGGTGCTGGTGATCGACGACGGTCGGCTCGTGTTCGACGGCGACCCCCGCACCGCCATCGACCACTACCGGGGTCTGCACCTGGACGCCGGGAAGCTGCCGGGAGACGACCGGTGAGGGGGCACGGGAGCCTGCTGGGCACCTATGTGGACGGTGACTCCCTGCTGCACCGCGCACCCCTGTGGCCGAAGGGGCTCGGCGTCCTGCTGCTGTCGACGGGCGTGCTGCTCGCCAACCGTCCTGCCGTCACCGGTGCGGCCCTGGCCCTGGTCACGGTCGGCTACCTGGTGGGGGCACGGTTATCCCCGATACACCTGTGGCGACCGTTGGCACCGGTCTGGCCGATGCTGGTCATCCTTGCCGGGTATCAGCTGATCGTCAACGGCCCTGCGGCGGCGCTGCTACTTGTCGGGAACATTGGTACCTGTCTCCTGGCCGCCCGTCTGCTCACCCTGACCACCGAGGGGCAGCGCCTGCTGGACGGGCTGGTCTCCCTCGCCGTTCCGTTCCGCCGGCTGGGTGCGGACCCGGAGCGGTTCGGGCTGACCCTCGCACTCATGACCCGCAGCGTGCCCTACCTGGTGGGTTCCGTCGCCGACGTGCGCGATGCTGCGAGGGCGCGCGGTCTGGAACGAAATCCGCGGGCCCTGGTCATCCCGGTGGTCATCGGCGCCGTCGCCTACGCGCACCAGACCGGTGAGGCGCTGGCCGCGCGGGGGCTGGGCGAGGCGGGCCCATCGGCAGCAGCCGGCGCCAGCGAGGACTGAGCCGGGATACAACAAGGGCGCTACACCAGTGGTGCAGCGCCCTTGTCGGTACGGTCCGGAGCCTAGATGTTGAACCCGAGGGCCCGCATCTGGTCGCGGCCGTCTTCGGTGATCTTTTCGGGACCCCATGGCGGCATCCACACCCAGTTCAGGCGCCAGTCATCGACGATGCCGTCGAGAGACTGTCCCACCTGCTCCTCGATGACGTCCGTCAGCGGGCAGGCCGCCGTCGTGAGCGTCATGTCGATCAGGAGGGCGCCGTCGTCGGCGTATTTCAGGCCGTACAGGAGCCCCAGGTCGACGATGTTGACACCCAGCTCGGGGTCAATCACGTCCTTGAGGGCTTCCTCGACGTCGTCTATCGCGGTCTGTCCCGCGTTCACTTCACTCATTGTTGTCTACCTTCTCGAAACGTTACCGAGCTCAATACCAACGAACTTAGGCGCCGGCCGGTGCGTCGACGGAAGCCGCGGCAGGGGTTCCAAAGCGGTCGTAGCCTTCCGCTTCGAGGCGGTCAGCCAGCTCCGGGCCACCCTGCTCGGCGATCCTGCCGTCAACGAACACGTGCACGAAGTCAGGCTTGATGTAGCGCAGGATCCGTGTGTAGTGGGTAATCAACAGGGTACCCATTCCGCCCTTGGAGTGCTCGCGGTTGACGCCCTCGGAGACCACCTTGAGCGCGTCGACGTCGAGGCCGGAGTCGGTCTCGTCGAGGATGGCGAAGCGGGGCTTGAAGAGCTCAAGCTGGAGGATCTCGACGCGCTTCTTCTCGCCGCCGGAGAAGCCCTCGTTGACGTTGCGCTGGGCGAAGTCGGCATCGATGCGCAGCTGCGACATCGCTTCCTTGACGTCCTTGGTCCAGTGGCGCAGGCTCGGGGCCTTGCCGTCCAGCGCGGTCTTCGCGGTGCGCAGGAAGTTGGTCATGGTCACGCCGGGCACCTCGACGGGGTACTGCATGGCCAGGAACAGACCGGCGCGGGCCCGCTCGTCGACGCTCATGTCGAGGACATCCTCACCGTCGAGGGTGATGGATCCGCTGTCCACGAGGTACCGGGGGTGGCCGGCGATCGTGGAGGCGAGGGTCGACTTGCCGGAGCCGTTGGGGCCCATGATGGCGTGTGACTCACCGGTGTTGATGGTCAGGCTGACGCCTTTGAGGATCTGCTTCCGGGCCCCCTGCTCCGTCTCGATGCTGACGTGGAGGTCCTTGATTTCAAGGGTGGACATCTGTGGTTCTCCTTCGCGCCCTGCGTGGCAGGGAGTGCAATGTGGGTTCGGGTTCGATCACCACCGGGGCGATCGAAAGTGTGGGGGTGGCTAACCGAGGTCGGGGACAGCGGCACCGTTGGTGACGGTGGTGATGTCCACGTAGACCTCGTCGCCGTGGATTTCCAGGGCAAACACCGGGACGGGTTCGTAGGCTGGCAGCTGCAGCGGGGCGCCGCTGCGCAGGTCGAACTGCGACCCATGGCCCCAGCACTCGATGACACAACCCTCGACGTCGCCCTCGGAAAGGGAAATGTCGGCGTGGGAGCAGGTGTCACCGAGGGCGTGGATCGCGCCCTCGGAGTCTTTCACCACTGCCACCGGGTAGTCGTCGATCAGGATGCGCAGGGCCTGCCGGACTTCAATGTCGTTGACATTGCAGACCAGCTCGCCCTTCGGTGCGTCGGTCATTAGATGTTTCCTGCCGCAAGTTCCCGCTCGACGGCGTCGGTGAGCCGTTCCTCGAGCGCTGGCACCTTGATCTGCTGGATGACCTCGTTGAGGAAACCGCGGACCACCAGACGGCGGGCGGTCTTCTCGTCGATGCCGCGTGCCATCAGGTAGAACAGGTGCTCGTCGTCGAACCGGCCGGTGGCGCTGGCGTGGCCGGCACCCTCGATCAGTCCGGTTTCGATCTCCAGGTTGGGGACCGAGTCCGAACGGGTACCGTCGGTCAGCAGGAGGTTACGGTTTGTCTCGTACGTGTCGGTTCCCTCGGCCGCCTTGCGGATCAGCACGTCGCCGACCCAGACGGTGTGGGCATCCTGGCCCTGCAGTGCACCCTTGTACGTGACACGGGACTTGCAGTTGGGGACGGCGTGGTCAACGAGCAACCGCTGCTCCAGGTGCTGGCCGGCGTCGGCGAAGTACAGTCCGTACATCTCCACCTCTGAGCCGGGGCCGGTGAACAGCGACGACGGCGTCATGCGCACCAGGTCGCCGCCGAGGCTGACGACCACGTGCTTGAACTTCGCGTTCCGCCCGATCTTGGCCTGCTGGGTGGAGGTGTGGACGGCGTCGTCGTCCCACTCCTGCACACTGACAACAGTGAGCTCGGCACCGTCGCCGACGACGATCTCGACGTTCTGCGCGAGAGTGGTCTTCCCATGGTGGTCCAGGACCACCACCGCCTTCGAGAAACGTTCGGCGTTGATGATCAGGTGCTGCGCGGCAGGAGCCTCGTCGACACCATTGATCGAGATCTGCACGTCACCGTCGGCGACGGTTTCCACCGGAATGGTCACCACTGTCGCCTCGGTGAACGCTTCCCAGGCCGCAGCCGAGACCCGGTCATCGGGAACTGAAGCGGAGCCGATCCGTGAGTCGTCACGGCCCACCGTCTCGACCAGGACGTTCGTCGCACCGGTCACCTCGACAGTGGGACCCGTGCCGGTCAGCGGCTGGTTGTGCAGGCCGCGCAGACGCTTCAGCGGTGTGAACCGCCAGTCCTCTTCGCGGCCGTTCAGCGGCGCGAAGTCGGCGAGCTTGTAGGACTTCAGCCGTTCCCCGCGGGAGGCTTCCGGGATGACCGGAGCGTCGCCGTGGCTGTGCTTCTTGGCGCCGTGCTGGACAGTTCCCTCATTGAAGGGGGAAAGGTTCTCCCCCTCCTCGGTGAAACCGTCGATGGCAATTTTTTCTGCGGACGCTGGTGCGTCCAGCTGGGTAGCTTCAGCCATGTGTTAGCCCACGGCCCCTTCCATCTGGAGTTCGATCAGGCGGTTCAGTTCGAGTGCGTACTCCATGGGGAGCTCACGGGCGATCGGCTCGATGAACCCGCGCACGATCATTGCCATGGCTTCGTCCTCGGGCATGCCGCGGGACATCAGGTAGAACAGCTGTTCTTCGCTGACCCGCGAGACGGTTGCCTCGTGGCCCATGGTGACGTCGTCCTCCCGGATATCCACGTACGGGTACGTGTCGGACCGCGAGATCGTGTCGACCAGCAGTGCGTCACAGCGCACGGTGTTCGCCGAGTGCTTGGCGCCCTCGCGAACCTGGACCAAGCCTCGGTAGGCGGCTCGCCCACCGCCCCGGGCCACCGACTTGGAAATGATCGATGACTTGGTGTTTGGCGCGATGTGTACCATCTTGGACCCGGTGTCCTGGTGCTGGCCCTCGCCGGCGAACGCGATCGACAGGGTCTCACCCTTGGCATGCTCGCCGACCAGGTAGACGGCCGGGTACTTCATGGTGACCTTCGAGCCGATGTTGCCGTCGACCCACTCCATGGTGGCGCCCTCGTGGGCGATGGCCCGCTTGGTGACCAGGTTGTACACGTTGTTCGACCAGTTCTGGATGGTGGTGTAACGGACGCGGGCGTCCTTCTTCACCACGATCTCGACGACGGCCGAGTGCAGGGAGTCCGACGTGTAGATCGGGGCGGTGCAGCCCTCGATGTAGTGCACGTAGGAGCCCTCGTCAGCGATGATGAGGGTGCGCTCAAACTGGCCCATGTTCTCGGTGTTGATGCGGAAGTAGGCCTGCAGCGGGATCTCGACGTGAACGCCGGGAGGCACGTAGACGAACGAGCCGCCGGACCAGACCGCCGTGTTCAGTGAGGCGAACTTGTTGTCGCCCACCGGGATGATGGAACCGAAGTACTCCTCGAAGAACTCGGGGTGTTCCTTCAGCGCGGTGTCGGTGTCCATGAAGATGACACCCTGGCGTTCGAGTTCCTCGTTGATCTGGTGGTAGACCACCTCGGACTCGTACTGGGCTGCCACGCCGGAGACCAGACGGTTACGCTCGGCCTCGGGGATCCCGAGCTTCTCGTAGGTGTTCTTGATGTCCTCCGGGAGTTCCTCCCAGCTGCCGGCCTGCTTCTCCGTGGAACGCACGAAGTACTTGATGTTGTCGAAGTCGATGCCCGACAGGTCGGCACCCCATGCGGGCATGGGCTTCCGATCGAAGTACTTCAGGCCCTTCAGGCGCAGGTCGAGCATCCACTCGGGCTCGTCCTTCTTGGCCGAGATGTCGCGGACCACCTCTTCGCTGAGTCCACGCTTGGCGTTGGCGCCGACGTCGTTCTTGTCGGACCAACCGAAGGCATAGTTACCGATGCCTTCGAGCTCGGGGTTGCGCTCCAGGATGTCGCTGATTACTGCTTCCGGAACGGCTGCCTCAGCCATTGTCTTCTGGTCTACTTGATCCGTCATCACGGCCTTTCTTGCTGATGGGTGGATACGGTCGGTTCTAGCTCGGAGGTGTCAGCTCCGGCGGGGGCCGGTGTAACCCGGCCCACGGGAATATGGGTGGTGCAGACGTGGCCGCCGCGGGCGAGCGTCGACAGCCGCCGCACGTCGACGCCGAGCAGCCGGGAGAACACTTCGGTCTCCTGGTCGCAGAACGAGGGGAACTCGGCGGCCAGCTCCTGGACGGGACAGTGCCCCTGGCAGAGCTGGACTGCCAGCATGGCAGTGTTGGGGGCATTCCGGCCAACAACTGTGGTGGACCCCACAAAGCCGTCGGTGGTCAAGGCGCCGGCCAGGGCGCGGGCGCGGTCTTCGAGGTCCGGGCCGGCGGCTTCCACCAGGGGACGGTAGCGGGTTTCCATTTCGGCGAACCGGGTGCGGGCGAACTGCTCGACGGCGTCAGGGCCCGCCATCTCCTGCAACTGGGCGAGTGCCGCCTTGGCGATGGAGAGGTAATCGGTGCCGAGTTCGGTCTGTCCGCGCTGGCTCAGGACGTAGCGCCGGGCGGGTCGGCCAGCACCGGAAGACGGGTTCCCGACGAGTTTCACCTCGATGAGCTGCTTGCGGGACAGCGCGTCCAGATGGCGCCGGACTGCTGCGGGGGTGAAGCCGAGGCGTTCGCCGAGTTCGGCGGCGCTGACGGGGCCGTGTTCCAGGACCGCTGCCAGGACCTTGCTGCGGGTCCGGTCCTCGGCGTCGGACCGAGCCGGTGCCCGGGAGGCCCGCGGCGCGGTGGGAAGGGACGGGGTGCGCGCGACGTCGTCGGCCGGGCGTGGGGTAGCTGGGAAGGTGCTGCCCAGGCGTGCCTGGCTCATTCCGCCTCCTCCGATATCTGCGCTCCGGTGCCGGTCACAGAGTTTTCACGTCCATTGAATAGACAACACAATCATGTCCTAATCTGTTCCTTGCTGCCAGTAAGGTGAGGCTATCCAGCGCACCACCGCCAGCGAGGGCACCTGTACTACATGGCGTAGAATAATTGAGTGCCAAACCCGTCTCCCGCGCTTGAAGTCACAGCGCTCGTCAAGGACTTTGGACCCGTTTCCTCGCTCGACGGCAAGATGGTCAGGGTGCTCGACGGCGTCCACCTTCGAGCCTACCCCGGACAGGTGACGGCCATGCTGGGCGCTAACGGTGCCGGCAAGACCACCACCCTTGAATGCGCTCAGGGTCTGCAGCGCCCCAACGGTGGGTCCGTCAGATTGCTGGGAGAAGACCCGTTCAACGCCGGGGCGGCACTGCGCAGCAGGGTGGGAGTCATGCTGCAGGAAGGCGGGCTGCCGCCGTCGGCGCGGCCGTTGGCCCTGCTGAACCACGTCGCGGCCATGTACGGCTCCCCGCGGCCCGTCGCCGAACTGGCCGACCGGCTGGGCATCAACTCCTACGCCGGTACCGGCATCCGGCGGCTGTCCGGCGGCCAGAAGCAGCGCCTCGCTCTGGCCTGCGCGCTGATCGGCAACCCCGAAGTCCTTTTCCTTGATGAGCCAAGCGCCGGCCTGGACCCACAGTCACGCACCATCGTCTTCGACCTGATCCGCGAACTCCGCGCCGAGGGGCTGGCGATCATCCTCACCACCCACCTGCTCGACGACGCCCAGAAGCTTGCCGACTACGTCTACATTCTCGACGGCGGCCGGACGGTCACCCACGGCACCGTCGCCGACCTGACCGCCGACGACGCCGGCGATACCTACCGTGACCTGCGGTTCCAGGCCGCCCCCAACCTGGACCTCCCGGCAGCAGCCTTTCCTGCCCTCACCCTGCGGGAAACCGAGCCGGGACGATACTCGGTGGCCGGCTGCTTCACCCCTGCCGATCTGACGTCGCTGGCGCGGTGGTGGGAAGAGGCCGGAATCCTGCCGGTTGCCATCACCATGGAGCCACGCTCCCTGGAAGACGTCTTCCTCGACATTTCCGGACGGGACATCCGATGAGTACCGCCGCTCCGCTGACCAAACGAATCCTCCTGCAGGGCCGCTATGAGGCACTGGCGATGCTCCGCAATGGCGAGCAGCTGGTCCTCGCCATTGCCCTGCCGCTGCTGGGGCTCGTGGTCCTGGTCCTCACCCCGTTCCTCGACGGGATGGCATCGAGCCGGATCGACGCCGCAACACCGGGCATCATCGCGCTGTGCGCCATGTCAACAGCGTTCACCGGACAGGGCATCGCCACCGGGTTCGACCGGCGGTACGGGGTGTTGCGGTTCCTCTCGACCACTCCCCTGGGCAAACCTGGGTTGATCCTGGGCAAGGCGCTCGGCGTCGTCGTGGTGCTGGCGGTGCAACTGGTGGTGATCGGCACGGCCGCGGCACTCCTGGGGTGGCGGCCCGACCCCACCGGCCTGCTCATCGGGCTGGTGCAGCTGATCCTGGGCGCTGCCGCGTTCACGGCCCTGGGCCTCCTGGTGGCTGGGACGCTCCGCCCCGAGGCCACCCTGGCGGTGACCAACCTGCTGTGGATCCTGCTGGCGGTCGGCGGCGGCATCGTCCTGCCGGGGACCCTGCTGCCCGACGCGATCCGACCGTTTGTCGATATCCTGCCGTCAGCGGCACTTGGCGACGGACTACGCTCGGCGCTCATCGACGGGGCGTTCAACCTCCCCGCCCTGCTCATTCTCGCGGCCTGGGCAGTCCTGTCCAGCCTTGCCGCAATCCGCTGGTTCAAATGGAGTTAGTTTCATGACACACCCCGCACCCACCGGCTGGAGCCGCGTCACGGCAAAGCTCCCCCGCACCACCTCCCGGCTCGTCCGTCGGCTGGCCCTGGCGTCGCTGATCTCCCAGATCCTGATTGTGGTCACCGGGGGCGCCGTCCGGCTCACTGCCTCGGGCCTGGGGTGCCCCGAATGGCCCCGGTGCACGGCCACCTCGATAGTGAATACCCCGGAAATGGGGATCCACGGAGTGATCGAGTTCGGGAACCGGCTACTCACTTTCGTCCTGACGGCGATCGCCATTGCCATGGTGGTCTCACTCTGGAACCTCCGCAAGGAACGCAAGGACCTGTTCCGTCTGGCGATCGCCCTGGCCGCAGGCATCCCGGCCCAGGCCATCCTCGGCGGTATCACCGTCCTGACCCAGCTCAACCCCTGGGTGGTGGGCTGGCACTTCATCGTCTCGATGGTCCTGATCGTGCTGGCAACGGTGCTGGTCAACCGGGTCCGGCTCAGCACCGCGCAGGCGGCAAGATCGGCCGCTCCGCTCGGGTCGCGGCTGCTGCGCCAGATCCTGAGCGCCGCAGCGGTGCTCACCGCTGTTACCGTCTTCCTCGGGGTCATCGTCACCGGTTCCGGACCCCACGCGGGCGACGCCGGCGCCGCCCGGAACAACCTTGACCCGGACCTGATGACCCGCATCCACGCGGCGCCGGTCTACCTGCTGGTGCTGACGGTCGCCGTCGCGCTGGTGCTGGTCTACCGCGAGTCCACAGCACCGCGGCTGAGGAAATCGGTGGTACTCCTCGCCGCCGTGGTGCTGGCGCAGGGCGCCGTCGGCTACCTGCAGCATTTCCTGCACCTCCCAGTAGCCCTGGTGGCCCTGCACATGCTGGGGGCCTCGGTGCTGACAGCCGCGATGGCGAACAGCCTGTACCTCGCGGTGAGCCGCCAGGAGCACGCCACTCTGGACTTGGGCACCCCTCGCGTCGAAGCCCAGCCCGCGGACCTCAGAGACGCCCGGTAACCTCCAGCGCGTCGACCAGGCGGGCAAGGTCGCGCTGCTCGCTGCCCGGGACAGGCAGGACGGGTAGCCGGGGTTCGCCGGCGTTCACGCCGCACGCCTTCGCCAGCGAGTGGAGCCCGCTCAGTTTCCGCAACCGCAGGACCGCCTGGACCACGGGGAGCAGAAGTTTCCGCGACTCGTCGATGCGGGCGGTATCACCGCTGAGGACAGCCGCGCGGAACTCGGTGTAGGCGACGGGGAGCAGTGCGGCCGGTCCGGTGTGCCAGGCGTCGGCCGCGACGTCGCCCGACGCAATCAGCAGGTCCCCGCTGAGCCCGTGACTCACCGGCTGGCCGGTCAGGGACCGCAACCGGTCGTAGCGCTGGCTGAAGGTGACGACGTCGGCGGCGGTGTCCTTGAAGGCGACGACGTTGGGCAGGTCAAGGAGTTCGGCCACCAGCTCCAGGTCGTAGTGGAACTGGGTGGTACCCGGGTTGTTGTACAGGCAGATCGGCAGGTCGGTCACATCGCAGACGGCTGCGGTCTGCGCTGCTACCTCGTCATTGTTCAACGGCACGTAGGAGACCGGTGACAGCACCACCCCCGAGGCGCCGACGCGCTCCGCGTCGCGGGCGGCGTCCAGCACCTCCCGGGTGCCCACCGAACTGATCCCCACGACCACCGGGACGTCAGCGTCGGATGCGCTGACGGCGTCGACGGCGGTCGCCGCAACCCGGGACCGTTCCCCGGCGTTCAGGTAGGCGAAACTGCCTGATGACCCCAGCACCGCTATCGCATCAACTCCCGAGGACGCCAGGGAGGTCACCAGCGAGGACAGCTCGGGGAAGTTGATGTCACCGTTCTCGTGGAAGGGAGTGACCGGATACGCGATAAGACCGTTGAACACCATGTGCTCATGCTAGCTGTATTGCCCTTGACAGGCGGCAGCGTTAGAAGATGACGGGCGGCAGCGTTAAAAGACCGGGCCGCCGATGAAGGGGTCGATGGCCAGTGCCAGGAACACCACGGTGAGGTAGCTGATGGAGCCGTGGAAGACCTTCATCGAGCCCTTGTCGGTGACGGTCCCGCGGACGGCCGAGGCGTGGAGCTTGTGCGTTTCCGACAGGAACCAGATACCGGAGGCGATGGCGGCCACGGTGAACACCCAGCCGGCACCGCCCACGGGGATCAGCAGCAGGGAGCAGGCAACGGTGGCGTAGGCGTACAGGACCACCTGGACGGAGACCACGCGGGCCCCGGCGATGGCTCCCAGCATGGGCACCTTTGCCGCGTTGTAGTCGTCGCTGTATTTCATGGACAGCGGCCAGTAGTGCGGCGGCGTCCACAGGAAGATGATCAGGAAGAGGACGACGGCGGGCCACTCAACGGTGTTGGTCACCGCGGCCCAGGCGATCAGCACCGGCATGCAGCCCGCGGCGCCGCCCCACACGATGTTCTGCGAGGTGCGGCGCTTGAGGATCAGCGAGTACACAACCACGTAGAAGAAGATCGCCGCGACGCCCAGCGCGGCCGCCAGCGGGTTCGCGCCGAACCACAGCACGGTGATGGCGGCTATGCCGAGGACCCAGGAGAAGATCAGCGCCTCCCGAGGGGACACCTCCCCGGTGACCAACGGGCGCTTCTCGGTGCGGTGCATCACCTTGTCGATGTCGCGGTCGATATAGCAGTTGAACGAGCCGGCACTGCCTGCCGCCAGGGCCCCGCCCACCATGGTGGAGATGATCAGCCAGAGACCGGGCAGGCCGCCCTGGGCGAAGATCATGGTCGGGAGCGTGGTGACCAGCAGCAGCTCAATGACCCGCGGTTTGGTCAGAGCGAGATAGGCCTTCGCCTTGCGTTTGAAACCCGTACTGCTGCCCGTTGTACTGGCAAGGCGCGGATCCTGCTCGGTCTTCACGAGGTAACACTGCCGTTTCTGCTGGGGGGAAAGTCCTCTCTCATCATACTGCCCCGCCGATCCCAGATTTTACAGCGTGTAGAAGTATCGGCCCAGGTCGACGGCGCGTGACTCCCTGCGTCACTATGTGGACAATGAATTTGATTGGCAGCCCAAAGCGATAGGGTTGACGGTAACGCCCGGGCCGTTTCAGCTGGTGTATTTTGCCGGTTGAGCGGAGCGTGGGCAGCGACATGCAAATTTTCAGACAATGCAGATTTTCAACGGTGAACGGCCAGCTGGTCCGGTGCTAGAGGACGGCAATCGCCAGTCCCACTTGAGGCGCCGTGGCGCTGGCCGTGGAGCACAGAGAGGGGCTGAGGTTTCGTGCCGCAGCTTGATACGCAAGAACTGACCTGGACTGACCTGGACAACCGTGCGGTGGATGCCGTGCGGGTACTGGCAGCCGACGCGGTGGAGAAGGTGGGAAACGGCCACCCCGGCACGGCGATGAGCCTGGCGCCCGCCGCCTACCTGCTCTTCCAGAAGCTGATCAGGCACGACCCTTCGCAGCCCGAATGGACCGGCAGGGACCGTTTCGTCCTCTCCCCCGGCCACACCTCGCTCACCCTGTACATCCAGCTCTTCCTCTCCGGCTACGGCCTGGAGCTTGAGGACCTGCAGTCCCTGCGCACCTGGGGCTCCAAGACCCCGGGCCACCCGGAGTACCGGCACACGCCCGGCGTTGAGATCACCACCGGGCCACTCGGCCAGGGCCTGGCCTCAGCGGTGGGCTTCGCCTACGCCCAGCGACGCATGCGCGGCATGATGGACCCCGACGCTGCAGTGGGCGAGAGCCCGTTCGACCACACCATCTGGGTCATCGCTTCCGACGGCGACCTGCAGGAGGGTGTCACTGCCGAAGCCTCCTCCCTCGCCGGGCACCAGGAACTCGGCAACCTGGTGGTGCTCTATGACGAGAACCACATCTCGATTGAGGACGACACCGACATCGCGTTCACCGAGAACGTGCTGGGCCGGTACGAGGCGTACGGCTGGCACGTCCAGCGCGTCGACTGGACCAAGACCGGCGAGTACGTCGAAGACATCGAAGAGCTCCACAGGGCCCTGACGGCTGCACGGGCCGAGACGTCGAAGCCGTCGATCGTGTCCCTGCGCACCATCATCGGCTGGCCCGCCCCCACCAAGCAGAACACCGGCAAGATCCACGGCTCCGCTCTCGGCGCCGATGAGGTGGCAGCCCTGAAGGAGACGCTCGGCCTCGACCCGGCCAAGCACTTCGACGTGGCCGCGGAGGTGCTGGATCATGCACGGCAGGTCGGAGACCGCGGCAAGGCGCTGCGGACCGAGTGGGAGCAGTCGTTCACCGCCTGGCAGCAGGCCAACCCGGACAACGCGAAGCTCCTGGACCGGATCGCTTCCCGCAAGCTTCCCGATAACTGGGACGATGCCCTCCCCACCTTCGAGGCCGGCAAGGACATGTCAACACGTGCGGCGTCGGGCAAGGTGCTCTCGGCAATTGGCCCGGTCCTTCCCGAACTGTGGGGCGGCTCAGCTGACCTCGCGGAATCGAACAACACCACTATCGAGGGATCGCCGTCGTTCGTCCCCGTCGGCAAGCAGACCGACGCCTGGCAGGGCAACCCGTACGGCCGGGTGCTGCACTTCGGCATCCGGGAGCACGCGGCAGCGGCGATCGTCAACGGTATTGTCATGCACAGCAGCACCCGCGCCTTCTCCGGCACCTTCCTCATCTTCAGCGACTACCAGCGGCCCGCCGTCCGGTTGGGCGCGCTAATGGGCGTTCCATCCATCTACGTGTGGACCCACGACTCGATCGGCCTGGGCGAGGACGGCCCCACCCACCAGCCCGTGGAACAGCTCGCGGCACTCCGGGCGATCCCGGGTCTCGACGTCGTCCGCCCGGGCGACGCCAACGAGGTTGCCGTCGCGTGGCGCACCATCCTGGAGAATACCGAAAACCCGGCCGGCATTGTGCTGACCCGGCAGAACATCCCGACGTACGAGCGGGGCGAGGGCGCAGCCGACGGCGACACCTTCGGTTCCGCCGAGGGCGCTGCCCGGGGCGCGTACATCCTGGCCGAAGCAGCGGGGGGCACCCCCGAGGTCATCCTGATCGGCACCGGGTCGGAGGTCCAGCTGGCTGTTGAGGCGCGCGCAACGCTTCAGGCCGAAGGCATCGCCGCCCGCGTGGTGTCGATGCCGAGCCTCGAGTGGTTCAACCGGCAGGACGAGGCGTACCGCGAGTCGGTACTGCCCGGCAACGTCCTGGCACGGGTGTCGGTCGAGGCCGGCGTGGCCCTGGGCTGGCGTGAACTCATCGGCGACGCCGGCCGGTCGGTCTCACTGGAGCACTTCGGTGCGTCAGCCGACTACAAGCGCCTGTTCAACGAGTTCGGCATCACCGCCGACGCCGTGACCCAGGCCGCCCGCGACTCCATCGCCGCCGCAGGGAACCACCGGGCGCCGAACGGCACGCCGGCCTGGTCCGGCCCCATGTCATCCGAAACCGGCGACCAGCAGTAACAGTCGACAATTCAAGGAGATCCACAATGACTTCCACCCCCACGGCGGACCTTTCCGCCGCAGGCGTTTCCATCTGGCTCGACGACCTCTCCCGGGAGCGCATCAACTCGGGCGCCTTCAAGCACCTGATCGAGGAGCGCAACGTGGTTGGTGTGACCACCAACCCGAGCATCTTCGCTGCCGCACTGCAGCAGGGCGACTCGTACGCCGCCCAGATTGAGGCCCTCGCAGCCGCCAACATCCCCGTCAACGACGCCGTCTTCGACATCACCACCCACGACGTCGCCCAGGCCTGCGACATTTTCGCGGCCGAGGCGAAGAGCACCGACGGCGTTGACGGCCGGGTGTCCATCGAGGTGGACCCACGCCTGTCCAAGGACACCGAGGGCACGATCGCCGAGGCGAAACGGCTCCACGCCAAGGTGCAGCGCTCCAACGTCCTCATCAAGATCCCCGCCACGGTGGAGGGGCTCGAAGCCATCGCGGCGACGATCGCCGAGGGGATCAGCGTCAACGTGACGCTCATCTTCTCGCTGGAACGCTACCGTGCCGTCATCAACGCCTTCATGCTGGGCATCGAGCAGGCCAAGGAGAACGGGTTCGACCTGTCCACCATCCACTCGGTCGCCTCCTTCTTCGTGTCCCGCGTGGACAGTGAAGTGGACAAGCGCCTGGACGCCATCGGCACTGACGAGGCGGCAGCACTCAAGGGCAAGGCAGGGCTCGCCAACGCACGCCTGGCCTACCAGGTGTACGAGGAGCTGTTCGGCACCGAGCGGTGGGAAGTGCTTGCGGCAGCAGGTGCCCGTCGGCAGCGCCCCCTGTGGGCCTCGACCGGTGTGAAGGATCCGGCACTGCCGGACACCCTGTACGTCACCGAGCTGGTGGCACCCGGCGTCGTCAACACGATGCCCGAAAAGACCCTGGAGGCCACGGCTGACCACGGCGTCATCACCGGGGACACCATCACCGGGTCCTACGAGGACGCGAACACGGTCCTCAACAATCTCGAGAACATCGGCGTTTCTTACGTCGAAGTGGTTGAACAGCTGGAAATCGAAGGCCTGGACAAGTTCGTAGTGAGCTGGAACGAGCTCCTCGAAACCGTCCAGACCGCATTGGACAGGGCGAAGGGCTAAACCAGATGAGTTCCATGACGCTCGCGGCGGCTGGCGCCGCCCTGGAAGCCATCGACCGCGTCACCGGCACCCTCGTCGAGGACCGGGTGGCATCGCGGCTGATGGCCAAGGACCCCACCCTGTGGGGTCACGACGCCGAGGTGGAGGCAGCGGTCCGGCTGGGCTGGGTTGACCTCGTCGACGCGTCCCGCGGCCTCGTCCCGGGCATCATGGAACTGCGGGATTCCCTGCGGGCGGACGGCGTGAGCCGGATCGTCCTGTGCGGCATGGGAGGTTCCTCCCTGGCGCCCGAGGTGATCACCCGGACCGCCGGAGTGGAGCTGACGGTGCTCGACTCCACCGACCCGGACCAGGTCCGTCGGACGGTCGAGGACCGGGTGGCGGAGACGGCAGTGGTGGTCTCCTCGAAGTCGGGGTCGACCGTCGAAACCGACTCCCAGCGCCGGATCTTCGAGGCTGCGTTCACCGCGGCGGGTATCGACCCGCTGAGCCGGGTGGTCATTGTCACTGACCCGGGGTCTCCGCTGGACGCTTCAGCCCGTGAGGCCGGTTACCGCGCCGTGTTCAACGCTGACCCCAACGTCGGCGGCAGGTACTCGGCGCTGACCGCGTTCGGCCTGGTCCCCTCCGGTCTTGCGGGAGTCGACCTCGACGCCCTGCTGGACGACGCGGAGGAGACCGCCGAGTTCCTCGGTGAAGACGATCCGACGAACATCGGGTTGCGCCTGGGAGCGGTGCTGGGCGGCACGAGCCCCCTGCGGGACAAGATTGTCTTTGCCGATGAGGCCTCGGGGATCCCCGGGCTCGCCGACTGGGCTGAGCAGTTGATCGCCGAATCGACCGGCAAGCTGGGCACCGGTGTACTCCCGGTGGTCGCCGAGGAAGGCGCTCCGGAAATCCTCGCCGGCGACGGCGACGTCCTCGCCGTCCGACTGACCGCACCGGACGCCGATATTGAGCCGGTGGGGAACCAGGTCACCGTCAGCGGCAGCCTCGGCAGCCAACTGCTCGTCTGGGAGTTCGCCACCGCGGTCGCCGGTCGCCTCCTGGGCATCAACCCGTTCGACCAGCCCGATGTGGAGGCCGCCAAGACGGCCGCCAGAGGTCTGCTCGACGCACAACCCGAGTCCACCCCCGCGAACTTCGTCGACGGTGCCGTCGAAATCCGCGCCGACGGTGGACTGCTCGGCGACGCCAGTACGCTGGGCGACGCCCTGCAGCAGCTTTTCGCTACCCTTGAGCCCAACGGGTACCTGGCAGTCCAGGCCTACCTGGACCGGTCGGTGCAGTCGCGGTTGGAGGACATCAGGTCACCCCTCGCGTCCCTGACGGGGCGTCCCGTCACGTTTGGCTGGGGCCCCAGGTTCCTGCACTCCACCGGCCAGTTCCACAAGGGCGGTCCGGCGCAGGGCGTGTTCCTCACCATCACCGGTGCAGCGGCCGAAGACCTGGACATCCCCGAGCGTCCCTTCACCTTCGGTGAACTGATCACCGCCCAGGCGGCCGGCGACGCCCAGGTCCTTGCAGGCAAGGGACGACCGGTGCTCCGCCTCCACCTGGCAGACCGGGCTGCCGGCCTGGACCAGCTCGTCCAGGTGGTTACGCACCTGCTCAGCGGTGCCGCAGGCCAGCGGGCCTCCAACGAGAACGGCACCGTATAGTGCCCGACTCAACCGACGCGCGCCCCGCCAACCCGCTGCGGGACCCACGCGACCGCCGGCTCAGCCGGATCGCCGGGCCGTCGTCGCTGGTGCTCTTCGGGGTCACCGGCGACTTGGCGCGCAAGAAGCTGATGCCGGCAATCTACGATCTGGCGAACCGGGGGCTGCTGCCGCCGAGCTTCGCGCTGATCGGGTTCGGCCGGCGGAACTGGGACGACGAGAGGTTCGTCGAGGAGGTGCGCGAGTCTGTCACCGCGTACTCGCGGACCCCGTTCGATGAGACCGTCTGGGAACAGCTCTCCGCCGGGATCCGGTTCGTGCAGGGAAACTTCGACGACGACGACGCCTTCGGGCGGCTGGAAGTCACCCTCCAGGAGCTGGACTCCAGCCGCGGGACCCGGGGGAACCACGCGTTCTACCTGTCCATCCCGCCGAAGGACTTCGAACTGGTCTGCCAGAAGCTCTCGGAGCACGGACTCGCCCAGCCCAATGAGGGCCAGTGGCGACGGGTGGTCATCGAAAAGCCCTTCGGGCACAACCTGCAGTCGGCCCGCGAGCTCAACGCCGTGGTGGAACAGGTCTTTCCTCCGGACGCCGTATTCCGGATCGACCACTATCTGGGCAAGGAAACCGTCCAGAACATCCTGGCCCTCCGGTTCGCGAACCAGCTCTTCGAGCCGCTGTGGAACGCCAACTATGTGGACCACGTCCAGATCACCATGGCCGAGGACATCGGCATTGGCAGTCGGGCCGGATACTACGACGGGGTCGGAGCGGCCCGCGACGTGATCCAGAACCACCTGCTGCAGCTCCTGGCGCTGACCGCTATGGAAGAACCCATCTCCTTCAACGCCAACGACCTCCGGGCGGAGAAGGAGAAGGTCCTCGCCGCGGTGAAACTGCCCGATGACCTCTCCAAGTCCTCCGCCCGTGGCCAGTACGACGCCGGCTGGCAGGGCGGCGAGCACGTCAGGGGCTTCCTGGAGGAAGAGGGAATCCCGCCACAGTCCACCTCCGAAAGCTTCGCCGCCCTCCGCCTCGACATCCATACCCGCAGGTGGAGCGGCGTGCCCTTCTACCTCCGGGCGGGCAAACGGCTGGGCCGCCGGGTGACCGAGATCGCCGTCGTCTTCAAGCGTGCGCCGAACCTCCTGTTCCGCGACCACGGTGAGGACGACTTCGGTCAGAACGCCGTCGTCATCCGCGTGCAGCCGGACGAGGGTGCGACCATCAGGTTCGGTTCCAAGGTGCCCGGCACCCAGATGGAAGTCCGGGACGTCACCATGGACTTCGGCTACGGTCACTCGTTCACCGAATCGAGCCCCGAAGCCTATGAGCGGCTGATCCTCGACGTGCTGCTGGGCGAACCGCCGCTGTTCCCCCGGCACGAAGAGGTGGAACTGTCCTGGAAGATTCTTGATCCCTTCGAGGAATACTGGGCGTCCCTCGGCGACCAGCCGGAGAAGTACGTGCCGGGAAGCTGGGGCCCGGCCTCCGCTGACGAGCTCCTCGCCCGTGATGGAAGGACGTGGCGCAGGCCATGATCGTCGAACTGCCCGACACCACCACCTCGAAGGTGTCCAAGGAAATCATGACCCTGCGCGACAAGGGCGGCGTCGTCGCACTGGGGCGGGTGCTCACCCTGGTGGTGATCACCTCGTCCGGCCATGAGGAGGAAGCGATCCTCGCCGCGAACCTCGCGAGCCGCGAGCACCCCTGCCGGATCATCGTGCTCGCCCTCGGCTCCGCTGAGGATGAGACCCGGCTGGACGCGCAGATCCGGGTGGGCGGTGACGCCGGTGCCTCCGATGTGATCGTGCTCAAGGGCTACGGGCAGCTCGCCGAGGAAAACGAGTCACTCGTGTCGGCGCTGTTGCTCCCTGATGCCCCCATTGTGGCCTGGTGGCCGCACGGGGCGCCGGAGAACGCATCCCGGACGTCCATCGGCAGTATTGCCCACCGGCGGATCACCGACGCAGCCAACGAGCCGGACCCAGTGGCGGCCCTGTCGACGATCCGTGGTACCTACGCGGCCGGTGACACCGACCTAGCCTGGACCCGGCTGACGAACTGGCGGATCCAGCTCGCCGCTGTCCTCGACCAATTGGACGACTCACCGATTACCGCAGTCACGGTAGAGGGAGCAGTCGATTCACCCAGCACCGTGTTGCTCGCCGCCTGGCTCACCCTGGCGCTGGACGCGCCGGTCACCATCGCTGCCGGTCCCGCGGGCACCGGACTGCGGCGGGTGAGGTTGTCCCGGCCCGCTGGCGACGTCGAACTGAACCGGCCGCACCAGGCGGTCGCCGAGCTTTACCAGCCGGGTCAGCCCGTGCAGCGAATTTCCTTGCCGCGGCGGAGCCTGCAAGACTGTCTCGCAGAAGAGCTCCGCCGTCTCGACCCGGATGAGGTATTCGGCGAGGTGATCATGGAGGGGCTCGCGCGGACCAACCTAAGGAGCGTGCGTCCTAGTGAACGCTGAACCTAAAGTAAGTATCCATCCGGATTCGTCGTTGCTCGCAGCCACCGTCGCTGCCCGGCTGATCACCCGGCTGGTCGACGTGCAGAACGAGCGCGGATCAGCGACAGTGGTACTCACCGGCGGGGCCCTTGGCACCGCGGCGCTAGCCGCCGTCGCCGATTCGCCAGCCTGCTCGGCCGTGGACTGGAGCCGGGTCGACTTCTGGTGGGGAGATGAGCGCTTCCTCAGTGCCAGCGACCCAGACCGCAATGCGGTCCAGGCGCGTCAGGCCCTCCTCGGGAAGCTGGGCCTCGCCGAGTCCCAGGTCCACGAATTCGGGTCGAGCGATGATTTCGCAGACCAGGACGCCGCTGCCGCCGACTATGCCGCGCGGCTGCAGGACGCCGCCGACGCCGAACGGGCCCTGGCCAACGAAGGGGACGACGGCGACCGTGCGGGAGACAGCCAGGATCCCCGGCTCCCCCGGTTCGATGTCCTGCTCCTGGGGGTGGGGCCCGACGCCCACATAGCGTCCCTGTTCCCGGAGATGCCCGGCATCAGGACCAAGGAGCAGACTGTCGTGGGAGTGGCCGACGCGCCGAAACCTCCACCGTTGCGTATCTCCCTGACCCTTGAGGCACTGAACTCGGCGCAGGAGATCTGGATCGCCGCGGGCGGTCAGGACAAAGCAGGAGCTGTGGGACTAGCCCTGGCAGGTGCCGGGACGGTGCAGGTCCCCGCGTCCGGTGCGCGCGGACAGCGCAAAACGCTGTGGCTCATCGACCAGGAGGCGGCAGCCCAGCTCCCGGGCCGGCTGATCGACTCCGGAGATGAAGAACCCGACGACGAGGCTGTCTGAGGACGCGCCCGGCTAGGTAAGCCGGAGACCTGACCGCCGCGCCCGCAGGTTGCAGAGCGCCTGCTCCAGGACGACTGCGGCCTCGGCTTCGGTGCGGCGCTCTTTCGCATACTGCAGGTGGCTTTTGAACGGTTCGACGCCATCCACCAGGGGCTCCACCCCCGGCAACCTGCCTGCGGCACGACCGCACGTCCCGCATTCCCAGACTTCGGGAATCTCGTCCTCATGCAGTTTGGCAAAGGTCGGTTTGGTCTCGTGGTTCTGGATGCACCAATAGCTCACCACCGTTCGGTCCACGACAGCAGGACTCCGTCCGGATTCGGCTTGCCAGCCAGCCATTCCCCCGTATGAGTCAGTTCCGATTCGTGTGCCCTTAAATGCGTTTCCCGCGTTAACCATGGATTGCTCCTGGACTAGGCTCCGACAACAGGGTCAGTCTACGCCCAATGAAGTGGCCAGGAAATGATGGTCAACGCGGGAAAGCTGAAAAACTTTTGGCTCCGGAGACAGACTCCGGCGGCCGGGTGGAGAGGTCAGGCGGCGAACCGCTGCAGCAGTCCCAGGGCCACGATGACAATGCCCCAGGTCAGGCCCAGCGCCACGGTGAAACGGTTGAGGTTCCGCTCAGCGACGCCTGATGAGCCCATGCTCGTGGTCATACCGCCGCCGAACATGTCGGACATGCCACCGCCGCGGCCCTTGTGCAGCAGGATCAGCAGAACGAGCAGCATGCTCGTGATGGCAAGGAGAACCAACAAGATGATTCGGAGAATGTCCACAGTGGCCTTTCAGGGGTAACTGACGTGCGCGATCGGCCGACAGCAGGAAGCGTTCTTAGTCAGTGACCAGAAGATGTTCGAACCTGACAATACTAGCAAACTCGGCAGCGTCCAGGCTGGCACCACCGACCAGCAAGCCGTCGACGTCGCGGCCCTTGAGGATGGAGCCCGCGTTTGCGGCCTTGACGGATCCGCCGTAGAGCAGGCGCACCTTCCCGGCAGTTTCCGCGTCGTACAGGGTGGTCAGTTCAGCACGCAGGGCGGCGCACATCTCCTGGGCATCCTCGGGTCCGGCAACTTCGCCGGTGCCGATGGCCCAGACCGGCTCGTAGGCGACGACGAGTTCGGCGACCTGGGCGGCGCTGAGTCCTTCGATTCCGTTCCGCAGCTGGCTGAGGGTGTGCTCCACATGGTTGCCCGCCTGCCGCACCTCAAGGCCTTCGCCGGCGCAGAGGATAGGGGTCAGGTTGTGCCGGAAGGCGGCCTTGACCTTGCTGGCGAGCAGCTCGTCGGTCTCGTGGTGGATGGCACGCCGCTCGGAGTGGCCGACGAGGACATAGGTGCAATCGAGCTTGTCCAGGAACTGGCCGGAAATGTCGCCGGTGTAGGCCCCTGAGTCGTGTGGGGACAGATCCTGGCCGCCGTACACGACCTGCAGGTCGTCGCCGCGGACGAGGGTCTGTACCCCGCGGAGGTCAGTGAACGGTGGGAAGACTGCCACTTCGGTGCGCTGGTAGTCGTGCCCCGCATCGTCGAGGGTCCAGGCAAGCTTCTGGAGGAGCGTGATCCCCTGGACATGGTCCAGGTTCATCTTCCAGTTGCCGGCGATCAGGGGACGGCGGTCGTACTTGCCGTTGGTCGAGGAAGTCATGTGCTGCTCCTACTGCCCGAGGGCGGTCAGTCCGGGGAGTTCCTTGCCTTCGAGGTACTCGAGGCTGGCACCTCCGCCGGTCGAAATATGGCCAAACTGGTCGTCGGTGAAACCAAGTGAGCGGACCGCTGCGGCGGAGTCGCCACCGCCGACCACTGTCAGTGCCCCGCGCGTGGTCGCTTCGGTGAGGGCCTGCGCCACGGCTTTGGTCCCGCCCGCGAACGCGTCGAACTCGAATACGCCCATGGGGCCGTTCCAGAACACAGTCCCTGCGGTCGCGATGGACTCGGCAAATGCTGCGCCCGATGCGGGCCCGATGTCGAGGCCGATGCCGTCGGAGCCGAAGGAGCTTCCTTCAATGGCATCCGCTGCGACGGTCTCGTGTTCGGCGTCGGCAGCGAATTTCGCGGCCACCACGATGTCGGTGGGGAGCACAAACTCGGTGCCGGCCTGCTGCGCCCGTTCGAGGTAGCTCCTGACCACGTCGAGCTGGTCTTCCTCCAGGAGGCTCGCTCCCACCTTGTGGCCCTGCGCGGCGAGGAAGGTGAACACCATGCCGCCGCCCACGAGGATGCGGTCTGCGGTGCCCAGCAGGTTTTCGATCACCGCAAGCTTGTCGGACACCTTGGAACCGCCGAGTACCACCACGAAGGGAGCAACCGGTTCGCCGGTGAGGCGCTGCAGCACTTCCACCTCGGTCCTGACCAGGTCACCCTGGTAGGACGGGAGGATCGCAGCGATGTCGTAGACGCTCGCGTGTTTCCGGTGGACCGCGCCGAAGGCGTCGTTCACGTAGGCGCCGTCGTCGCCGGTCAGTGCTGCCAGCTCGGCGGCGAAGGCCTGCCGTTCGCCGTCGTCCTTGCTGGTCTCCCGTGCATCGAACCGCACGTTCTCCAGGACCAGGACGCTGCCGGAGGCAAGCCCTGCGGCCTGCTCCCTGGCGTTCTCCCCGGTGGTGTCAGTGGCGAGCGTGACGGGGAAATCCGCCAGGTCAGCCAGCCGGTCGACCGCTGGCTTCAGCGAATAGCGTTCATCGGGTGCGCCCTTCGGGCGCCCCAGATGGGCCATCACGATCACCGCGGCCCCCTCCTGGGTGAGCTTCTGCAGCACCGGCAGGGAGGCCCTGAGCCGGCCATCATCGGTCACCCGAGGGGCGGACCCCGAGGTGTCGAGCGGGACGTTCAGGTCCGACCGGACCAGGACGGTGCGTCCACGGACGCCGAGCTGCAGGAGGTCATCAAGGGAGGAGGCCACTTCGGTCCTTCGGTGCTAGGAGAGCTTGGAGGCGACGATGCTGGTCAGGTCGACGAGACGGCTGGAGTAGCCCCACTCGTTGTCGTACCAGCCCACAACCTTCACCTGGTTGCCGATGACCTTGGTCAGACCCGAGTCGAAGATGGAGGACGACGGATCGCCCACGATGTCCGAGGACACGATCGGCGCGTCAGTGTAGGTGAGGTAGCCCTTCATCTTGCCCTCTGACGCGGCTGCCTTGAAGGCGGCGTTGACTTCCTCGACGGTGACCTCGCGGGACACCGTGACGGTCAGGTCGGTGGCCGAGCCGGTGGGGACCGGAACCCGGATGGCGTAGCCATCCAGCTTGCCCTTCAGTTCCGGCAGCACCAGGCCGATGGCCTTGGCAGCACCAGTGGAGGTGGGCACCATGTTCAGGGCTGCGGCGCGGGCGCGGCGCAAGTCCTTGTGGGGGCCGTCCTGCAGGTTCTGGTCTGCGGTGTAGGCGTGGATGGTGGTCATCAGGCCACGCTCGACGCCGAAGCTGTCGTTGAGTACCTTGGCCAGCGGCCCAAGGCAGTTGGTGGTGCAGGAGGCGTTGGAGATGATGTTGTGGGTCTCGGGATCGTACTGGTCGTCGTTGACGCCCAGTACAACGGTGAAGTCCTCATCGGTGGCTGGAGCCGAGATGATGACCTTCTTGGCGCCGGCGTCGATGTGCTTCTGCGCGTCGGAGGCCTTGGTAAAGAACCCGGTGGATTCGATGACGATGTCCACTCCGAGGTCTTTCCACGGCAGGTTGGCGGGGTCGCGCTCCGCGAGGACCTTGATGGACTTGCCGTCCACCACGATGTTGCCGTCGTTGACCTCGACGGTGGCTGCCAGGCGACCCGTGACGGAGTCATACTTCAGCAGGTGGGCCAGGGCCTCGGGGCTGGTCAGGTCGTTGACGGCGACGATTTCCAGGTCAGCACCCTGCTCCAGTGCGGCGCGGAAGAAATTGCGCCCGATTCGACCGAAGCCGTTGATTCCTACACGAGTAGTCATTCGTTCTATCTCCTTGAACTGTGTTGCTGGTAAGGTCCGGGACGCCGCCGCGGGGGCGGCGTCCCGGGTACGCCCAGAGGGCGCTGTGCCTGGTGTGACTAGCCGACGACGATCAGCGAGGTGGCTGACGTGCGGGCAGCGGCGAAGCGCTTGGCGACGTCGGCCCAGTTCACGATGTTCCAGAAGGCCTTGACGTAGTCAGCCTTGACGTTGACGTAGTCCAGGTAGAAGGCGTGCTCCCACATGTCCAGCATGAGCAGCGGGGTGGTGCCCACCGCGACGTTGCCCTGCTGATCGTAGAGCTGCTCGATGACCAGGTTGCCACCGATGGGCTCGTAGGCGAGGAACGCCCACCCGGAGCCCTGCAGGGCGAGGGCGGCCGCGCTGAACTGGGCGCGGAACTTGTCGAACGAGCCGAAGGCGTCGTCGATGGCTGCGGCAAGCTCACCCTCGGGAGAGTCGCCGCCGTCCGGGGACAGGTTGTTCCAGAAGACTGAGTGGTTGATGTGGCCGCCAGTGTGGAAGGCAAGGTCCTTGGAGAGCTTCGAGATGTTTCCGAAGTCACCCTTCTCACGGGCCTCGGCCAGCTGGGCCATGGCGTCGTTGGCGCCCTTGACGTAGGCAGCGTGGTGCTTGCTGTGGTGGAGCTCCATGATGCGTGCGGAGATGTGCGGCTCCAGGGCAGCATAGTCATAGTTCAGTTCGGGCAGTACGTACTCGCTCACGAATTCCTCCAGGTCGGTCCGACACAGCGGGTGATTTGGCACCGCAACCGGTCAGACACCGTAGTTGGTTCAATATTGCAGGGAACCCCGCCGTAGTCGGTGGTATTCCCGTGCCTCTTCCATCCTATGCAGAGATTCACTCGTCCAACATGTCGGCTGTCACATTGGCTTCGGTTCCCGGTATTCCAATCTCTATGGCGCGCTTGTCGGCCATTGCGAGCAGCCGGCGGATGCGTCCAGCGATCGCGTCCTTGGTCATCGGGGGGTTGGCCAGGCTGCCCAGCTCGTCGAGGCTGGCCTGCTTGTGGGCGACCCGCAGCTCACCCGCGTATTTGAGATGGTCGGGTACACCCTCCCCCAGGATTTCGAGGGCACGCTCCACCCGCGCGCCCGCAGCAACCGCCGCCTGCGCGGACCTGCGGAGGTTGGCGTCGTCGAAGTTGGCGAGGCGGTTCGCTGTTGCGCGCACTTCCTTGCGCATCCTGCGTTCCTCCCAGACCATCAGCGCGTCGTGCGCTCCCATGCGGGTCAGCAGGGCGGCGATGGTGTCCCCGTCCCGGATGACCACCCGGTCCACTCCCCTGACCTCGCGTGCTTTGGCAGCGATGCCGAGGCGGCGTGCGGCGCCCACCAGGGCCAGCGCGGACTCCGGGCCGGGACAGGTGACCTCGAGGGACGAGGAGCGCCCCGGTTCGGTCAGGGAGCCGTGGGCGAGAAAGGCGCCGCGCCACACCGCTTCAGCGTCGGCAGTTGACCCGTTCACCACGGCCGAGGGCAGTCCGCGGACGGGCCGCCCACGGTTGTCGAGGAGGCCGGTCTGCCGGGCGAGGGATTCGCCGTCGCGCACCACCCGGACCACATACCGGTTGCCGCGGCGCAGTCCGCCGCCGGAGACGACGATGATCTCGCTGTTGTGCCCATACACTTCGGCGATGGTGGTGCGCAGCCGACGCGCGGTCGACGCGAGGTCAACCTCCGCTTCGATGACAATCCGGCCGGAAATGATGTGCAGGCCCCCCGCGAATCGCAGCAGGGCCGACACCTCGGCTTTGCGCACCGATGACTTCTTGACAGAGAGGTGCGACAGCTCCTCTTTCACGTCCGCAGTCAGCGCCACAAATACAACCTCAGATCGATTAGTTTTCACCAAACATGTCATGGAACGCCGTTGCGAGGCGCAGGGGATCATGAACAGGTTTGCCCGTTGAAGAACCTACCTTACCCAACACGGCACGACCTCCCATCTCGGCGACGGCAGCGATGAACTGCTCGCGGTTGCCGATGACTGCGGGATCGGCGATGACGACGTCGACGGTGAAATCGGGGGCGTACCGCTTGATGACTTCAAGATGGTCGACCGCCGACATGCCGGCGGTTTCCTTGGTCTCATTGCTCAGGTTCATGGTGAGGCACCGCTTGGCGGTAGTGCTGCAGAGGGCATCCCGCAGTTCCGGCAGCAGCAGGTGCGGCAGCACCGAGGTGTACCAGGAGCCGGGACCGAGGATAACCCAGTCGGCAAGCTCCACGGCGGTGAGCGCGTCAACACAGGCGGGGGCGCCGGCCGGGAGCAGACGGACATTGTTGACGTTCGCCGCGCTGCCCGCCACGGCCAGCTGGGATTGCCCACTGACGGTTCGCAGCCGCAGCGAGCCGTTCTCCTCGGTGAGCACGTCACCCTCGATGGTCAACGGGACGCTGGCCATCGGGAGGACCCGGCCCCGCGCGCCGAGCAGTGCACCGGCCCACTGCAGGCCGGCCACGGGGTCTCCCAGCAGCTCCCAGAGGGTCACGATCAGCAGGTTGCCGAGCGCGTGGTTGTCCAGGGATCCGTCGACTCCCTCTTTGGACGTGAAGCGGTGCTGCATGACGTCGCGCCAGGTCCTGCCCCAGTCCGTGTCATCGCAGAGCGCGGCCAGGGCCATCCGCAGGTCACCGGGTGGCAGTACCCCGAGTTCCTTGCGCAGCTTGCCCGAGGAGCCGCCGTCGTCGGCCACGGTGACGATGGCCGTGAGTTCGGAGGTGAGCAGCCGCAACGCCGACAGCGACGACGACAGGCCGTGCCCGCCGCCGAGCGCCACCACCGAGGGGGCGTTCTCCTGTGGGCCGGAGCCGCGCCGGCTGGCCGCCGCAGCGGGGAGCAGCGGCAGGGACCCGGTGAGGAGTGCCACTATTCCCTACCCAGGTCACGGTGGTGGGCAGTCACCTGCAGATGGGGGTACTGGGCCAGGCGTTTGGCGATCTCCTCGGTGACCGCTACCGAACGGTGCTTGCCGCCGGTGCAGCCAATCGCGATCGTCGCATAGTGCTTATTCTCACGTCGGTAACCGTCAAGCACAGGTTCGAGCGCGTGCACGTACCGGTTGACGAACTCGGCCGCGCCGGTGGCTCCCAGTACGTAGTCGCGGACCGGCTGGTCCAGTCCGGTCTGCGGCCGGAGGACGGGGACCCAGTGCGGGTTGGGGATGAAGCGCACATCCGCCACATAGTTGGAGTCGACCGGGAGGCCGTACTTGAAGCCGAAGCTCATGACGTTGATCCGCAGGACGATCGGGCCCGACTCGGAGAACAGCTCGGTGATGGCGGTCGCCAGGGCGTGCACGTTCAATTCCGAGGTGTCGACCACAAGCTCGGCGGCTTCCTTGAGTTCCTTGAGGATTTCCCGCTCTGCGGCGATGCCGTCGAGGATCCGGCCCTCGTCCTGCAACGGGTGGGGGCGCCGGCCCTGTTCAAACCGGCGGACGAGGGTGTCATCGTTGGCGTCGAGGAAGAGGACCCGATAGTTGACGCCCGAGACGCGGAGGGCGTCGAGGGAACTGCGGATGTCGTGGAACAGCTCCTGGCTGCGGACGTCGACGACGACGGCGAGCTTGGGGATGGACTGGGGCATGCGGGCGACCAGATCGGTCAGGGTGCCCAGCATCTGGGGCGGAAGGTTTTCCACCACGTACCAGCCGTGGTCTTCCAGCGCGTTGGCGGCAGTGCTCCTGCCGGCACCGGACATGCCGGTCACCACCAGCAGTTCCGATTCGGCAGGTTTGATCGGAGTCAGGGTGGCTTCGCCCTCAGTCATTTGCGTGTTCCATCCCGGCAGGTATTAGCGGTTCTTGCGGATTTCCCCCACGCTCTACCCTAGCTAAGAATCAAGGATTTCGCCGGTGGCCATGTTCACGGCCGGGGCCGGTGCGTTGGTGGAGCCGTCGGCCGTCGCGGCGGCCAGGGCGCGCTGCACCGTTTCGGCGAGGGACGGTCCCACCCCGGGCACGGCCTGGAGCTCCTCGACCGAGGCGGCGCGCACCTTCTTCACCGACCCGAAGTGGGCCAGCAGGGCCTTTCGCTTCGCCGGGCCCAGGCCCGGGATCGCGTCCAGCGCCGAGGCCGTCATCGACTTGCCCCGCTTCTGCCGGTGGAAAGCGATGGCAAACCGGTGTGCTTCGTCGCGGATCCGTTGCAGCAGGAAGAGACCCTCGGAGGCGCGGGGCAGGATGACCGGGAAGTCGCTGTCCGGGAGCCAGACCTCCTCCAGCCGTTTCGCGAGGCCGATCACAAACACGTCGTCGATCCCCAGGTCCTTCAGGGCCCGCGCGGCGGCGTGCACCTGCGGCTGGCCGCCGTCGACCACCACCAGATTGGGTGGGTAGGCGAACTTCTGGCGCGTGGGGGCGGTGGTGGTGTCGGCCAGCGGGACCGGCGGCGCACCGCCGTCGCCGATGCTGGCGGGCGGGAGTGCGGGTGCAGCCTTCTCCGCCAGGTAGTTGCGGAAGCGGCGCTGGATCACGTCGTACATCGAGGCGGTGTCGTCCCGGGCGGCGTCGCCCGTGATGGAGAACCGACGGTAGTCGGCCTTGCGCGGCAACCCGTCCTCGACCACCACCATCGATGCGACCACATTGGTGCCCTGCACGTGGGAGATGTCGAAGCACTCGATGCGCATCAGGGGCTGAGGCAGGTCCAGTGCCTCCTGCAGTTCCTGGAGGGCGGCCGACCGGGTGGTGAGGTCGCCGGCGCGTCGGCTCTTGTGCAGCCGGAGGGCGTCGGCGGCGTTCTGCTCCACGGTGCCGAGCAGGGTGGCCTTGTCACCGCGCCGCGGGACCCGGAGGTCCACCTTGGCGCCCCGGAGACCGGCGAGCCAGACGGACATCTCGTCCGCGTTGCTGGGCAGCTCGGGGACGAGCACCTCACGGGGGATCTGGTTATTGCTGCTGCTGCCGTCGCCGTAGACCTGCTGCAGGAGGTGCTCCACCAGGTCGGCGGTGGTCATGTCCTCGACCTTCTCGACCATCCAGCCGCGCTGGCCACGGATCCTGCCGCCGCGCACGTGGAAGACCTGGACCGCCGCCTCCAGCTCATCCTCCTTCAGGGCAAAGATGTCGGCATCAGTGTCCTCGGACAGCACCACCGTGTTGCGTTCAAAGACCCGTTTCAGGGCGGCGATATCGTCACGGATCCTCGCTGCGGACTCGTAGTCCAGGTCGGCGACGGCGGCCGCCATCCGCTTCTCCAGGTCGACGATGAACCGGGTGGCCTGCCCGCCCATGAAATCACAGAACTGGGCGGCCAGCTCCTTGTGGTCCTCGGGGCTGATGCGTCCGACGCAGGGTGCCGAGCACTTGTCGATGTACCCGAGCAGGCAGGGCCTGCCCGTGCGCTCGGCCCGTTTGAAAACGCCGCTGCTGCAGGTACGGACGGGAAAGACGCGGAGCAGGGTGTCGACCGTTTCGCGGATCGCCTTGGCGGGGTAGAAGGGGCCGAAGTAGCGGGTGTCCTTCCGCCGGTCGCCGCGCATGACCTGGACGCGCGGGTATTTCTCACCCATCGTGACGGCCAGGTAGGGGTAGGACTTGTCGTCACGGAACATGACGTTGAAGCGGGGGTTGAACTCCTTGATCCAGGTGTACTCGAGCTGCAACGCTTCGAGCTCGCTGCCGACGACCGTCCACTCGACGCTCGCAGCGGTGAACACCATCGCCCGGGTACGGGGCAGCAGGCCCTGGGGGTTGGCGAAGTAGGAGTTCAGCCGGGAGCGCAGGTTCTTGGCCTTGCCGACGTAGACCACCCGTGAGTGTTCGTCACGGAACCGGTAGACGCCCGGATCCACCGGGATTTCTCCGGTCTGCGGGCGGTAGCTGCGGGGATCTGCCATTAGTCGAGGACCGGGCTCTGGTTGTAGCTGGCCGAACGTTGCTGGCCGCTCAGGTGGGCAATCGAATCCATGATGGTGTCAGTGACCTGCCGGCGGGCGGGCAGCGAATGCCCGGGGCCGGTTTTCTCAAAGTACAGGGGCACACCGATCCTCATGGTGAAGTGTTGCGGTTTGATCCGTTTCTGGCCCGCTGGCTGCAGGTTCTCGGTGCCGATGAGTCCGACGGGAAGCACTGGCGCGCCGGTGGTGAGCGCGAGCCAGCCGACTCCGGTCCTCCCCCGGTACAGCAGCCCGTCCCGGGACCGGGTGCCCTCCGGGTAGATGCCGATCCCGTTGCCGCCCTCCAACAGTTCGTGAAGGGTTTTCAGCGCCTGCACGCTTGCCGCCTGTTGACCGCGTTCCACCGGGATCGAGCCGACCCCCTCGAAGAAGGAGCGCATGGCCTTGCCCTTCAGGCCGCGGCCTGTGAAGTACTCGGCCTTGGCGAAGAACGCGACCGGCCGGGGCATCAGGGCCTGGATCAGGACGCTGTCAAGGAAAGACAGGTGGTTGGCCGCGACAATCAGCGGGCCGTCCGCCGGGACGTTGGCCAGGCCTTCGACAGTGGGGCGGCAGAGCCCGGCGATGAGTCCGCGGGTGCTGCTACGGGTGAGGTCATAGATGCCCATGGCGCACCTCCTGCGGCACCCGTGCAAGGATCAGATCCAGCAGGGCCTCTGCCGTTTCGGCCGTTTCGGTGGCGCCCGCGGCACTGAACTCCTCGGGTGAGCCAAAGCCCCAGCCCACCGGAATGCAGTCGAGCCCGTTGGCTGCCGCACCGCTGATGTCGTGCGACCGGTCGCCAACCATGACGGCGTCGTCGTACCTGCCCTCATGGCGGGCGAGTGCCGCGGCGATGATGGGGGTCTTGCCGTCCGGACCCGGTGCCTGTTCCTCGTCTGGCGACCCGTTGATGGATTCAAAGAGCCCGTCCATCTGCTGGACGCGGAGCAGCTCGCCCGCCAGCCCCTGCGGCTTCTGGGTGGCGACGGCCACCAGATGTCCGGCGGCACGCAGCCGTTCCACCACCTCAATGACTCCCGGGTAGGGCCTGCTACCGGCCATGCCATGCCGGCGGTAGCCCTCCCGGTAGTGGGCGATGACCGGGTCCAGGAGCTGCTCCGGAACCCCTGCGATTTCGCGCAGAGAGGTCACCAAAGGTGGCCCCACCATGGCGCGCAGCTGGTCTTCCGACGCCTCAGGAAGCCCGTGGGCCTGCAGCGACGCGGTGATTCCACCGGTGATGGCGCCTGCGGGGTCGACGAGAGTTCCATCGAGGTCAAAGAGTACGAGCAGGCGGTAGTTCATCACCGGCCAAGTTTCCCACAGCCGGTCCCCAGTGGAAAACTGCATTCCCTCCACGGAATATATCGGCCGTTTCCTATCGTCCGAGGGTTTCGGCGAGGAAGGTGCCGGTGTAGCTCTTCGTCGACTTGGCCACCTGCTCGGGGGTACCGGTCGCGATGATCTGGCCGCCGCCGGATCCGCCGTCGGGCCCGAGGTCGATCACCCAGTCGGCGCTCTTGATCACGTCGAGGTTGTGCTCGATGGTGATCACCGTGTTCCCCTTGTCGACGAGTCCCTGGAGGACGAGCAGGAGCTTGCGGATGTCCTCGAAGTGCAGACCGGTGGTCGGCTCATCGAGTACGTAAATGCTGCGTCCGTTGGACCGCTTCTGCAGCTCGCTGGCCAGCTTCACGCGCTGAGCCTCGCCACCGGACAGGGTGGTAGCTGGCTGCCCCAGCCGCACGTAGCCCAGGCCCACCTCCACCAGCGTGTTGAGGTGCCTGGCGATCGGGCTGAAGGCGGCGAAGAACTCTGCCCCCTCCTCGATCGGCATATTCAGCACATCGGCGATGGTCTTGCCCTTGTAATGGACCTCAAGGGTTTCCCGGTTGTAGCGCTGTCCGTGGCAGACCTCGCACGGTACATAGACGTCGGGGAGGAAGTTCATTTCGATCTTCAGGGTGCCGTCGCCGGAGCAGGCTTCGCAGCGGCCACCCTTCACATTGAACGAGAACCTGCCGGGAAGGTAGCCGCGCACCTTCGCCTCGGTGGTCTCGGCGAAGAGCTTCCTGATGTTGTCGAAGACGCCGGTGTAGGTGGCGGGGTTGGAGCGCGGCGTCCGGCCGATCGGGCTCTGGTCGACGTGGACCACCTTGTCGAGGTGCTCCAGACCGTCGATCCGCTTGTGCCGGCCGGCTACCTGCTTGGCGCCGTTCAGCTTGTTGGCGAGGACCTTGTAGAGGATCTCGTTGACCAGGGTCGACTTTCCCGATCCACTGACACCGGTCACGGCGGTCAGCACCCCCAGGGGGAATGCGATGTCGAACGAGGTCAGGTTGTGTTCACGCGCCCCGATCACCTTGAGCTGGCGTGACTTGTCGATTTTCCGGCGTTTCTTGGGGATCTCGATCTTCCGTCGCCCCGACAGGTAGTCACCGGTGATCGAGCGCTCGTTGGTGAGCAGGTCTTCGAGCAGCCCCGAGTGGACCACCTCGCCGCCGTGCTCCCCCGCGCCCGGACCGATGTCGACAATCCAATCGGCTTCCTGGATGGTGTCCTCGTCATGCTCGACCACGATCAGGGTATTACCCAGGTTGCGGAGCCGGGCGAGGGTTTCGATCAGGCGGCGGTTGTCCCGCTGGTGCAGGCCGATGGAGGGCTCGTCGAGGACGTAAAGCACTCCGACCAGGCCTGAGCCAATCTGGGTGGCAAGCCGGATCCGCTGGGCTTCGCCACCGGAGAGAGTACCGGAGGACCGTTCAAGGTTCAGGTACTCCAGGCCGACGTCGAGCAGGAATTGCAGGCGCGCCTGGATTTCCTTGAGCACCTGGGATGCGATCTGGGCTTCCCGGCCGGTCAGGACCAGGTTGTTCAGGAAGTCACTGCAGTCTCGCATGGGCATTGCCGCGACCGAGGCGATCGACTTGCCGTTGATCAGCACCGACAGGGACGCGGGGTTCAGCCGGGCTCCCCCGCACGTGGGGCATGGGATCTGCCGCATGTACTCCTCGTAGCGGTCACGGGCATGATCCGACTCGGTTTCCAGGTGCTTGCGGTGGATGTACTGCACTGCGCCTTCAAAACCGGTGCTGTACTTCCGTTCGCGTCCGAAGCGGTTCTTGTACTGGACGACCACTTTGTGGTCCTTGCCGTACAGGGCGGCTTCGCGGGCGCGGTCCGGCAGCTTCCGCCAGGGCACGTCCATCCTGAAGTTCAGTTCCTTGGACAGGCCTTCGAGGAGCCGGGTCCAGTATTCGAGGGTCGCGGTGCCCAGCGACCAGGGGGCGATGGCGCCTTCCGCAAGAGTCAGGTCGGGGTTGGGGACCACCAGTTCCTCGTCAACCTCCAGCTTGGTGCCGATGCCGGTGCAGGCCGGGCAGGCGCCGAAGGGGTTGTTGAAGGAGAACGAGCGTGGCTCGATCTCGTCGATCGCCAGCGGGTGCTCGTTGGGGCAGGCGAGGTGCTCGGAGAAGGCCCTGATGCGCTTGGCGTCCTTCTCGGGGAGGTCGACGAAGTCGGCGAGGACACGGCCGTCGGCGAGCTTGAGCGCGGTTTCCACCGAGTCGGTGAGTCGCTGGCGGATGCCGTCTTTGACCACCAGGCGGTCGACGATCACCTCGATGGTGTGCTTGTACTGCTTGCCGAGCTTCGGTGAGTCGGACAGCTGGATGACGTCGCCGTCCACCCGGGCCCGGGCGTAGCCCTTGGCGGTGAGTTCCTGGAACAGGTCGACGAACTCGCCCTTGCGTCCGCGGACTACGGGGGCGAGGACCTGGAAGCGGGTGCCCTCCTCAAGCTCGAGCAGCTGGTCGACAATCTGCTGGGGGGTCTGCTTGGCTACCGGCTCACCACAGGTGGGGCAGTGCGGGCGTCCCACGCGGGCCCAGAGCAGCCGCATGTAGTCGTAGATCTCGGTGATGGTGCCGACTGTGGACCGAGGGTTTTTGTTGGTGGACTTCTGGTCGATGGACACTGCCGGCGAGAGACCCTCGATGAAGTCGACGTCGGGCTTGTCCACCTGGCCGAGGAACTGCCGTGCGTAAGCGGAGAGGGACTCCACGTAGCGGCGCTGACCTTCGGCGAAGATGGTGTCGAAGGCCAGGGACGATTTACCGGACCCGGACAGACCGGTAAACACGATCATGGCATCCCGGGGCAGGTCCAGGTCGACGTTGCGGAGGTTGTGCTCACGCGCCCCCTTGACGACCAGGCGTGACAGATCCTGGGTCATGCGGGGGTCGGAAAACTCTGATTCAAGCGAGGTTGCAATAGACACCCAACCACTCTAATTGAAACTACGTTCGAATACATGTTCGATCACCGTGTTTTCAGCGTGTCGTCGGCGGGTTGCGTCGGGATGTTCACCGACGGCGCAGAGCAGCCCGTAAATACGCGACAGCTTCGTCCTCTGTCAGGCCGTTGGCCTTGATCACATCGGCGTAGCCGTCAGCCGCTTCGGCGGCTCGCTGGCGCGCTTCGTCCCCGGCTGCCGCAACGACAGTGCCAGCCCGGGACCGGGTGACGACGATGTTTGCCTGTTCCAGTTCCCGGTAGGCCCGCGCGACGGTGTTGACTGCGACGCCCAAGTGGCCGGCGAGGGTCCGCACCGGTGGCAGCCGGGTACCCACGGGCAGCGTCCCGTCGTTCGCCGCGTCCAGGATCTGGACGCGGAGTTGTTCATACGGGGGAACCGAGCTTGCCTGGTCGATGCGCAGCCAGCCGGTGACGTCGGTGCTGCCTGTTGCGCCAGGATTCACTGTTGCCTTTCGGTCTTCGGACTCTTCAGTGCGCTGTCCTCCCGCTTTTCGGGCACAGTGCAGATGCAGCCATTGTTCCACGCGTTGATTACGCCCGATAGACCCACCCGCTTCCCGGCGTGCCTAGACTTGGGCCATGCATAATCTCCAGGACCTCACCATCCGCTCCATTTCCGTCAGCGAGATGGACAACAACGTGTACCTGCTCACCTCCAAGTCGACCGGTGCCCAGGTGCTGATCGACGCTGCCGACGACGCGGCCGCCATCGGGCAGTTGCTGCAGGATGCCGCCGCCGACAGCACGGCCGACACCAAGCTGGCGTTGATCATCACCACCCACTCGCACTGGGACCATGTGCGGGCGCTGGCCGACGTCGTCGGGCAGACGAAGGCGCGGACCGCCGCCGGAACCGAGGACGTTCCGGATATCTCAGTTCCCACCGACGTTTCCCTCGCCCACGGCGATATCGGCAACTTCGACGGCTTTGACCTTGAGGCGATCAAGCTGCGCGGGCACACACCGGGCAGTGTGGCGTTGCTGTACCGGGACCCGCAGGGCCCCGCGCACCTGTTCACCGGAGACTCCCTGTTCCCAGGGGGTGTGGGAAACACGCAGGGCGACGCCGCCCGGTTCGAATCGCTGATGAACGACGTGTCCGAGCGGATCTTTGATTATTTGCCGGACGACACCATCGTGCATCCCGGCCATGGGAAGGGCACCACCCTCGGAGCCGAGCGGCCGCACCTCGACGAGTGGCGCGCCCGCGGCTGGTAGCAGCGGCCTATGGGCACCTGTGGCGAGTGATCGGCCCGCGCGCCTCGATCCTCGCGATCTTTTGGGCACCTGTGGTGGGTGGGACACGCCCCGACCCACCACAACTGCACAAGAGAGTGACGGGACCCACCACAGCTGCACAAGGCATCGGCCAGACCTCGGAGGTCAACCTTAGTGGCCTCCCTTAGAGTCCTCTCCGAAGCGCGCGACCGGTGGAGCCAGTCCTGGTGGGAGCCTAATTCTTTAGGTTCTTCACGCCGACCGCGAAGATCCGCCGGAACCCGAAGACTGTCCCCCACGGTTTCTCGGGGTAGGCCCCGCGCAGCAGGGCGGTGAACTGGTCCACGAAGGCCGCGGCGTCGTCGTCGGATAGCGCATGCAGTACCGGGCGCAATCCGGTGCCCCTGAGCCATTGCAGGACCGGATCGGGTCCCGCGAGGACGTGCTGGTAAGTGGTCTCCCAGACGTCGGCGGTCATGCCCGCCTCGCTGAGCATCCGCAGGTACTCCTCCGGCTCCGACACGACGTCGGTATGCCGCAGCACTCCCCCGAGCTTGTCCCGCCAGGCGTTCGATCCGGCGAGTTCGCGCATCAAGGTGTGCGCCGGGGATCCGAAGTTGCCAGGGACCTGGAGGGCCAGCCAGGCACCGGGGCGAAGCGCCCGCGCCCACTTCTGCACCAGCTCGGCCTGACCGGGCACCCACTGCAGGACGGCGTTGGTGACGACGACGTCGACGTCGTCAGCGGGCGAGAAGTCCCGGATATCACCGGTCTCGAACTGCAGATGTGGCGGCGGATCGGATTGCTCATTGGCGCGCCCCACCATGTCGGCCGACGAGTCGATGCCCAGCACCCCGGCGTCGGGCCAGCGTTCAGCCAGCAGCCGGGTGAGGTCCCCCGGCCCGCATCCGAGGTCGACGACGACCCTTGGAGCGGCATGGTTGATCCGACCGACCAGGTCGAGGAACGGCCGGCCGCGGTGGTCGGAGAACAGTGAGTACTGTGTGGGATCCCATTGCATGCCTCCAGCGTATCGGGCCGCCGAATGGGCCAGCCAGCGCCCCGGTAAGGCGGCAGCAGATAGGCTGGAGTCCTATGAGAATTCAGGAACACCTCCCCGCAGGCACGGACCAGGCCGACGATGTCTACAGCGCGTTCCTCGCGTGGACCACCAGCGAGGGAATGAACCTGTACCCGGCGCAGGACGAGGCAGTGCTTGAGCTGGTCTCGGGCAACAACGTGATCCTCGCGACGCCCACCGGCTCGGGAAAGTCACTGGTGGCCGTTGCAGCGCACTTCGACGCCATTGCCCGGGGCAAGCGCAGCTACTACACCGCGCCGATCAAGGCGCTGGTGTCCGAAAAGTTCTTCGCCCTCTGCGAGACGTTCGGCGCCGAGAACGTCGGCATGATCACCGGCGATTCCGGCGTAAACCAGGATGCCCCGATCATCTGCTGCACGGCCGAGATTCTGGCGAACATTGCCCTCCGTGAGGGTGCGCAGGCCGACGTCGGCACCGTCATCATGGACGAGTTCCACTTCTACTCGGACCCGCAGCGCGGCTGGGCGTGGCAAGTCCCTCTGTTGGAGCTGCCGCAGGCCCAGTTCCTGCTGATGTCGGCGACCCTGGGCGACATGACCCGTTTCGAGGAGGCGCTCACCTCGCTCACCGGCCGCGCCAGCACCACTATCAGCAGCGCCGAACGCCCCATCCCCCTGCACTTCTACTACGTCGAGACGACCGTGCAGGAATCCCTGGAGGAGCTGCTGAGTACCCGGCAGGCACCGGTGTATGTGGTGCATTTCAGCCAGGCCGAAGCCATCGAACGCGCGCAGAACCTGATGAGCGTCAACGTCTGCTCCCGGGAGGAGAAGGACAGGATCGCCGACCTGATCGCCACGTTCCGGTTCTCCTCCGGCTTCGGGAAGACGCTGAACCGGCTGGTCCGGCATGGTATCGGGGTCCACCACGCGGGCATGCTGCCCAAGTACCGCCGCTTGGTCGAGCAACTGGCGCAGGCCGGGCTGCTGAAGGTCATCTGCGGGACCGACACGCTGGGTGTGGGCATCAACGTCCCCATCCGCACCGTCCTGTTGACGGCCCTGAGCAAGTACGACGGCGTCCGCACCCGCCTGCTCAACGCCCGCGAGTTCCATCAGATCGCCGGCCGTGCCGGGCGGGCCGGCTATGACACGGCGGGAACCGTCGTCGTCCAGGCACCGGATCACGTGGTCGAGAACACCCGGGCGATGGCCAAAGCCGTCGGCAAGTTCGGTGACGACCAGAAGAAGCTCCGCCAGGTGGTCCGGAAGAAGCCGCCCACCGGTTTCGTCTCGTGGGGGAAACCCACCTATGAGCGGTTGGCAGCTGGCACCCCCGAGCCGCTGACGTCGAGCTTCGCCGTCAGTCACTCGATGCTGCTGAACCTGCTGGAACGTCCCGGGAACCCGTTCTCGGCGGCCCAGCGGCTGCTCAATGAAAACCATGAGACCCGCGCCTCCCAGCTGCAGCTGACCCGAAAGGCGATCGGTATCTACCGGTCGCTCGTTACGGCGGGTATTGTCGAGCGGCTCCCCGAGCCCGACGCCGACGGGCGCTCCATCCGCCTGAAAGTGCACCTGCAGGCCAACTTCGCACTGAACCAGCCACTGTCCCCGTTTGCGCTGGCCAGCCTGGAGCTGCTCGACCCCGAAAGTCCCACCTACGCGCTCGACGTCGTCTCGGTGATCGAGGCGACGCTCGAGAAACCACGCCAGGTCCTCAACGCCCAGGAGAAGAAGGCCCGCGGCGAGGCGATCGGTGCCATGAAGGCCGACGGCATCGAGTATGACCAGCGGATGGCGCTCCTGGAGGAGGTCACCTATCCGCAGCCGATGGCGGAGCTGCTGTTCCAGGCGTTCGACGTGTACCGCAGTGGCGCACCCTGGCTGGGCGACTTTGAGCTGACCCCGAAGTCGGTGGTCCGAGACATGTACGAGCGGGCCATGAACTTCGGCGAGTACATTGCGTTCTACTCCCTCACCCGGTCCGAGGGCATCCTGCTGCGCTACCTTGCGGACTGCTACAAGGCACTGCGCCAGACTGTTCCCACCGAGGCCCTCCGGGAGGACCTCACCGACATCATCGAGTGGCTTGGTGAACTGATCCGCCAGGTCGACTCCAGCCTGCTCGAGGAGTGGGAGCTGTTGGCTGCTGGCGGGCGTCCCGACGGCGACACCACTGTCGACCTGCCGCCGGAACCGGACTCGGTGACCTCCAACGAGCGTGCCTTCCGGGTGATGGTCCGGAACGAGATGTTCCAGCGGGTCAAGCTCTTTGCGGACGAGGACGATGTGGCGCTGGGCGCCCTCGACGGTGCCTCCGGCTGGGACACCGACCGGTGGACTGAAGCCCTCGACGGTTACTTCGGCGATTACGAAGATATCGACGACGGCCCCGAGGCTCGCGGTCCAGCCCTGCTCATCATCGAGAAGGTGCCCGGCAGCTGGAAGGTCCGCCAGATCTTCAAGGACCCGTTCGGTAACCATGACTGGGGCATCAACGCAGTCATCGACCTTGCTGCCTCCGACGAAGCCGGTGTCCCAGTTGTCACGGTGACCGGAGTCGGAGCTCTCTAGCTCGGTCTTGGGCATGTCCGGCCGTTCCGGCGTCCAGCGACCGGAAACGGGTCGCGCTAGCGGCTTGAGACGACCCGAATGAGGCGACTGGTAGCGGGCTCCCTCAACGGGCTGGCGCGAGCGGAATGAGGCCTCTGGCGACGGGCCGCCCAGGCGGATTGGGGCCACAGGAGTTTGGCGAGTTGTAGCGGGGCGCCGAGGCCGGGTTGGCCTGAGTATGGCGAGTTGTAGCTGGGCGCCCAAGCCGGGTTGACCAGACAGGGCTTGGGCCCCTCGCTGGGCTCCACCAGCTGCTGGCCTCCCGACGCCCTCTCCCTTTGATCCGCACGTTGAGCTTGACCGAGCCCTTCATTCACGGTCCTTCTAGCCCTTCTCTGCTGTCCTTTCGGCTTGCCTTCCCTAGGCATGGTCAGCCTCCAGGTTCGGTCAGCAGGTCAGCAGGTCAGCAGGTCAGCAGAAAACCATCCGCACGCAGGGACTGCCGGGTGCTGCACGACCGAGCGGTGCGCGGCGTCGAAGGGGTTGTGCTTAGAAGGGTGGTGGGTCTTCCTTTGGTGTTGGTGGTGGGTCTGGTCGGGTGAGGTAGGTTTCGCCGGCGGGTGAGATGGCGATGA
>NZ_JABFOM010000026.1:0-22323 GCF_013116715.1 Arthrobacter sp. 147(2020)
CATCTGCGTTCTCCTGCCGCTTCATACCTCCATCACATCACCCGCCACTGACATTCTTGGGGTGGATGAATGTAGGAAAAGAAATGAACTCAAGAAATTTTCCTAGCGCCCAGCACACTTCGGGCCTGTGCTACGGCGAAGGTACACTTCGGGCCTGTGCTACGGCGAAGATGACCTTCCCCTCACAGAAGGCCCTTCCAGCGTCCAGCGCACGGCGTCGTACTCGCCGTAGCCTGCGGCCACCGCGTCAATCACCAGGCACGCTCCGTCCACCTGTTTGCTGTCCCCGACCGGCTCCCCAAGGTCAACGGTGAGTGGCACCAGATCGTTGCCCTGACAGGTCTGCCTGTCAATTCGACAGGGACTCGACAGGGGTCGTCACGATGATCCGGTCCGCCTCATCGATGACTGCTGGCTCGAGTACAGTCGCGCCCGGCGGCCCGCGCAGCCGGAGAGCGCCACGCCCATTCCAGCCTCGTCGTATCCGCGGAGACTACGGCCGGAGAGGCAGTTGCCAGATCTGGGGGCACTGTAACCTCGCAATACTTACGGACCAGCTGGCTCAAGCGCCTGAGCAGCTAGTTCCGCCAGTTTGTCCTGCAGTATCCCATCCGGTTCGGAGCTGCCTACAGACTGCGCGGACGCCATCAAACCGTTGCTGCGTGCAGTAACAGCCATCGTGTAGGTCGTCTGCCCTGCTCCACTCGTCTCGGTGGCAAGGAGTGCGTAGGACTCTTCACCTACCAGATCCTGCGGCAGTTCCTCGGAGACGAGGGTGACTATCGTTTCCCCCACGGTAACGGTCATTGGTGAGCATTGATCCAGATAGCCGCGATCCAGATCGAAACTCTGCCTGAGTGCCTCATCGTCAGAACCACCGAGTACGACAAGTAAAAGAACACTGCCGAATGGGTCGGCTTGGCCCATTCCCATTACCCCACCGGTAGCTTTGCCTCGGGCTTGGGCCATGTTGTTAACCATCTTTTCCCCGCATTCGACGGGCTCAATGACCGCGCCCCTCCATCGCCTCTTCAGCGGCCTCCATTCCAGCCTCGGAATCCTCCAGGGGCACTATCTGTAAAGGAGCATCAAGACCATCCGTCAATCCAGCAAGGTGGGTCTCAAGTTCCGCCTTACTGATGGTCCCTGCTATCGGGGCTGCAGTTGCCGTCGCCGAAGCAGAAGTCTCGCTCGGCTGCGGGGAAGCTGTGGTGCCAGCTTGTCCGGGTTGAGGCTCGATGGTGGCGTTCGCGCTGCAGCCGGTAAGGAGCAGCGCTGCTCCAAGCACGCACGACGCTACGACATTAGATTTCATGATGTGTTCCCCCAGGTTGGCAGCGGATTTCCGCTCGCAGTAGAAGAATTGTAGGGGATCAACGAGCCAATTCAGTCCAGTGCAATCCAGCGATCCTCTCAGGCCGGAGTGGGGTGAAGATCACCTGATTGAGTCACTGTCCGTGTCCGTGCCTATGCTTGAGTCAACGCCCGGTACGCAACCGAAAGGACCGTGTAAAAATGGCTCATAGAGTCCAAGCTGTCATTGTCAGGGAAAAAAACTCACCAGCGACGATCGAAACCATCCTGGTGCCAGATCCCGGACCGGGTGAAGCGCTGGTTGACATCCTCACCTGCGGCGTCTGCCACACCGATCTGCACTACAAACAGGGCGGGATCAGCGACGATTACCCGTTCCTCCTTGGGCACGAAGCAACCGGCGTGGTCAGCGCCGTCGGCCCGGATGTTACGCAGGTCAAGGCCGGCGACCGCGTCATCCTGAACTGGCGTGCTGTCTGCGGCGAATGCCGCGCCTGCCGCCGTGGCGAAGCCCAGTACTGCTTCAACACCCACAACGCCACCCAGAAGATGACCCTTGAGGACGGCACCGAGCTCTCACCCGCACTCGGAATCGGCGCGTTCGCAGAGAAGACCCTCGTCGCTGCCGGCCAGTGCACCAAGGTGGATCCCGAAGCGGATGCCGCAGCTGTCGGCCTGCTTGGCTGCGGCATCATGGCTGGCATTGGTGCAGCCATCAACACCGGCAACGTCCGTCTCGGCGACTCCGTAGCGGTCATCGGTTGCGGCGGCGTAGGTAGCGCCGCCATTGCCGGCGCCAAGCTGGCTGGGGCGACGACCATCATCGCTGTCGACATCGACGACCGGAAGCTCGAAGCTACTCGGAAGCTGGGCGCTACCCACACGGTCAATTCCAAGGACCAGGACGCCGTCGAAGCCATCCGTGCCCTCACCGACGGCAACGGAGCCAACGTGGTGATCGACGCCGTCGGCCGCCCCGAAACCTACAAGCAGGCGTTCTACGCCCGCGACCTTGCCGGCACTGTGGTGCTGGTCGGGGTTCCCACCCCCGACATGGTGCTGGAACTGCCACTGCTGGACGTGTTCGGGCGGGGCGGCTCACTGAAGTCCTCCTGGTACGGCGACTGCCTGCCGTCCCGGGACTTCCCTATGCTGGTGAGCCACTACCAGCAGGGCAACCTCGACCTCGACGCGTTCGTCACCGAACGCATCAAACTTGATCAGGTGGAGGCCGCGTTCGACAAGATGCACGACGGCTCGGTCCTGCGCTCGGTGGTGGAACTCTGATGGCTGCACGCGTGGAGCACCTGCTCACCAGCGGAACCTTCTCGCTGGACGGCGGGACCTGGGACGTGGACAACAACGTCTGGATCATCGGCGACGACACCGAGTGCATCATCATCGACCCGGCGCACAACGCGGACGCCGTCGTCGAGCAGGTCAACGGCCGTCAGGTCCGGGCCATCCTGCTGACCCACGGCCACGATGACCACATCCGTGCGGTCGGCGCCGTGTACGACGCCGTCCGGGCACCCATTCACCTGCACCCGGCGGACCGGATGCTGTGGGACCAGGTGTACCCTGATCCGGCGCCGGACCAGGACATCAACGACGGCGACGAGTTCACGGTTGCTGGCGTTACCCTCAAAGCGCTGCACACCCCGGGGCACTCCCCCGGTTCGGTGAGTTTCTACCTTGAGGAGGCCGGGACGGTCTTCACCGGCGACACCCTGTTCCAGGGCGGTCCCGGGGCCACCGGCCGGTCCTTCAGCGACTTCCCGACCATCATCGAATCGATCCGCAACCGCCTGCTCACCCTGCCGGCTGACACGGTGGTGCGTCCCGGACACGGCGACTCGACGACGGTCGGCGCTGAAGCACCATCCCTCGACGAATGGATCGCACGCGGCCACTAGGCACGATGCTCCACCAGTACGACGACGACTGCCCCGTAGCCCCGCCAGGCTGCGGGGCAGTCCGCGTCAGGACTGTCTACAGCGCTTCGTCGTAGCTACAGCGCCTCGAAGATGTCGTGCAGGAGCGGGTCCCCGGCGGTCCGGGGCGGCCAGGCCATGACGTAGCACTCGCGGCCGACGGTGCGTCGCCAGTCTGCGGCGCTCCGGGTGGGATCGGTGATCACATGCAACTGGCTGCGGTGCTGCGACAACCCGGCCACAATCCGGTCGGCCACCGGGCTGGTGTCGACCTCATCTGCGACCGTCTCATCGGGCACGCCCCGCAGGTGGTAGACCCGGTTCGGGTCCCCGGCGTCCCTGCCCGTCCGGACGCGCGCGGCGTTCCACCGCTCGAAGGTGGATGCCTTCAGCGCCCCGTGCAGCAGTCGCCGCAACCCGGGACCGCCGTCGGCGCGAACCCGGGACCGCCGTCGGCGCGAACCCGGTGAAAGGCGGCGTCGGTGGCCCGGCCGACCGCGATGTGGTCAGGGTGCCCGGTGATCCCCTCCGGCCCGAAAGTTGCCACCACATCGGGGCGTTCCTCCTGAAGGAGGGCAGCGATCCGGTTGACCAACTCCCCGTCCGGAACGTCGGCCACTGACCCGTCCTGATAGTCGAGCCAGATATGACGGTCGGGGACCCGGCCCAGGGCACGCCAGGCGTTCCGGCACTCGCCCCGGCGGACCGCCCCCAGCGACTCCCGGGTAGCCGGGAAGCCCGGGGGGATGTCACCACCCGACCCGTCAGTGGCATGGACCAGGACAAACCGGAAACCAGAATCCGATGAGTGCAACGCCACGGTTCCGGCAACACCGTAGGCGTCGTCGTCGGGGTGGGCGACCACCAGCATGACCGACCTGCGCACGGTGGTGGGTGGCGCCGTCATCCTCGCCTCCTACGGTCTGAGGGAATTCTGGCAGTCAGGATACGCCGGGCTGCACCGGTGCGGAAGTGAAAGCGGTGGACGTGGGAACGGTAAGCCAGTAACCGCTTCGCCGGTAGGCGTCCACAACCGCGTCCTCCACCCTCCCGACCGTCACCCCAGGAACCAGGTCCTCCACCGCCCCAGCGGTTGCCGGGTCCCAGTCGAGTCCCATCGCCGCGTACGACGACGTCAGCACCTCACGGATCGGCGCCGAATCCTCAACCACCACCACCGACGAAAACAACCACGCACCCGCAACCACCCGCTGGGCGGTGCCCACCAGTTTGAGCTGCCCGGCAGTGCCGGTGCCGTGGACGCTGTATTCACCGGGACAGTACTCCCCCGGGATCTCCCCGACGCCCGCTGCGACGCCAACGGATTTCAGCGCGTCAGCCAGCAGGTCACCGAATCCGGAGAAGCGTGCGCGTGACCCGGCGACAGCGTCGGTCTGCGGCTCCACATGATCGATCACCAGGCAGCCCTGATGGTAGGCGGCCGCACGCCCTCCCGCCCGCCGGACCAGCGGCTCAAACCCGCGTTCCCGGGCGGCGGCCTCCGCGGCGGGGAACCCGGACAGCCGGGTGTCCCGCTGTCCGAACGCCAGGGTGGGCTGGGGCCGGTAGAGCCGGAGCGTGGCGGGCTGGTTTCCCGCGGCGACGGCCCGGAGGAGGGTGATCCCCGCTGCCAGATCGTCGGCGGCCCCCGCTGAGGCGGCGCCGCGCACCAGGGACAGCTCGATACCGCTCATCTAGGTTAGGCTCCTGTCCATGGTCTTCCTGCAGTTTCTGGTTGCCGCAGCAACGTTCCTGCTGCTGGACGCCGTGTGGCTCAAATCGATGAGCAAGTTCTACCGGGGTCAGCTGGGCGACCAGCTCGCCGACAAACCCAATTTTCTCTACGCGGCTGCGTTCTACCTAATCTATATAGCCGGGATTGTGATGTTCGCAGTCCAACCGGCTCTGGCCACCGGATCCTGGCTGGCAGCACTCGGCTACGGTGGGGCCCTTGGGTTCTTCGCCTATGCGACGTACGACCTAACCAACGCGTCGACCCTCAAACGGTGGCCCGCTCTCCTCATCATCGTCGATCTGGCGTGGGGCACCGCGTTGACCGCACTGATCACCCTTGTCACCTACCTGGTGTTCGCATGATCAGGTTTATCCGGAACGCAGCGGTGGTCGCGGGGTTTTTTCTGCTGTTCGACATCCCCTGGCTGCTGGTCATGGCGGGAATGTACCGGGGCTGGATCGGGCCTCTGATGGCCGAGGACACCTCGTTGGGCTACGCGGTGGTGTTCTACCTCGCGTACTCAGCGTCAGCGTGTTGGCTCGCCGTCCGCCCCGCGCTGGAGCGCGGCAGCCTGCGGGAGGCAGCGATCTCCGGTGCCGTCCTCGGTTTTGCCGCGTACGGCACCTACGGCTTCACCAACGCCGCCACCCTCCGCGACTGGCCAGCCCAGATGCTGCTGATCGACACCATCTGGGGCACCTTCCTGACTGCGGGCATTTGCGCTGCCGCCTACGCAACGATCCGGCGCATCGACCGTCGTACCGGGAGAAAAGCCGGGATCAGTCGGTAACCGTGACCCCGCGCCAGAAAGCCACATGGCCGCGGATGTTCCCGGCGGCCGACTTCGGTTCCAGGTAGGTCCAGGCGGCGTCGTCGTTCGTGTCGCCGTCTACTGTGATCGACAGGTAGTTGGCGGTGCCCTTCCACGGGCACACAGTGGTCATTGCACTGTCGCTGAGGTATTCGGCCTTGACCGATTCACGGGGGAAGTAGTGGTTTCCCTCGACCATCACTGTCTCGTCCGACTCCGCGATGACGACGTCGTTCCACATTGCCTTTGCCATGATGCTGGCCTTCCTTTCACAGCACCCGGGGCGGGCACCTACTGTTTCTCAACGAGCGTGCCCGCTCCGGAATTCCGTGGTCGTGCCGGAAGACCCTTGGTTAGCGTCCGCCGTCGATCTTGCGGCTGCGCTGTTCCTGCCCAGGTACGCCGTAGGGGTAGTCGGAAACCTCGGGAGCGCTGATGGTGCTGAGCCGGTCGATCTCCTCTGCGGTGAGGGTCACGGCGTCGGCTCCGAGGTTATCGGTAAGCTGCTCGGTGTTCCGCGCCCCGAGGATCACTGAGGTGACGGCTGGCTGCTGCGCCACCCAGGCGAGGGCAACCTGGGACGCGGTGATGCCCCGCGACCCGGCGATGTCCACGACGGTGTCGATGATGCGCCAGGTGCGTTCCTTGGAGTTGCGTTCCTTCCACGCCTCCATGCCTCTCTCGGGGTTCTCACCCAGCCGGGTTTCCCCGGTCGGCGAGGTGTCCCGCTTGTACTTTCCGGTCAGCCAACCGCCGCCGAGCGGCGACCAGGGCAGCAGTCCCATACCGGCGTCGAGGGCTGCGGGAACGATCTCCGACTCGATTTCACGCACCAGCAGGCTGTACTGGGGCTGCAGGGTGACGGGGGCGTTCCAGCCGTGGGCCTTGGCCAGCCAGACCGCTTTGGTCAGCTGCCAGCCGGTGTAGTTGGAGAAACCGTAGTAGCCGATCTTGCCGCTGCGGATTGAGTCCTCAAGGAAACCGAGGGTTTCCTCGAGTGGGGTCTGGGGATCCCACGAATGCACCTGGTAGAGGTCGATGTGGTCGACCCCCAACCGTGCGAGCGAGTCATCGAGCGCGCGGCGCAGGTGGCGACGTGACAGACCAATGTCGTTCACACCGTCACCCATCGGGAACCGTCCCTTGGAGGCGATGACCATCTGGTCGCGCTCCGTAGGGTTCTTCGCCAGCCAGGAACCGATGATTTTCTCGGACGCGCCGGCTGTGTACACGTCGGCAGTATCGATGAAGTTGCCGCCGGCCGCCGCGTAGGCGCTCATAATCTGGTGGGAGGTCGCTTCGTCAGCCTCCGCCCCAAAGGTCATGGTGCCGAGTGCGTACGCCGAGACTGCCGCGCCACTGTTGCCTAGCTTCCGGTATTCCATGGGGGTGCTCCTAGGGGAATTGATTGCGGGTGTTCTTCTTCCACCCTAGTTGCACCGGTACACCCCGGGACTACAGCTTCCTGATGGTGAGGATCTGCTCGGCCCGCCCGAACGGCCCGGCGGTGTCGTGAAGCACTGCCGAGGTCAACCCGATCCCGTCGGTTCCGAAGCTGACGCTGGTTTCCAGCCCTAGCCATTCGCCCGCCGGCTCCCGGTACAGGTGGACCTGCAGATCAAGGTTGGGGAACATCCAGCTTCCCGGGCCGGGAGGTACCCGGGCGGAGACCCCGTTGGCGGTATCAATTAGTCCGATCAGCCGGACCAGGTCGGCTGTCTCAATGCCGTCGACCATCTGCTGGGGTGTCCGGAGCCAGACCCGTCCCCGGCCCGGGCGGTGTCCCTCGACAACCCTGAACTCCAGCGATTCGATGTAGCCACCCGGCCAGGCGGTCATTTCCGCAAACGGTCCCGCCTGCTCGGGTCCAGGCATCGACTCGTCTTCGATAGCGGCCACCGCCGAGCTGTCCGCCTTCGCCAGGCGCCAGGCCTTCGCACGAATCACTGTCCTCCCACCGGAGATCATCTCTGCTTCGAGCAGTTCGATGGTTTTGCCGGGCCGGATAACCTTCGCGATCACATCGAACGTCCCGCCCGGAATCATGCCGAGAATATCGAAGCTGAGCCGAGCCATCCGCAGGTCGGGGCGCGGGCTGCACTCTTCGAGGCAGTGCGCCAGCAGACCCGCAGCCGGAGCCATGTGCTGCTCCTTCGGGTTCCAGGCACCCTGCGCATGGATGGTTGATTCGAAGCTACCCTCGCCCAGGGAGCGGTAGTAAGAGCCTGGCATGACTGAGCACCTTTGCTTGACTGCGATGGAGGTGCGGGCGACCAACCGGTCGCCAGCGAAGAACCAGTCTAGACGTGTTGGACATCGGATGGCCGTGAAGGCTAGCGCGTCCGCACCCCTGACAGTTCCGCCGCGCGGCCAAGCCAAGGGTCGACGTCGGCCGCCCACCGGGCAAGAATGGACGCCGCCCGATCGGCATCCCGGTGCGAAAGTCCCGCGATCAGCGGACCAACCACATCGTGCGCGAGCGGGTCAACCAGCTCGCGTGTTCCGGCCCCGCGAAGGAATCCCTCCAGCCGGGTCAGGTCGGTGGCCACCAACAGCGGAAGTTTCGTCTGCAGGACGACTACTGCCGCGAGCCGACGTTCGAAGACCGGGATCGCCCAGAGCTCCGAGCTGAGGGCGAGCACGGCGTCGTGCTCCATCCCCCGGTAGCGGCGGAAGGCATCACGGACGGTGCCACGCACCGCACCCACCGAAGAGCCATACCGCCGCAGGCCATCGGCGCCAGAATCCGCTGCCCGCTCCCACGATGCCTCACGCTGCAGTCCGGCATCGATGAACTCCCCGGCGTCACTCATTGTTCAATTCTCAACCGGAGCAGGCACCCAGTCGAATGGCGCACATGTGTAGCAAGGTTACTGAGTTTTGCCGGACCCTCGGTATAGTGAAGATTGTCAATGTCCCAAGACTGCTAAAGGTGCTGGTCTAACTGCGTACGAAACCGGGGTCCTCTGATGACCCCAGTCATTGTTGTTCTTTCACTCTAAATCCTGAGCTACATCGCTGCCGTGAGTATTCACCGGCCAGCCGCGGGGGGTCCGCATCATGACCATCACCCTGCTGACGCTTCTGCTCGGCATCATCATCATCCTCGCCATCATCGCCGCCAATGGCTATTTCGTGGCCCAGGAATTCGCCTACATGTCGGTCGACCGGAACAAGCTGGCTGCCAGCGCCGAAGCCGGCGACGTGGCTGCCCAACGCGCCCTGAAGGTCACCAAACGGACGTCCTTCATGCTGTCCGGCGCCCAACTGGGTATCACCGTTACCGGCCTCCTGATTGGTTACGTCGCTGAACCGCTGGTCGGCGAATCGCTGGGTATCTTCCTCGGCGGTGCCGGAGTGCCCATGGCGCTCGGCATCTCAATCGGTACCGTGCTGGCACTGGTCATCGCTGCGGTAGTGCAGATGATCTTCGGCGAGCTGTACCCGAAGAACCTGGCCATCGCCAATCCCGAGCCAATGGCCCGCGGACTGGCCCGATCCACCACGATCTACCTCGCCACCTTCGGCTGGCTGATCACCATTTTTGACCACTCGGCCAACGCGCTGCTCAAGCTGGTGCGCGTTGAACCGGTGCACGACGTCGACACCACCGCCACGGCGGAGGACCTCGACCGGATTGTCGCGGACTCCCGCCGGAGTGGCGACCTGCCGGAAGAATTGTCGATGCTGATCGACCGCATCCTCGACTTCCCGGACCGGGACATCGAGCACGCGATGATCCCTCGCTCGCAGGTCGGCACCGTGGGGCTCCTGGCAACAGTCGGCCAGGTACGCATCCTGATGGCCGATGCCCACACCCGTTACCCGGTGGTATCGGAAACCGAGGAGCCCCTAGGCGTCGTGCAGCTTGCGGACATTCTGCCCGCGAGCGTGCGCGACGACGCACTGGTCACCACAGTGATGCACCCACCGCTCGTCCTGCCCGCGTTGATGTCACTCCCCGACGCGCTGGAGCAGCTGATGAACTCCCGCAACGAACTCGCCTGCGTCATCGACGAGTACGGCGGCTTCACCGGCGTCATTACCGTTGAGGACCTCGCCGAGGAGCTGGTCGGTGAACTGACCGACGAGCACGACGACGAAGCGCCTCCCACGATCGAGACCGAGGAAGACAACACGTGGCGGATGAGCGGCGATGTTCACGTCGACGAGGTGGAGCGTGCCATCGGGCATGACCTGCCCGAGGGTGATTACGAGACCATTTCCGGAGTGCTGATTGCCGCCCGCGGGCAGCTGCCGGTCATCGGCGAAACCGTGACGGTGGTGCTGCCCGATGATCCCCGCGATGTGGTGGAGGACGAACCGGTACGGCGGGTGCTCGACGTCGAAGTCCTCGACGTCGCACGCCACGTACCGAGCGAGCTGCTCGTGCGTCTAATCGAGGTAACCCCCGAGAACGCCGACGCCGGTGAGCGTGCCGAACGCCGCACCGACGCCCAGGCTGACGCCAGTGAGGATGAGACCCGATGACTGACCCATTGACCGTAACCCTGGTGACCGCACTGCTCATCGTCCTCAGTGCCTTCTTCGTGGTGATCGAGTTCGCCCTGCTGGGCGCACGGCGTTACCGTCTGGAAGCCGAGGCCGCCAACAACCGATCAGCCCGCGCGGCTTTGCGCGGCATCAACGAACTGACCATCATGCTCGCCGGAGCCCAGTTGGGTATCACGGCGTGTACCTTCGCCCTGGGAGCAATCACCAAACCGGCTGTCGACGCCTGGCTGGGACCGGTCCTCGGATCGTGGGGGGTGCCTGCCGGCATCGCGGGAGGAACCGCGTTCGCGCTGTCCCTGCTCTTCGTCACGTTCCTCCACCTGGTGGTGGGCGAGATGGCCCCCAAGTCCTGGGCGATTGCCCACCCGGAGCGTTCGGCCAAACTGATTGGGCTGCCCTCCCGTGGCTTCATCTGGTTGGTGCGCCCCCTGCTGGTTTGGGTCAACGCCATTGCCAACCGGCTCGTGGCCGCGAGCGGTGTCACCCCGGTCAACCGCGCGGCCGTGGGCGGGCTCGACGCGGGTTCCATCCGTCACCTGGTGGAGCACTCGGCGGCGTCGGGAGCACTCGACGCTTCCTTTGAGACGCAGCTGTCGGGCGTCCTGGAGCTGGAGACGCTCACCGTTCGCTCCCTGATCGCGCCGGATGGGAAAGCTACAGTCGTCCCTGACACCGCGTCGGTGGCCGACGTGCAGGAAGTAGCTGCCCGCTCCAAGCACCTCCGGATCCTGGTACAGGGCCCCGCAGGTGAGGCGCCGGGTGTCATCCATGTGCGGGACACGCTCCTTGAGCCCCCGCAACGAAAGGTCAGGGAACTGGCAGGGCCAGCATTCCTGCTCGACGCCGACGTGCCCGTGTATGAAGCCCTCGCCCAGATCCGTAGCGCAAGCGTGCAGCTCGCTGCGGTGATGGACAACGGTGAGTTCATCGGCGTGATCACCCTGTCGGACGTCCTGCGGCGCGTACTTCCGATGTCGATGACCCCAGCCTCATAGGTCGTTGCTGCGACAGGCCGCTGAGGCCCTAGGACGGAATCGATTCGATTTCATCCTGGGCCTTGGCGGCCAGTCTTTTTAAGGTCAGTTCGTCGGCCGCGGAGAAGCCTCGGGGAGCGTCGTCGATCACGCAGAGGGTGCCGATGGGCCAGCCGCCAGGACCGCGCAGGGCGTAGCCCGCATAGAACCTGATGTGGGGCTTGAGCCGGACCAGCGGGTTGTTTCTGAACGCGGTGTCATCGCGGGCGTCGTGCACCACCATCGACTGCTCGCAGCGAATCGTCTGGTTGCAGAAGGAAATCCGGCGCGGGACATTCGCACCGATGGGACCCGTCACCGATTTGATGAACTGGCGGTGCTGGCCGATAAGTGCGATCGACGCCGAGCTGACACCGAACGCTTCCCGGGCTTCGCGGGTAATCCGGTCAAACCGTTCCTCAGGCAAAGACCCCATCAGACCGGTCAGATGCAGCGACCGCAGGCGCCGGATTTCGGCGTCGTTCAAGGGGAACAGCGAGGCGGCCGCGGTGGACAACCGCCGCAGCGCCGGGTCGGTCGGGCTCTCGAACGTACTCTCGGACGGGGTGCCCGAGGCCAGCGAAATGTTGTCGGTGGTGTAGGCGGCGCGGCGCACGGGCGAGTGCTCGCCGTCGAGAACCTCATTGATGGCGTGCGAGACCATGTCCCGTTCGAAGTCGCTGAGCTGCAGGAGGCCGCTCACATAAGCCTTGAAATCGATGACGTCGCAGGTGCCCCCGATGCTGGCGTAGACCTCCCACGCGGTATCGAGGCTCAACCCGGAGTTCACGGCGGCGAGGCGGGTGAACCACTGCTGCAGGTAAGGGTCCATAGAGAACTTCACTTTCTGCTCACCGTGAGTGGGAGTCGTAGCCGTCAGCTTCCAGTGCGTCCCGCAGCCGGGTAAGTCCAGCCTGGATTCTCGACTTGGCGGTGGGAAGTTTGATCTGCAATGTCTCGGCGACCTCAACATAGGTCAGTCCGCCATAGTACGCAAGGTTGATGGCTTCCGCCTGGCGCTCGGTGAGCGAGGCGAGGCACTTCCTGACACTCTCGGACATCAGGGTGTGGTGGACGGTCTCCTCGATGCTGTCTTCCTTGACCGCAGCCGCCCGCTGGCTGTAGGCCGTATCGCGCCCCGTCGCGCTCTGTTCGCTTCGCACCCGGTCGACAGCACGGCGGTGGGCGAGGGTGAAGATCCAGCTCTGGGGTGAGCCCCGGCCTGCATCGAACTGCCCTGCAGTGGTCCACAGCATGAGGTAGACCTCCTGCACCACTTCGGCGGTGATTGCTGCATTTTTGATCACCCGGAGCACCAGGCCATAGACCCGTTTACAGGTTTGTGCATAGACAGACGCGAAAGCATCTTGGTCACCGTCGGCGGTACGCCTCAGTAGGTCTGAGAGGTCGAAACCCGGGGCGGAATCACTCACGCCGTGCGTAACAGGGCCGTGCATACTGCTGGGAACCATGAGACCTCGCCACTGAGTAGGTGCGAAATCAACCAGTCAGCGCGAGAGCTCTGCGGCGCCCCACACCACTCGAACCATTTCACCAGTAGCTCCAGCCCGCAACAGGACACCTCCCATCGAGATCAAATCGATATAGTCAGGCGACGCTAGGCGAGCGAGAGGAAAAGCTTCTCCAGTTGCTTCTTGTCCATAGTCGCGTCCTCGCTGGTGAGGCACTGCTCCAGCCCGGTCGCGATGATGGCGAACCCTGCGCGATCCAGCGCTTTCGAGACGGCGGCCAACTGCGTAATGACGTCCTTGCAGTCCTTACCCTCCTCGAGCATGCGTGTCACGGCAGCGAGCTGCCCCTGGGCGCGCTTTAGCCGATTGATGACCGGGGTCAGCTCTGAGGTGTCGAGTTGCATGGATTCTCCAGGTTGGGGTGTCATCTGAGTATACCCCATGGGGTGTTTTGCATACCCCCTTGGGTATCTGTAATACTCAGTGGGGTATCCACCTTTCACGCTCAACTGAAGGAAATAGCGCCCCATGGCCACCACTTCCCACACTCTCAAGTCCCTGACCGCCCAGCAGCTACTCGTCTGGCAACAGGAGCACGAGGACGTCGTCGTCATCGACGTGCGCTCGGCGGCCGAGTTCGCTTCGCAGCACATCCGCGGCGCCTACAACGTCCCGCTTCCGCTCCTGTCCGAGCACGCCGGGGAGTTCGCTTCTCGCCTCCACAGCCGGGTAGTGCTGGTCTGCCAGTCGGGTGCCCGCGCCGAACAGGCCCGGCAGCGGCTCCATGGCGCAGGGCTCGACGCCGCCTACGTCCTCGCTGGAGGCACCGCCGGGTTTGCCGCCGGCGGGGGTGCGGTGGTCAGCGGTAAGACCAGCTGGGATCTGGAACGCCAGGTCCGCCTGACCGCCGGCTCGCTGGTGCTACTGGGTCTGACCGGCGGCCGATTCCTCTCTCCGAAAATCCGCAGTCTGGCCGGCGTGATCGGTGCCGGGCTGACCTTCTCCGCGGCCACCAACACCTGCGCCATGGGCACAGCCCTCTCAGCCCTCCCCTGGAACCGGGCTCAGAACGAACCCACCCGCGAATCGGCCATCGCACAACTGCCGCCACGCCGGGATTCCACCGCCCTGGCCTCATGATCACTGCGCTCAGCCTGGGACTCTCCGTCGGGATCCTGTTGGGACTCGTGGGAGCGGGCGGATCAATCATCGCCGTTCCGGCGCTCGTTTATGGCGTTGGAATGAGTACCGGCGAAGCCATCCCCACCTCCCTGCTGGTGGTGGGGATGGCCTCGGTGACAGCGCTGCTACCCAGGCTGCGCGCGGGCATCAACTGGCCGGTCGTCGCCCTCGTCGGGGCAGCCGGCATCCCGGCCGCCTGGGGCGGAGCAGCGGTTGGCACCATGCTGAACCCGGACCTCCTCATGCTGTTCTTCGCCGTAATCATGATGGTCGCGGGAATCCGGATGCTCGGCTCGGTCACCGAAACTGCCGGGTCCTGCAGCTCTGGCCCACGCCGCTCTTTCAGGACCTGCGCGCCGAAGGCGCTTGCCGTCGGCCTGCTGATCGGCTTCCTCACCGGCCTGCTGGGCGTGGGCGGCGGTTTCCTGCTCACCCCCGCGTTGACCCTGTTCCTGGGACTCGGGCTGAAGCAGGCGGTGGGATCTTCCCTAGCGATCATCGCCATCAATTCGGCCGCGGGATTCAGCGCCCACGCCGTCGGCTTCACTATCGACTGGCCGCTCGTCCTGGCCTTCGCCCTTCCAGCCATCCTCGGTTCGTTGATCGCGAGCCGGCTCGCCGCGCTCCTGCCGGAGCGGATCCTCAGGGTCGCGTTCGCCATCCTCATCTTTACCGTTGCGGCATGGGTGGTTGCCACCTCCGCCGTCGCACTACTCCTCTCCCCATAAACCCCATCTTCATCCCCTCATCACACCGCATCACTCCGCATCACTCCGCATCACTCCGAAGGAGAATTCCATGCTTATCGAACGCATTTACGACGAAGACCTTGCCCAGGCCAGCTACTTCATCGGCTGCCAGCGCAAAGGTGAGGCAGTGGTAGTGGATCCGCGCCGGGACATCGGTGTCTACCAGTCGCTGGCCACAGCGAACGGTATGACCATCGTTGCCGTCACCGAAACCCATATCCACGCCGACTACCTGTCCGGAAGCCGGGAGCTCGCCGCCGCCACCGGTGCAGCCCTGTATGTGTCGGGGGACGGTGGACCTGACTGGCAGTACGGGTTTGACGCCAACCTGCTGCACGACGGCGACACGATCACGATTGGTAATATCACCGTCCAAGCACTCCATACCCCGGGTCACACCCCCGAGCACCTGTCTTTCCTTGTCACCGACGGCGCTTTCACCGACCAGCCGGGCTACCTGCTCTCGGGCGACTTCGTCTTTGCCGGAGACCTGGGCCGGCCCGATCTGCTGGATGAGGCGGCCGGTGGCGTTGACACCCGCTTTGTCGGGGCGAAGCAACTGTTCGCCAGCCTGAGGGATGTGTTCCTGCACCTGGACGACTATGTGCAGGTCCACCCGGGCCATGGCTCCGGGAGTGCCTGCGGCAAGGCCCTGGGTGCTGTGCCCTCCACCACGGTGGGGTACGAGCGTCTGTACGCCTGGTGGGGTCCCTACCTGGCAGCCGGGGACGAGCAGGGGTTCATTGATGAACTGCTCGATGGACAGCCGGACGCCCACGCCTACTTCGCCCGGATGAAGCGGGAGAACCGTGACGGGCCCGCCCTCCTTGGGCCGAGGCCGCCGCTGCAGCAACTGGACGCGGTCGACGTCGCGCACGGACTGGCCGCGGATGAACTGAGCTTTGTCGACACCCGCCCCAACACGATGGTCCATCAGGGCACGGTGATCGGCGCGCTGAACATTCCCGCAGGCAAAAGCACCGCCAGCTTCGGCGCCTGGGCGGTGGATCCGGACCGGGATCACCGCCCGCTGGTACTGCTGGCGGACGGCCGGGACCAGGCCCAGGAGATCTGGGACCACCTGATCCGGGTGGGAATTGACCGTGTTGCCGGGTACGTCACGGGACTGGACGGCCTGCCGACCAGCGTCCCCCGCACGGTCACGCCCGCGGAGCTGGAGTCGTTCGACCGGTCCATGCTGCTCGACGTCCGTGCCCGAAGCGAGCACACTGCGGGGCACATTCCCGGCTCGTACCAGCTCAGCGGAGGCCGCGTGCTCTGGAATCTCGACCAGCTTCCCCAGCAAGGCACAGTGGTCACCTACTGCCAGAGCGGGGTCCGCAGCTCGGTTGCGGCGAATGCGCTCCGCCACGCGGGCTACGACGTCGTCGAACTCGAGGGCAGTTATGCCGCCTGGCTGGCGGACCAGAACTAGGGTCCAGCCCCGGTTATTCAGCGCCGCCCAGGCAGCCCCGTTATTCCGCGGCGGTTGCCAGGCGGGGCCCCAGGTCACGGTACTTGGCGGTCCGGCGGACCAGCAGGTCGTCCATCGGGGTGCCAGCAAGGGCTGCGAGCTCGTACTCGATGGCAGCCCCCAGCCGCAGGCAGAACGCCCTGGCTTCCTCGGCGGCGTCGTCGCGCTCGTCGACGATGTGGTCCACCAGCCCATTGGCATGCAATGCAGCCACGTTGACTCCCTGCGCCTCGGACAGCGCCGGAGCGAACTCGGTGCTCCGGTGCATGATGGCGCTCGCACCTTCGGGCGGCAGCGGCGAAAGCCAGGCGTGGTGGGCGGCAATGGTCCGGTCGGCGGGAAGGAGCGCCAGAGCTCCCCCGCCGGCGCCCTGGCCCAGCAGCACCGAGACGGTCGGCGACTGCAACCCGATCAGGTCATAGAGCGAGCGCGCAATCTCTCCGGCGAGCCCGCCCTCCTCGGCGTCCTTGGAGAGCGCCGCACCAGCCGTATCAATCACTGTCAAGAGGGGCAGGCCGAGTTCCTCAGCCAGCTTCATCCCGCGCCGTGCCTCCCGGAGCGAGGCAGGACCCATCGCACTCTCCGGGGTGGATCGTGACCGGTTGTGGCCCAGGACCACGCAGGACTGGTCGCCGAAGCGGGCCAGCGCCAGCTGGAGCCCGGGGTCCTTCTCCCCCTGCCCGGTGCCATTGAGCGGCAGCACATCCTGCGCCGCCCAGGCGAGCAACCGGCGCAGATCCGGGCGGCGACGGTTGCGGGAGATCTCAATGGAGGTCCACGCGTCAACGGCGGCGGGGACGCCGTCGAGAGTCGCTGGCGGTGCCACTGGCTCGGTGGCCTGCGGGGAAAGCACGTTCAGTGCCCGATCGACGATTTCGGAGAGCAGCTCCGGCGGGACCACCGCGTCGATAAGTCCCTTGTCGTACAGGTTTTCAGCGACCTGCACGTTCTCCGGGAAGGGGGCGCCGTACAGCGCCTCGTACACCCGGGGACCGAGGAACCCGAGAAGCGCACCCGGTTCGGCGACGGTGACGTGGCCCAGTGATCCCCAGGAGGCCATCACCCCGCCGGTGGTGGGGTGCCGCAGGTACACCAGGTAGGGCAACCGGGCCCGGCGGTGGGTGCGGACCGCGGCCGAGATTTTCACCATCGACAGGAACGCGAGCGTGCCCTCCTGCATCCGGGTGCCGCCCGACGCCGGTCCCGCCAGCAGGGGCAGTTCCTCCCGGGTGGCGCGCTCAATGGCCGCTACGATCCGGTTCGCGGCGGCCAGCCCGATGGAACCGGCGAGGAACCGGAACTCGGACACGATCACCGCTACCCGTCGACCGCGGATCAGCCCTTCGCCGGTGAGCACCGACTCGTCAGCGCCGCTTTTGTCCCGCGCGGCCTGCAGTTCCCTTTCATACTTCTCGTCAGGGTGCGGGCCGGGGACCGGTTCATCCCAGGACGTGAAGGTCCCCGGATCGAGGACGACGTCGATCAGTTCCGCAGCGGTCAGGTGGCGCACCGGCTGGGCGGCCGTCACGCTAGGAGTCCTTCGCGAGGGCGTCGTCGAGCCAGCGCCGGATGTCGGCGCCGTCCTGGTCCAGCAGGGGTGGGGCGGTGTGGTTGGAGTTGGTGGTCTCCTGCTCGGCGGCGTCGAAGAACCGCAGCGGTGGGCCGGGGAGGCTGACCTTGCCCAACAACTGGTGCTCGACGTCGATCAGCAGTCCCTGCGACTTGACCTGCTCCCACTCGTAGACCTCATCGAGTGAGCGGACCTTGCCCGCCGGGATTCCCGCTTCGTTGAGCTTCGCCAGCAACGGAACGGATTCGTAGGCGGCAAAGGCCTTCTCGATTTCGCTGATCAATTGGTCACGGTTCCGCACCCGGTCGCCGTTGGTGGCGAACTCGGCGCGGCCGGCGTCGAGCCCGAAGGTTGTGGCGAACTTCTGCCACAGTTTCTCACTACCAACGCTGATCTGGACCTTCCCGGCGTCGCAGCTGAAAAGGCCGTAGGGAGCGATGGAGGGGTGGTGGTTGCCCTGCGCCTGCGGCACCTCGCCGGCGACAGTGGTCCGGGTTCCCTGGAAGGCGTGGACGCCGACCAGCGCAGCAAGCAGCGATGTGCGCACCACCTGGCCCTTGCCGGTCCTCTCCCGTTCGAGGAGTGCCGCGAGGGCGCCGTACGCGCCGTACATCCCGGAGAGCAGGTCGGCGATGGGGACGCCGACGCGCTGTGGGTCGTCAGGGCTGGGCCCGGTCAGCGACATCAGTCCCGCTTCACCCTGCAGGATCTGGTCGTAGCCGCTTCGGCTGGACTCGGGTCCGTCGTGGCCGAAGCCGGTGATCGAGAGGATGACGAGGCGTGGGTTGAGCTCATGCATCGCCTCGGTGGAGAACCCCAGCCGGTCCAGGACTCCGGGACGGAAGTTCTCGACGACGACGTCGGCCCGTTCCAGCAGGGCTGTGAGGATCTTTTTGCCGTCGTCGCTTTTCAGGTCCAGGGCGATCGATTCCTTGTTCCGGTTGCAGGACAGGAAGTAGGTCGCCTGGGGGTTGTCTTCGGGGCCCACAAAGGGTGGGCCCCAGCCGCGGGTGTCGTCGCCGGAACCGGGGTTCTCCACCTTGATCACGCGGGCACCCAGGTCGGCCAGCATCATTCCGGCGTGCGGGCCGGCCAGGGCGCGGCTGAGGTCCACCACGAGGGTGCCGGCGAGTGGGCCGGAGCGCTCTGCGGGGGCGGGGGTAGCTGTGGTCATGGTGATCTTTCCTCTCAGTGGGGTGTCCGGTTCCGGCGTTCAGGGTCTCGGGGCAGGGCTTAGAGCCAGCCCGGAACCACCAAAACCAGCCAGGCGACGAGCGGTCCGACGACGACGATGATGCCGCCGTAGGCGAGGATCTGCTTGTAGAAGCGGTCCCGGTCGGTGCCTTCGGGTGCGTTGGCGAGCACCAGTGCACCATTGGTGGAGAACGGTGACACGTCGACCACCGTGGAGGCGATCGAGAGGGCAGCGATCACACCGATCGCACCGATTTCGCCGGATTCCAGGAACGGGATCGCCAGCGGGATAAGTGCTGCCAGGATCGCGGTCGAGGAGGCAAAGGCGGAGACCACAGCACCGATGTAGCAGATCAGCAGGGCTGCCAGCAGTGGCATACCCAGGCTGGCGACGCCGTCGGAGACGTACTCGATGGTTCCGGCTTCCTGGAGGACGCCGACGAAGGTGAGCATGCCGCAGATCAGCAGGACCGTTGACCAGCTGATCTTCTCGACAGCACCCTTCTGGGACCGCGGCGAGATCAGCGCAAGGGCGACGGCGACGGTGATGGCGACGAATCCGACGTCGACCTTGAAGCCGAGGGCGACGACGGCCAGGATGATCAGGCCGGCGATGGTGGCGTACTGCGCGAGGGTCTGCTTGGACTCGGTGGCGACAGCGCCGCCGTCGTTCCCTGACCTGGCTTTGCCCTTCAGCGAGTCGGTGCCGGACCCGGTGCCGCGGAAGTCGACGTCGGCGCCCGAGGCGCGGGCTCCCACGCTGGCGCGCATCCGGGCGTCGGCTGCGCCTTCGACGAACTGCTCAACCCGTGCGGAGAAAAGCTTCCGGCCGCCCAGCACCAGGAACAGGACGACGGCGATGAGGAAGTTGAAGATCAGGCTGGAGAGGAAGAGGGCCATCGGGCTGTACTCGAAACCTGTATCGGCGACGATGCCGTTGACAATGACGCCGTAGACGGCGATGGGCGAGAAGCCGCCCGCCTGGGCGCCGTGGACCACCATCATGCCCATCAGGAGGGGGCTGATCTTGTGCTTCGCGGCGAAACCCAGGGCAACGGGCGCCATGATCGCCACGGCCGCGGGGCCGAGCGCGCCGACGGCAGTGATCACGCCGGTGATGATGAACATGATCCAGGGAATCAGGGCCACCCGGCTGCGGACGAGTTTGACCGCTCCGTTGACTAAGAGGTCGATCGTGCCGTTGTTTTGGGCGATCGCGAAGAGATAGGTGACGCCGACCAGGGTCAGGAACAGGCCGCCGGGAAAGTTGGCGATGATGTCATCGGTTTCCATGCCGAGGAAGACTGCACCCAGCAGGAAAGCGCCCACGAAGGCGAGGGCGCCCATGTTGACGGGCAGCAACGTGGCAATCAGGAACATCGCTGCCAGGATGATGATGGAGAGGAGCGGGACGGACATGGGTCTTCTTTCGCCGGTGAAAGTGTGATGTGACGCACGTTACCGGCGCACTGGACTAGACTGTTAGACACTGATCCATTTGTCAATTGTGAAGCGGTCCTCGTCGGATCTGCTCATACACTGGCATGACCTTTCCCGTTGACGATGAGGACCGCTGATGAACTCACCGCCCGATCCACGGCAACTGGTTCGCGCGCCGCGGCCACGCCTGTATGAGCAGCTGGTGGAGCAGATCCTCGTCTATATCGAGGAAGCCCAGCTGGGACCCGGCGACCTATTGCCGGCCGAACGCATCCTCGCCGAGCAGCTGGGGGTTTCGCGGGCAACGTTGGCGCAGGCACTGGTGGCCCTGGAGGTGCTCGGCATCATTGACGTGCAGCATGGGACGGGCGCGGTGCTGGTCTACCGGCCATCTCTGGCGACGGTGATCAGGAAACTGCGTGAACACCAGTCCCGGCTGCCCGAGATCGCTGAGGCGCGTAGCACGCTGGAGGTCAAGCTGGCTGCGCTGGCGGCTGAGCGGCGAACTCCTGAGGACCTCGCGGCGATCGATGCCGCGTTGGACGCCATGGCGGCGGAGATCGACGGCGGGCACCGGGGGACGCGCGGGGATGAGCTGTTCCACCAGTCGGTGACCGCGGCGGCCCACTCCCCCGTACTGGGGCAGTTGATGGCGTTCATCGCGGAGATGGTGCTGGAAACCCGGATTGAGTCGCTGGGTCAACCCGGCAGGCCGGAGCAGTCCCTGCGGTCGCATCGGGTCATTGCCGAAGCAATCCGTGCGCAGGACGCGGCAGCGGCCGCTGCGGCGATGCAGTCGCACATCGATCTGGTGTCGGACGTCGCATTGCTGAAGTAGGTGCGGATCACGAGGGCCGCGAGGTGGCCATACTTGTGACTTTCGGCCCTACGGTTTCTTGGTGGTGGTGCGGGACGCTGTGATGGTGCGGGACGCTGAAGCCCCCCACTCAGCCGACCTGGAGGCCCGCCATGAATGCGTCCAAACCGATTGCCGTGGCCACCACGGACAATGCCCAAAGCCAGGCCGCGGTGAGGTGGGCTGCGCGCAGGGCGGAGCGCCTCAAACTTCCCCTGGTCATCCTTTACGTTGTCGATGACCGCTGGGTGACAGAGCCCATTCCGTGGGCCAACAATCTCCTGAAACTCGGCGAGCAACTGCTGGAGAATACCGCTCGGCGTGTCCGGGCGGATCACCAGGTGGAGGTCACCACCAAGCTCCTTGAAGGTGGAGTGGCCGGTAAGTTGGGACAGTACTCGAGCGAGGCATCGCTGTTGGTGGTCGGCTCGGGCAGCGTCCATCTGGGTGGCTCCCTCACCGACCGTGCGCTTCAGATCGCTGCCACCGCTGACTGCCCGGTAGCTGTGATTGGCCCTCAAGAGATTGGGGAACGGCGGGGAGTGGCGGTGGGCGTTGATGGGTCAGAGGAAGCGATCCAGGCGGTTGCCTTCGCTGCTGCCGAGGCGGACCGGGATGGCCAGGAACTGGTGGTGGTCTACGCCCTGCAGACGCCCAACCATCTGTTGGACGAGGGCCTGCTGCCCCGAACGCTCACCCAGTCCCTTGAGGAAGAGGAACGGGTGGTCTTGTCCGAGACAGTTTCGGGCATCGGGGAGGACTACCCCGACCTCGCGGTCCGCAAGGTGCTGGAAACCGACAGGGAACCAGCGGCCGCGCTGCTGCATGCGGCGGCGAATGCTGCCCTTCTGGTGGTGGGGAGCCGCGGTCGGGGCGGCTTCAGACGGCTCCTGCTCGGATCAACGGCCCATGCCGTCCTGCACCACCTCCCTTGTCCCACCGTGGTGACGCCACTTCACAGCATCAAGCATCTGGACTAGGTCATGGCTTCCGACGACGCCGTTCCCCAGAAATCCTCACTGTCCGCCGATGAGTGCTGGCAGCTCTTACGTGCTGGCTCCTAC
>NZ_JABFOM010000002.1:0-271848 GCF_013116715.1 Arthrobacter sp. 147(2020)
CCCACCACCACACCCCCACCCACGGTTCCCGCAGAGGACCCTGAAGCGGTCTTCACCTTCGGCACCGCTGCCGACCCGATCGGCCTCGATCCGGCGCTGGTAGCCGACACCGAGTCCTACCGGGTCACCCGGCAGGTCCTGGAGGGCCTGGTGGGCATCGACCCGACGACGTCCGAACCTGTCCCCCTCCTCGCCGCCTCCTGGGATGAGCGGGACGATGGCCGGGCGTATGCCTTCAGCCTCCGTGAGGACGTCACGTTCCACGACGGTGAGCCGTTCAATGCGGAAGCCGTGTGCGCCAACTTCGAGCGGTGGTATTCGCTGCCCGAGGAGACCCGGGCCTTCGACAGCACCATCACCTTCGGCTCGGTGTTCAATGCCTACTCGGACCAGCCTGAGCTTTCCATCTACTCGTCGTGCCAGCCGCTCGGCGAATATGAGGTGCTCATTGCGTTGAACAGCCGGCTCACCGGGTTCATCCCGGCCCTCGCCATGCCGTCCTTCGCGATGTCCTCACCCAGGGCCCTGGAGGAACTCTCCGCCGATGACCTGTCCGAGGAGATCAATGGGACTGCCGTGTCGCAGTATTCGTTGAACCCGGTGGGCACCGGGCCCTACACGTTCGAAAGCTGGGAGCCGGGAGAGGTCCGCCTGTCCTCCTTCGAGGACTACTGGGGTGTCCGCGGGGAGATCGGCACCCTGGTGTTCACCACACTCCCCCTGGCCGATGAGCGGCTCGAGGCGCTGAACACCGGCCAGATCGACGGCTACGACTTCGTCACCGTGGACAACGCCGGAGACCTGGTCCGGGAGGGCCAGCAACTCCTGCAACGCGACCCCTACTCGGTCCTCTACCTCGGCATGAACCAGGACTTCCCCGGCGTCGACAGCCTCCTGTTCCGCCAGGCAGTGGCGCATGCCATCGACAAGCAGGCAGTCATTGCTGGCCGGTTCCTCGACGGGACGGCGCCCGCGGACCAGTTCACGCCACCGAAGCTCGCGGTCACGAACGACGACATCACCACCTACGAGTACGACGTCGAACTGGCCCGGGAACTACTCGAAGCCTCCGGCTACGACGGCGAGCCACTGCCGTTCCACTACCCCACCGATGTGTCGCGCCCGTACCTGCCTGAGCCCGAGGGTGTCTTCGCTGTCCTGCAGGAACAGCTGGAGGAAGCCGGATTCACCATCGAGCCGGTTCCCACCTCATGGGCGGATGGGTACCTCGAGACAGTGCAGAACGACGACGACCGCGCGTTCCACCTGCTGGGCTGGAGCGGAACGTATCAGGACCCCGACAACTTTGTTGGCCAGCTCTTCGGCGCAACCACCGACGAGTTCGCCTTCGAGGACAACCAGCTGTTCAGCAAAATTGACCGTGCCCGCACCCTGCCGAACGGGGAAGACCGGGTGGCCGCCTACCAGGACATCAGCGACCAGCTCGCCCGCCGTCTGCCGGCCGTCCCGCTGGCCTTCCCCATCTCGGTCCTGGCAGTCTCCGAACGGGTGACCAGCTACCCGGTCAGCCCTGTGATGAACGAGGTGTTCAACCTGATCGATCTGGCCGACGTCGACCTGGAGCCCGCCGGGAGCGACTGATGACCGTTACCCCGCCGAGCGGGCGGGCCCAATTACCCAAGGAACCCACCAGACGCTACGCTTCAAAGCTAAGCGCCCTTGCCACTGGAGATGAAGTTGACTGCTAAGAGCCAGGCGGGAATGCCCGCAGAGAACACCGACGTCGTCCTGATCGGCGGAGGAATCATGAGCGCCACACTGGGCGCGTTCCTCAAACAACTCCAGCCCGACTGGAGCATTTCGCTCTTCGAGCGCCTTGACCGTGCCGGCCTTGAAAGCTCCGACCCGTGGAACAACGCGGGCACCGGACACGCTGCCCTGTGCGAACTGAACTACACGCCTGCCGGCCCTGACGGAACCGTAGACCCGGCCAAGGCTGTCGCCATCAACGAGCAGTTCCAGGTCTCCCGGCAGTTCTGGGCGCACATGGTCGAGAACGGACACCTGGGCGATCCCTCCGGATTCATCAATCCCGTACCGCACATGAGCTTTGTCTGGGGCGAAAAGAACACCGCTTACCTGCGCAACCGTTACGAAGCCCTGCGGGCCCAGCCCCTGTTCGAAACGATCGAACACGCAGAGGACCCGTCAGCCATCGCCGACTGGGCCCCGCTGCTGATGAGCGGACGGCCCGAGGGCCAGCCCGTTGCCGCCTCACGGGTGGCCGGCGGAACCGACGTCGATTTCGGCTCCCTCACCCGCGGTCTCACCAGCTACCTCGACTCCAATGGTGTCGACCTGAACTACAACCACGACGTGGCCGACCTGTCCCGCGGCTCCCACGGCCGCTGGGAAGTCAAGGTGCGTAACCGTGCCACCGGCCAGGCGCGGACCGTCAACGCACGCTTCGTGTTCATCGGCGCAGGCGGCGGCGCCCTGCACCTGCTGCAACGGACCGGCATCCCCGAGGGCAAGGGCTTCGCGGGCTTCCCCGTCTCCGGGCAGTTCCTCAAGTGCGGTAACCCCGAGATCGTGAACCAGCACAACGCCAAGGTCTACGGCCAGGCGTCGGTCGGCGCACCCCCCATGTCGGTGCCCCACCTCGACACCCGGTACGTCAACGGCGAGCGGTCCCTGCTGTTCGGCCCCTACGCCGGATTCTCCACCAAGTTCCTCAAGCGCGGTTCATTCTTTGACCTGCCAGGATCCATCAGGACCTCAAACCTGGTGCCCATGCTGGCGGTCGCCAAGGACAACGTACCGCTGACGAAGTACCTGATCTCCGAGGTGCTGAAAAACCGGGACGCCAAGAACACCTACCTCAACGAGTTCATCCCCGACGCCGACGGCGACCAGTGGGACCTGATCACGGCGGGGCAGCGCGTGCAGATCATCAAGAAGGCACCCGGCAAGGGCGGAGTGCTGCAGTTCGGCACCGAGGTCATCACCGCTGCTGACGGTTCGGTCGGCGCACTGCTCGGGGCCTCCCCGGGGGCGTCGACGGCCGCCCCGATCATGCTCGAGATCCTCAAGCGCTGCTTCCCCGCGCAGTTGCCTGCCTGGGAACCGAAACTCAAGGACATGATCCCCGGCTACGGCGTGAAGCTCAACGAGAACAGCTCCCTCGCCGCAGACATCCTGGCCCGCACCGACCGGGTGCTGAAGCTCCAGTAACCACCGCCAGAGCCCTGACCGGCCGGCAGAAGTAGAAGGCACGGCACATGTTCCGTCTGGCTCAGCTCTCCCTGCGAAACCGTGCGCTGATTGCACTGATCACCATCCTGGCCTCGGTGTTCGGTGTGATCACGATGGGCTCCCTCAAGCAGGAACTCATCCCCTCGCTTGAGTTCCCACAGATCACCGTCCTGTCGTCCGTGCCGGGGGCCTCCCCCGAGTACCTCGACCAGCAGGTCAGCGAACCGCTCGAGACTGCCTTGAGCGGTGTGGAGGGGCTGGAATCGTCGTCGGCAACATCCCGGACCGGGGTGTCGACCATCAACCTGATGTTCGCCTACGGGACCGACCTCGACCGCGCCCGCGGCCAGGTCGACCGGGCGATCTCCACGGTCAGCCCGTTGCTGCCCGAAGACGTCACCCCGCAGTCGCTGGCCGGCAGCATCGCCGACCTGCCGATCGTCTTCATGGCCGTGTCCTCCGACCAGCCGCTGAGCGAACTGAACGGCGACCTCGCCCGGCTCACAGTGCCGCGGCTGCAGCAGCTGGAGGGCGTCCGGGCGGCGGAAGTCAGCGGTGGGGCCAACCAGTACATCTCGATCCTGCCCGATCAGCGGGATCTCGCCGCCAACGACCTCACGGTCGCGGACATCACCACTGCGCTCGAGAACAACGGGGAGCTCATCCCGGTGGGCACGCTGGAGGACGGCGACCGATCGCTCACCATCCAGGCCGGGAGTCCGATTGCCTCGCTGGATGACATCCGCGCCCTCCCGCTCCTACCCGACGGCGGATCCAGCGAAGCGGGCCAGACGCCACCGACCATCGGTTCGGTCGCCGAGGTAGCCGTCGCCGACGACGACGCCACCTCGGTCACCCGCACCAACGGCACCGAGACCCTGGCACTGACCGTGACGAAGATTCCGGACGGCGACACCGTCGCGATCTCCAACCTGGTGGAAGAACTCCTGCCGCAGCTGGAGGCAGAGCTGGGGAACAACGCCGAGATCACAGTGATCTTCGACCAGGCGCCCTTCATCGAACGCTCCATCAGCGACCTCACCACCGAGGGAATCCTGGGGCTCGGATTCGCCGTCGTCGTGATCCTGGTGTTCCTGTTGTCAGTGCGGTCCACGCTGGTGACCGCGATCTCGATCCCCCTGTCCCTGTTGATCACGTTCATCGGACTCTGGGTGACCGGGTACTCCCTGAACATCCTGACCCTGGGCGCCCTGACCATCGCCATCGGCCGGGTGGTGGACGACTCGATCGTCGTCATCGAGAACATCAAGCGGCACCTCAGCTACGGCGAAGACAAACGCGAGGCCATCCTGACGGCGGTCAGGGAGGTCGCCGGGGCCATTACCGCATCAACGCTGATCACCGTCGCCGTGTTCGCGCCGATTGCCTTTGTCGGTGACCTCGCCGGTGAACTGTTCAGGCCGTTCGCGCTGACCACGACGATCGCCCTGTTGGCGTCGCTCGCGGTTTCGCTCACCATTGTGCCGGTGCTGGCGTACTGGTTCCTGCCCGCTGCGACCCCGGGCGTGGACCCCGACCGGGTGCGCCAGGACGCGCACGAGGCAGAGCGCAAGTCCTGGTTGCAGCGCGGCTACCTACCGATCCTGGGCACCACCCAGCGGCACCCGGTGTGGACTCTCTCCGCCGGGGTGCTGGTCCTGGCCGGCACTGCGGCAATGATTCCCCTGCTGCAGACCAACCTGCTGGGAAACACCGGGCAAAACAGTTTCAGCATCAACCAGACCCTTGAGCCAGGATCCAGCCTGGACACCACCGTGGCAGCGGCTGGCCAGACCGAGGAGGTACTGGCCGGGTTCCCCGGGGTGGAACAGGTGCAGGTCACCGTCGGCAATGCGAACAGTGGGTTCGCCGCACGGCTGTCCGGTGGCACCTCGGTAGCGTCCTTCACCGTGATCACCGCCGAGGATGCCGACCAGGAGCAGCTGCAGAACGATGTCAGGGAGGAACTGGAGTCGCTGACCGGCGTCGGCACCTTCGCCCTGTCCGCGCAGCAGGGCGGCCTCGGCACCTCCAGCACGATCGACGTGAACATCACCGCCCCCGGCCCCGATGAGCTGCAGGCTGCCAGCGACGCCGTCCTGGACGCCATGCAGGGTCTCGACGGCGCCCGGGACGTGACCAGCAACTTGGCCGCGGCCCAGCCGCAGGTACAGATCAGTGTCGACCGGGCTGAGGCCGTCGCCGCTGGCCTCAGCGAGGGTCAGATCGCGGGCCTCCTCGGTGGCAGCATCAGCCCGATTCCCGGCGGCCAGGTACGCCTGGAAACCACTGACTACCCAGTCCTCATCGGCGAGGGCACCGAGGTGACCAGCCTCGAGCAGCTGCAGGATCTTCAGCTCCCCACCCCCGCGGGACCCATCCCGCTCACCTCCGTGGCTTCAGCCGTCGAGGTCGAGGTTCCGCTGTCCATCACCAGCGCCAACGGCGAGCGGACGGCCCAGGTGTCCATCACGCCGTCGGAACAGAACCTGGGTGCCCTCACCACTACGGTCACCGAGCGGCTGGACCAGGTGGATCTGCCCGCCGGGACGACCGCCACCCTGGGTGGCGCATCGGCAGAGCAGGCGGAATCCTTCGCGCAACTGTTCCTTGCCCTCTGGGCAGCTGTCGCCATCGTGTACGTGATCATGGTCGCCACCTTCAAATCGCTGATCCAGCCGCTGATCCTGCTGGTCTCGGTGCCGTTCGCCGCCACCGGTGCCATCGCCCTGCTCGTGATCACCCAGATTCCACTGGGCCTGCCATCACTGGTGGGCATGCTGATGCTGGTGGGGATTGTGGTGACCAACGCCGTCGTGCTCATTGACCTCATCAACCAGTACCGACGCCCGCACGACGGCTCCCCCGGCATGGGGCTCGAGGATGCGATTATCCAGGGAGCCCGGCAACGGCTCCGCCCAATCCTGATGACCGCATTGGCAACGATCTTCGCGCTCACGCCAATGGCACTCGGATTCACCGGTGAGGGCGGGTTCATCTCGCAGCCGCTCGCCGTCGTGGTGGTGGGCGGTCTGGTCTCCTCGACCACGCTGACACTGATCCTGGTGCCGGTGCTTTACCGGCTGGTGGAAGGGCGTCGGGAGTCGCGAGAGAAGTCGCGTCATCCCGAGCCAAGCGAGGCTCCACGGACCGGGCGGCACGCGCTCCCCCAGTAACCTGGCACGGGTCAGGGAACAAACTGCCGGATCCTCCAGTTGACGCTATAGTAGATGCACATGCATCTACTTGGAGGAGGAACCATGCAGATCGGCATTTTCACCGTGGGAGATGTGACAGTCGACCCCATGACGGGGACGGCACCCACCGAGCACGAGCGCATCAAGGCGATGGTCACCATCGCCAAGCATGCCGAGGATGTAGGCGTTGACGTGTTTGCGACCGGCGAGCATCACAACCGGCCGTTCGTGCCCAGCTCCCCCACCACCATGCTCGGCTACATCGCCGCGCAGACCGAACGCATCATCCTCTCCACCTCCACCACCTTGATCACCACCAACGATCCGGTGAAGATCGCCGAGGACTTCGCGATGCTGCAGCACCTCGCCGACGGCCGGGTGGACCTGATCCTCGGCCGTGGCAACACCGCACCGGTTTACCCCTGGTTCGGCAAGAACCAGCAGGACAGCGTTGAGCTCACCGTCGAGAACTACAACCTGCTGCGCCGCCTGTGGGACGAGGATGTGGTGAATTGGGAGGGCAAGCACCGGACCCCGCTGCGTAACTTCACGTCGACCCCGCGCCCGCTCGACGGCGTCGCCCCCTTCGTGTGGCACGGGTCGATTCGCACACCACAGGTCGCCGAGATCGCCGCCTACTACGGAGACGGGTTCTTCGCGAACAACATCTTCTGGCCGAAGGAGCACTACCAGCAGCTCATCACCCTGTACCGCGAGCGGTATGCGCACTACGGCCACGGCACGCCGGAGCAGGCGATCGTGGGGCTAGGCGGACAGTTCTTCATGCGCCGTAATTCCCAGGATGCCGTGCGGGAGTTCCGCCCGTACTTCGACAACGCACCGGTCTACGGGCATGGGCCCTCCCTCGAGGACTTCACGTCGCAGACACCCCTGACGGTCGGCAGCCCCCAGGAAGTCATCGAAAAAACCCTTACGTTCAGGGAGTTCTTCGGCGACTACCAGCGTCAGCTGTTCCTGGTGGATCACGCGGGGCTGCCGCTGAAGACCGTGCTTGAGCAACTGGACCTGCTGGGTTCAGAGGTGCTCCCCGTCCTTCGCCAGGAGTTCGCCAAGCGCACCCCGGAGAATATCCCGGCCCCTCCAACCTTCCAGAACAGGCTCCAGGCACTGTCCGAGGCCCACAGTGCCTGAGTCAACGGGGACGGAAACCACAGTGCCTGAAACCAGAGTGCCTGAAACAGCTGTATCGGACACCACCGGACCGGAAACCACAGGACCGGCGATCCGACTGACGGCTGAAGCCTGGGAATCGCTGTTCCGGGCCCAGGTTGCGGTCATGCGGCAGCTTCGCAACGATCCGTCGTTCAAGAAGCTGGCCATCGGTGAGTATGACGTGCTGTTCAACCTCAGCCGCTGCCCCACCGGCTGGACCCGGCTCAACGAACTCAACCGCCAGCTGCTGATCTCCCAGCCCAGCCTCAGCCGCATGGCGGAGCGACTAGAGGGCAAGGGCCTGATCCAGCGGAAGCCAGCACCCGATGACCAGCGTGGTGTGATGGTGGGACTGACTGATTCGGGCAAGGAACTGCAGAGAGAGATCGGCGCGGCGCACGTCAGAGTGATTCATTCGCTGCTCGGCCCGATCCTTGGCACCGAGGAGCTGGAACAACTGCTGAGCCTGACCCGGCGGATCCGCGAGGGTGTCGACGACCCGGAGCGCGCCGACTACTGAAGCTGGACGAGCTTCTCCGGCTGATCGATGGGGAGTGAGTCCACCACCGCTGTCACTTCCATTGAGGAGAGCTGCAGGCTTCCTCCGACAGTGGAGAGGAACGCCGTGTCCGAGGCGTCCCGGCCGGTGGAAATGCGCAGCAGCGATTCGCGGGGTGCCAGCCCCGTGGCGTCGACAACGTGCCACGCATCATCCACCCATGCTTCCGCCACGGCGTGGAAGTCCATGGGGCTGAGCCCCGGCGCATACACGGCGGCCAGGCGCGCGGGGACGTCCTTGGCGCGCAGCAGCGAGATCACCAGGTGCGCGTAGTCACGGCACACGCCGCGGCGGCCCAGCAGGGTTTCCACCGCCCCGTCGGTGGGCCGGGAGGAGCCGGAGACGTACGCCAGCTCCTTGCCCACCCATTCCCGCACGGCGCCCAGCAGTTCGGTGCCGCTCAGGGATCCAAATTCGGCGTACGACGTCGGTAGCAGCCGGTCGGACTCGCAGTAGCGGCTGGGGCGCACATAGCGGATCAGATCAGCCTCCGAGACGTCCTCGGGGGTCGCGAACCCGGTGACCGTGGCCCGGTAGTCCAGCACGATGCTCGCCTCGCCGTCCACCTTGAGGGTGTGCAGGCGGCCGCCATGAATGTCAGCGAGTTCCCCGGGAATGACCGGCTGGTCGTTCACCGTGATCAACAGGTCCTCCTCAAAGCTGGTGTACCCCTCGTTGCGCACGGCAGCCAGGGCGAAAACGAGTGAGGACGCCGAGCGGGTCTGGGCGGTCAAACGGGCAGTCACGGATCGCTGCATGAGGGTACTCCTGATCAAGGGTGGGGATGCCAGTGCACGGGAAGGCCGGATACGGACTCTATGCTGAAAGCTATCACCACCGTAGAACAAGGAAGGCTCCTTAGTGAATTCCACTCCTCAGCTCCAGACCCGCGACCTCGACGGTCGCACAGTGGTGATCACCGGAGCCAACAGTGGCCTCGGCTTGCAGACAGCCATCGCCCTGGCCCGACGGGGCGCCCGGGTCACCTTGGCCTGCCGCAGCGAGTCCCGTGGCGCGCAGGCGCTCGAGACAGTTCGCTCACGGGTTCCCGGTGCGTCCGCCGAACTGAGGATCCTCGATCTTGCGTCGCTGGCCTCGGTGCGGCGCTTCGCCGAGGACTGGACCGAGCCGCTGGACCTGCTGATCAACAACGCCGGGGTGATGGCGACACCACGGACCGTCACCGAGGATGGCTTCGAGCAGCAATTCGGCATCAACCATCTGGGTCACTTCGCCCTCACCGGCCTCCTGTTGGAGCGGTTGCGGGCGGCCGAGTCGCCGCGGGTGGTGTCGGTGTCCAGCCTGGCCCACAAGCGTGGTTCCATTAACTTCGACGACCTGAACTCGACCGTCAGGTATCGCCGGTGGACTGCCTACAGCCAGAGCAAGATCGCCAATCTGTACTTCACCATGGAGCTGGATCGCCGGGTCAGGGCAACCGGTGAGCAACTGCTGGCGGTCGCTGCGCATCCGGGCCTGTCCAACACCAACCTCACCGCCGGCATGGGGACCACCCCGGTGCTCGACGTGCTGGGCGGATTCTTCAAACTGTTCGGCCAGTCCGACATCGCTGGTGCGTTGCCCATCCTCCGGGCAGCCACCGCCCCACTGGCCAGCGGCGGCGACTACTCGGGACCGGATGGACCCGGGGAGACCCGGGGCGACGCGGTCCTCGTGGCACCGGAGCCGAAGGTCCTAGACCCAGAGGTGGCGGGCAGGCTGTGGGAGTTCAGCGCCGCGATGACCGGGGTCACGTTCCCCAATCTGCCGGCGGCCTGAGACCCCAGCGCTACTGGGCCACCTCGAGCGAGGCGATCATCCGGCGCACCGCAGAGAACTGGTCGGAGTCGAAGAACTCCTCGGCGTCCGCGATGGTGTCGAACGACGCCGTCCGGGATCCTACCTGTTCGGGCGTTAAGGCCGTGAAAGAGATCGCGTCCCCGAAGGAGTAGAGCCCCACGTGTTCGGGACCCTGAACCGTGTTGTACAGCTCGCAGGCCGCGCCGTCGGCACCCCCCACCACGTCGGTCACCCCGAACGAGCTGAAGAACCGGTAGCCCTCAATCAGCCGCACCACCAGCCGCGGGTCGATTGACTGCTCAGCCTCGGCGGTGGACGGCAGGTCCACCGGCTGGCTGAGGATTACCGTGTAGGGGCTGGCGTTGTCCGGATCGCAGTCCTGCTCCACGGGCGTGATTCCGGTGTGCAACTCTGCCATCGGGTCGCCGTCGGCGTTATCGACGGCGAAGTGGATCGACTCGGGCTCAAAACCGTCACCCGGATCCTCGATCGGCTCGACGGTCCAATCTGGCGGTAGTTCGAAGCTCACGAGGGCTGCCGGGTCGGTGAAGACCTGCCAGTCGTCGTCGGGCGCCGGACGGGGGGCGACTGTCGGCACTGGCTCCTGCTCGGCGGTCGCTTCCGGGGCGGCGGAGCTGGCGTCCGACGACGGTGCAGCGGACTGCACTGGCCGGTCCCCGATCTCGACGCCGGTGCAGCCCGAGACCGTCAGCGAGGCGGCCAGCAGTAACGCACCGGCTGACACCACCCGCGTGGTTGACCGTGATCGACTCATCTGTGTGTCCTTTGGTGTCGGAGGTCAGGGCCTGTGATCCGAGTCTACCCAGTCACGTCCCTTCAGTGAGGCACCTCACCCGAGGGGCCATCCGCCCCGGCCGCCGTGGAGAATTACCCCTATGACCCCCGACCCCTCACTTACCTCGGCAGCTTTCCCGACAGCGCTGGGTCCGGTGCGCGTCCGCATCTCCAGGACTGCCGGTGTGGACGCTCCACCATGGGTTCTGCTGCACGGTGCCGCTGGTTCGTGGCGGACATTCAGGGAACTGCAGGCGGCCCGGAATTTCCCAACCGACGTCGACACCGTGGTGATCGACCTGCCCGGGTGGGGTGACTCTCCGGGCATCGGAGGATTCACCATCGAGGCGCAGGCCGCGGCGGTGGTGGAGGTTCTCACGCGGGCGGGATACCGGCAGTGGCGGCTTTTCGGGCACTCCATGGGCGCTGTGCCGGCGCTCGAGGTCGCGACCGTTGAGCCGGACCGGACCCTCACGGTGGTGGTGCTCTCTCCGACAGCGCTGGTCGCGGCACAGGCCCTTCGCCACCCCTGGCGGAACCTTTACCCGATGGGACCGCTGCTCGGGATGAAGACCATTATGAGGTTTCTTGAACTCACCGGGCAGCTGGGACCGCCGCTGGTGGCGATGGTGCGCCGCCTTGGGTTGCTCCGGCTGGTGTTGCGGCCATTCGTGGTCAGTCCCTCGGCCCTGACTGGGCCGGTGGTCACCGCTCTCGCCACCGACGCCCGACCAGCCGCGTTTGCGGTAGCGGCGGAGGCGCTGGAGCACTTCGACTTCGCCCACTGGAAGGCGGCCGGCGGCACCCAGGTATTGTTGCGGGGCGAACGGGATGTCTTCACTCCGGCCGCGGAGATGGACGAACTGGCACGGCTGCTCCCCCGTGCCCGGGCGCAGGTGCTGGCGGGTACCGGACATTTCGCCCACATCGAGGACCCGGAAGCCGTGGCATGGATCCTGGCGAACACACCAGCCCGGGACATCGAAGATGCGACGAGCTAGCCGGGGCGGGACCACGGTTAGCTGGGGCGGCTGCTAGAAAGGCTCACCGCGGGAAGGACCCGGCTCCTGGAGGGAAGCGGCGACGGCGTTCCCTCGGCGTTCCCGTGACCAGAGGAGCAGGACCACCGCTGCACCCCCGAGAGCGGCCAGCAGCGGAGCCAGCCAGTCGCCGTCGGGCGCCAGAAGTACACTGTTGTCCTGCCAGGGCCACAGCGCCCGGAGCGAACCGAGGATCAGGCCGGTGGCAACCAGTAGGACCGCCCGCCGGTGCACCCGCAAGAGGTACGCGAGAAGCTGGACAATCGAGGCCAGCCCCAGGACGGCGCCACCGGCGAAGAGAGCCAGGTAACCAAAATCCCGTTCGCTCACTGCCTCGAGAGTGGGTTCGTACATGCCGAAAGTCAGCAGGATGAAGGAGCCGGACAGACCCGGCAGGGCCAGGGCACACACCGCGGCAGCACCGCTCAGCACCAGGACCCACCACGCGGGCTCCTGCACCTGCAGAGCGGGCAGGCCCAGTAGCCAGAACGCGGCACCCGCCACGAGCAACACGACCACCGGACCGCCCACCAGGGTGGCCCGGGTGATTGGTCCCGCATCCAGAGCCATCGAGATGGGCACCAGCAGGCTGGCCGTCACCATCCCGAGGAACAGTGCACTCGAGATGGTCGGCTGGCCCTCGACGAAAGCGTGCAGGGGGCCGGACAGCGTGAACAGGGCGAAGAACATACCGATAACCAACGGCACGACGAGCGCCCATTCGACGCCAGAGAGGTGATGGGCCGCGCTGCGGCCCTGGCGCCTGAGGGTGAATCGGATGACGCCGCGGATCAGGTGGTTGGCCGAGGAGATCAGCCGGTCGAAGATGCCCAGGACCAGCGCGACGGTGCCGCCGGAGACCCCCGGCACCAGTTCGACGATCCCGATCAGCGCACCACGGATCACGTGGGCAAGGCTGGACCGGACAGAGGGAGCGGGCTTCACGGGGGTGGGGGCTGAAGAAGTCACCCTTTTAACTGTAGTATGCCGGAACTGGCGGGTCCTGCCAGATTACGCCGGGCGCCCCAATCCCCTGACGGTGGCAACAGCCGCAGTCACGGCCCGCGCGGCGAGGGCCATGTCGCGTTCGGTGGTGGCAGACGTCCAGGAGAAGCGTACGGCGGTCTGAGCGGTTTCCCGGTCGATACCCAGGGCCAGCAGGACGGCGGAAGGTTCGTCGCTGCCCGCGGCGCAGGCTGAGCCGCTGGAACACACGACGCCTCGCCGTTCCAGTTCCAGGAGGACTGACTCGCCGCTGGTGCCGGGGAAGCAGAACGATGCAAGGTTGGGCAGGCATTGTCCCCGGTCCCCGGTCAGGATCGCTCCCGGGACCGTGTCCAGCACGTGTCTGATCAGGTAGTCCCGCTGAGTTGTCGCGGCTACGACGGCCTCGTCCCGCTCCCCCTGCGCGCGGCCAAGCGCGACGGCGAACCCCACGGCTCCTGCGACATTCTCGGTTCCTGACCGGCGTCCGCGCTCCTGCCCGCCACCGTGAATCAGTGGTTCCAGCGGAATCCGGGACCTGACATACAGCAGGCCGGTCCCCTTGGGTGCCCCCAGCTTGTGGCCGGACAGCGTGAGAGCGTCGACGCCCAGGTCCGCGACACTGAGCGGCAGCCAGCCCCCAGCCTGCACCGCGTCCGTGTGGAAGGGCACGCCGGCCGCTGCGCACCGGTCGGCGAGCGCCCTGATGTTCTGGACCGTGCCCACCTCGTTGTTCGCGTACATGATGGAACAGCAGGTGGTGCCGGGGGTCAGTGCGTCGCTCAGGCCGTCGGGGTCGACGAGCCCGGTGGCGGAGACCGGGAGCACGGTGATCCTGAAGCCGTGGAGACGGTGCAGGTAGTCGAGGGTTTCCAGGACAGCGGGATGCTCGATGGCGCTGGTGACGATGTGCCGGTCGCCGGGCGAGGCGAGCGCAATGCCTTTCAGGGCAAGGTTGTTGGCTTCGGTCCCACCCGAGGTGAAGGTGAGTTCACCGGGGCGGCACCCCAGGACCCGCGCGGCGCTCTTCCGGGCATTACTCAACGCAGTGGCGGCCGTCTCGCCCGGACCGTGGTGACTGGAGGGGTTGCCGAACTCCGAGGTCAACAGAGGCCACATTGCCTCCAGGACTTCCTGGCGGACCGGTGCGGTGGCGGCGGCATCCAGGTAAATCACCGGGCGCCACCTGGGACGTCATGGTCCCGGTCCAGGTCGAGATCGAGTCCCAGGTCGAGATCGAGTCCCAGATCGAGGGCGTGGACGCTGTGGGTCAGTGCCCCGGAGGAGATGATGTCCACCCCGGTGTGGGCGATCGCGCCGACGGTGTCGAGCCGGACGTTGCCGCTGGCTTCAACCAGTGCACGCCCTGCCACGCGTTGCACTCCCTCGGCCAACTCGGCCAGCGAGAAGTTGTCGAGCATGATTGTGTCCACCCCCGCGGCGAGCACGGGCTCGATCTGGTCGATCCGGTCCACCTCCACCTCGAAATGGATGGTGTGGGGAAGCCGGGACTTCGCTGCCCTGAGCGCCTCGGTCAACCCGATGGCGCCGCCGCGGGTCAGGAGGGCCAGGTGGTTGTCCTTGGCCATCACGGCGTCGGACAGGCTGAACCGGTGGTTGAAGCCTCCCCCGCAGCGGACCGCGTACCGTTCCAGCACCCGCAGCCCGGGGGTGGTTTTGCGGGTATCGACGATTCGGGCGCGGGTACCCTCCACCTCGGCGACGAATCGGGCGGTGAGAGTGGCGATACCGCTGAGCCGTTGCGCCAGGTTCAGCGCCACCCGTTCGGCCCGCAGCAGTGACCGCGCGGGTCCCGACAGGACGGCCAGGACGGCGCCCTCGTCGAAGGGCTCCCCATCCGCGACCAGGAACCGCACGCTGGCGCGCTGGTCGGTCAGTCGTAGCGCTGCCTCAATGACCTGCTGGCCACAGAAGACTCCCGCCTCCCGGGCGACGATCGAGGCTTCGGCGGAGGCCGACGGGGGGATCAGGGTCTCCGACGTGATGTCGCCCCAGGGCGCGTCTTCGGCGAGCGCTGCGGCTACGATGGGGTCGACGTCGGGCGTTGCCGGCTGACCGGTCGGCTGGTTCATGGGTGTGACCTTCGGAAGGCGGTGGAGTGTGGTGCGCTGCCGGGGACGGCGCGGCCCGGGAAATCGGTGCGGTAGTGGGCGCCGAGGGACTCTTCCCGCGCGGCAGCGGCATGGACCAGCAACCGGGCAGACGTCAGCAGGTTGCCGGTCTCGCGCTCCTCAGGAGAACCGGTCGCACCGGCGAACTGGTCGAGCTGTTTGGCGGCGACCTGCAGGCCGGCCGCGCTGCGCGTCACCGCTGCGTGGTCACTCATGAGCTGCTGCAGGGTGCGGCGGTCGCAGACCTCCCTGCGTTCGCCGTCGGGAAACCTGAGCCCTGTCGCGGCGAACCTGGGCCAGCCAGGGGTCAGGGCGTGGGAGGTCACCGCTTGGGAGGTGATCGCGGCAACAGCCCGGCCCGCGAAGACAAGGCCCTCCAGCAATGAGTTCGACGCCAGGCGGTTGGCGCCGTGGACTCCCGTGCATGCGGCCTCGCCGATCGCGTAGAGCCCCGGGAGCGAAGTCCTCCCCCAGAGGTCGGTCTGGATTCCGCCCATCCAGTAGTGGGCGGCTGGGATTACCGGCAGCGGGTCGACCGCCCAGTCAAAGCCATGGGCGGCGGTGTGCCGGTGCAGGGACGGGAACCGGCTGGCGAGGAAATCCGCCCCCAGCCCGGTGGCGTCGAGGTACACCCGGTCCTCACCGCGGTCCCGAAGGTGCAGGGCAATGCTCCGGGAAATGACATCCCGCGGCGCCAGCTCGGCTGCCGGGTGATAGGTGCTCATGAAACGGTTCCCCGACGCGTCCCGCAGCACCGCACCCTCGCCGCGGACTGCTTCCGAAATCAGCAGGTTGCCGGGGACATCGAGGGCAGTGGGATGAAACTGGAAGAACTCGAGGTCCTTGACGACGGCACCGGCACGCCAGGCGGCGGCGAGCCCATCACCGGTGGCCACCAAAGGGTTGGTGTTGTGGGCGAACAGTTGCCCCGCTCCCCCGGTGGCGAGCACCACCGCGTCGGCGTCGACGGTGATCGGTTCACCCTCCCGAAGGAGGAGCGCGCCGCGTACCGACTGCTCCGCAGCCCCCTCGGTGAGCAGATCGGCGAGGAAACAGTGGTCCAGCACCTCGATTCCGGGGTTGTGCAGGACCGCAGCAATGAGCGCCCGGGCGACGGCGGCCCCCGTGGCGTCACCGCCAGCGTGCAGGATGCGGGACGCTGAGTGGGCGGCCTCCCGGCCGAGGGCCAGCTCACCAGCAGGAGTGCGGTCGAAGGGTGTACCGAGGTCCAGGAGAGCCGCTATGTGGTCGGCGGCCCCAGAACACAGGGCCTGAACCGCATCCGGCACGCAGGCCCCGCCGCCGGCTGCCAGGGTGTCGGCAATGTGGTCGGCAACCGAGTCCTGGCCCACTGCAGGATTCGGAAGCACCGCGGCGATCCCGCCCTGTGCGTGCCAGGTGTTGCTGTGCTCCAGCTCTCCCTTGGTGGCAAGGATGACCGCCGTACGGGGGCTGGACCGTTGCAGGCAGAGTGCGGCGTACAGACCGGCGATACCGCTGCCGACCACAAGGACACGCCCCAGCGGTGCAGCGGTCATGGCTGCACGGCGAGCATACGCTCAAGTGCCACCCGGGACGGGACCGTCACGGATTCATCGACGGTGATCTGATTCAGGACCTTCCCGTTGACCAGTGCCTCAAGGACCCAGGCCAGATAGCCGGGGTGGATCCGGTACATGGTGGAGCAGGGGCAGATCACCGGGTCCAGGCAAAAGATGGTGTGTTCGGGGTGCTGGGCAGCGAGCCGGTTGACCATGTTGATTTCGGTGCCGACGGCGAAGGTGGTGCCCGGTGCGGCGGCTTCGATTGCCTTGCGGATGTAGTCGGTGGAGCCGGCCTCGTCGGCTGCGTCCACCACTTCCATGGGGCATTCTGGGTGCACGATCACCCGGACGCCAGGGAATTCGGCCCGGGCCTTGTCGATCTGGTTCACCGAGAACCTCTTGTGTACGGAGCAGAAGCCGTGCCACAGGATGACTTTCGCGTCCTGCAGGGTGGCCTCCTGGTTACCGCCGAGCGGCTTGCGCGGGTTCCACAGGGGCATCTGTTCCAGCGGCACACCCATGGCTTTGGCTGTGTTCCGGCCGAGGTGCTGGTCGGGGAAGAACAGGACACGCTGCCCGCGCTCGAACGCCCATTCAAGAACTGCAGCCGCGTTCGAGGAGGTGCAGACAATACCGCCGTTCCGCCCGCAGAACCCCTTGAGCGCGGCCGATGAGTTCATATAGGTGACAGGGATGACCGGGACCCGCCCGTCGGCGTCGGGCTCGGTCCCGAACAACTCCGCCAGGTCCTCCCAGCAATCGGTCACGGAGTCGATATCGGCCATATCGGCCATCGAGCAGCCGGCCGCGAGGTTCGGAAGGATGACCGCCTGCTCAGGCTGGGAGAGCATGTCGGCAGTCTCGGCCATGAAGTGGACGCCGCAGAAGATGATCGCTTCCGCAGCTGTCTTCTCGGTGGCGGCGCGCGCCAGCTGGTAGGAATCTCCCACGAAGTCGGCGTACCTGACCACTTCATCGCGCTGGTAGAAGTGACCGAGAATGACTGCCCGGTCCCCCAGCGTGGCCTTCGCGGACAGGATCCGCGCGTCCAGCTCCGCGTCGGTGGCGAGGCGGTACTCCTCGGGCAACTCCCCTTGCCGTGGCGTGGTGGCCGGAGCCCTGTCACCCATCGAGGCGCCGGGCCCATAGGTGGGTGCCACCTCCCGGTCAACCGTCCATGGGTCCTTAGCGAGGGCGGGCGAGCAGGTGGTAGCGCGCCCGGTCAATGCTTGTTCACGCGACATTGCTTGTTCACGGGTCACAAGCTCGATGGCGGTGGCGACACTGGTCATGGGAGGCTCCTGGAAATCTAGTCAGTGGGGGCGGTGCGGGACGTGCTGGAGGTAGTGGAGGCAGGCGTCGGGGCGGCCTGGGTGCCGAGGGTGCCGGCGGTCCCCGTGTAGCGGTACAGCCGGGGCGGCCGGTGGCGGACTCCCTGCAGGTACTCGTCGGTGGGCGTGATGTCCGGGGTGGCGCGGAGTTGACGACGGAAGTTCGCCGGATCCAGGTGCCGGTCCAGCACCGCCTCGTAGACCTCCCGGACCTGCGCCAGCGTGAAGGTTTCGCCGAGGAAGTGGTAGGCGATCGACCCGTACTCCATCTTGCTGCGCAACCGCCAGAGCGCGTAGTCAACGATTGAGTTGTGGTCGAACGCGAGGTCCTCCAGCTTGTCCGCCCGGAACCATCTCACGTTCTCGGACTCCTGGGTGAGCGCCGCCTCGTCGGGCTGGACCAGCGCCCAGTAGACGATCGAGACGAGACGTTGCGTGGCCGCCCGGTCGAGCCCACCGAACGCGTACAGCTGTTCCAGATAGTTGGGCACCAGTCCAGTGGTTTCCTTCAGGTTGCGGGATGCTGCGTCCTGAAGTGATTCGATCTGGGCGAGCGGACCGCCGGGCAATGCCCACTTGCCCAGATGCGGTTGCCTGATCCGGCGGACGAGCGGTAGCCAGAGGGTGGGGCGGCCCGATGTCACACTGGGTCGGAGGGCGAAGATCACTGTGGAAATGGCCAGTGCGGGAGGCTGCAGCTGCCGCTCGGAGACGTTCGCCGCATCCGTATAGGTCACACCTCCATACATTGGTTCCCCTCGATCCTGCGCCGAATGCATTGCTGCCGGTGCCGCTGCATGATTTCCATCCCGACTTAATGTCAGAGTGACTATAACTAATTTTAGCGGCAAATAGCCGGTTCTCCAACCCGCCCGTTTTAGTGCCCACGCCGGGACAGCGGAGTGAGAGGAGGGCCGGGGCGTTTAGCCCGTCGCGTCTTGGTCCGCAGCAGCCCGCATCAGCGGAAGGGTGCGCCCCTCGAAGTGGGTGTTGAGCACAATGACAGTCGACGAGCGCACGACAGTCCGCGTGGCGATGATGGCGTCGATCACTCGCTGGAGATCCGAATTGGACCGCGCTGCCACCTTGGCGAGCAGGTCACTCTCCCCCGACACAGTGTGCACCTCCTGGATTTCGGGGATCTTCGCAAGCGCCGTGGAGACGGCATCGTGTCCGGAATCCTGGTGGATGATCAGTGAGCAGTACGCCACCACCGGGTAGCCAAGGCTGCGCGGCTCGATCCGCGGACCCCAGCCGGCAATCACACCGTCGCGCTGCATCCGGTCCAGACGCGCCTGAATGGTCGCCCGGGCAACTGACAGACGCCGCGACGCCTCCAGCACGCTCATTCGCGGATCATCAGTGAATAGCTCAGCGATACGGGAGTCGAGCGGGTCAATGGACATGTGCTACCTCTCGGACACGCCGGGGATCGGCCCGTGTTGTGTCACAGTGGATTAGTGACTACTGTCACAGTCATTGGTCTAACGACCAAGCGGCAGGGGTGGGTTCGACGGCGCACGTGCTCCTGTCGCTTTTTTTGTGTCGGTCGATTTCCAGTCTAACGAACACTTTGTGCAGTGATCACCGGAAACCCTCACCGATTCTCTACATAGTGCTCAGGTTCTTATACACAGATTGCAGTGACCACTCCGAAGACGTACCGTCACTGCAGCAGAGTGATCCCCATCATAAGGACGGCAATGAATTCCACGCCCACCCCTCCCCAGGAGGAACTGACGAAGCTCTACGAGTTACTGGTCAGAGTGCGTCAGCTGGACATTGCTGCCGTACGCTGGCAGCGGCAGGGCATCATCCCCGGTTACGCTCCGCTGCTGGGGCAGGAGGCTGCCCAGGTGGGTAGCGGCTACGCCGTCGACACCGCCCGCGATTTGGTTTTCCCCACCTATCGTGAAATGGGCGTCGCCCGGGCCATGAACGTTGACATGGTTCAGTACATGGCCACCCACAAGGCAACCTGGCATGGCGGCCTCTATGACCCCGCTGCCACCCACCTGGCCCCGATCCAGGCAGTCGTCGCGGGCTCGGTCTTGCACGCCGTCGGGTGGGCCCACGGACAGACCCTGGCCCAGCACGAGCCGGTTCACGGCGCCGGGACCGGTGTCGCCCTCACCTACTTCGGCGACGGCGCCAGTTCCCAGGGCGACGTCCACGAGGCGATGAACTTTGCCGCAGTGATGAAGGCGCCGGTGGTCTTCTTTGTACAGAACAATGGCTGGGCCATCTCCGTCCCCACCGCCGCGCAGGTGGCCGGCGGCGCCGTTGCCGCCCGCGCCGCGGGTTACGGAATGCCGTCGATCGCAGTGGACGGGAACGACGTCGTCAGCGTCCTCGCTGCCACCCGGCAGGCCATCGGGCACTGCCGCGCCGGCAACGGGCCGATGCTGATCGAAGCCACTACGTATCGCCTGGGCCCCCACTCCACCAGCGACGATCCAGGCCGGTACCGCTCCCTCGCCGATGAGCAGGCCGCACGCAGCCTCGACCCTGTGCAACGGTGCGCGGACCTGCTCCGCACCGCCTACGGGACCGGTGACGACTACTTCGAGTCGGTCTTCGCCGACGCCGAGGCGGAAGCCGAGCGCGTCCGCGAGGGCCTTGAATCCCTCGCGCCGCGACCCGGTGCCGACATGTTCAGATACGTCTTCCAGGAGACCACCCCGGCACTGCAGCACCAGGAAACCACCTGGCGAGAGGAATCAGAGCGTGTCTGAGCAGACAGCAGAGATCACGGCACCGGATCTGGCTGGGACCGGGTCCCACCTGGAGCACCTCTCCATGCAGCAGGCCCTGAACCGGGCGCTTGCCGAATCGCTCGAAGAAAACACCAAAACCCTCATCTTCGGTGAGGACGTCGGGCAGCTGGGCGGCGTCTTCCGGATCACCGACGGACTGCAGCAGCGGTTCGGCGCAGACCGGGTGTTCGACACCCCCCTGGCAGAGTCGGGCATCCTCGGCATGTCAGTCGGTCTGGCCATGGCGGGGTTCCATCCCATCCCCGAGGTACAGTTCGACGGATTCGCCTACCCGGCCGTGAACCAGATTGTCTGCCAGATCGGCCGGATGAATTACCGCAGCCGCGGCACCCTCCCGATGCCCATCACGTTGCGCGTCCCCAGCTTCGGCGGAATCCGTGCACCCGAACACCACGGGGAAAGCCTGGAGAGCCTCTTCGCCCACGTGCCCGGGTTGAAAGTGGTCTCGCCGGCTGATCCGCACCAGGCCTACCACCTGCTCAAGCACGCCATCCGGCGGCCCGACCCCGTGATCTTCATGGAACCGAAGGCCAGGTACTGGCAGAAGGGTCCGGTCGACACAGCCGACGGTGGCACGCTTGAGGGAGCGCGGGTGGCGCGTCTCGGGCGGCACGTCACGCTCATCGCGTGGGGCGCCATGGTGGCTCGCTGCCTGCAGGTCGCCGAGCTCGCCGCCGAGGACGGAATCGACGTCGAGGTTCTCGACCTGCGCTGGCTGAAACCGATCGACACCGCAGCCCTGGCCGCCTCGGTGACCAGGACCCGGCGGGCCGTCGTCGTGCATGAAGCGCCACGCACCAGCGGGTTGGGTGCCGAAATCGCTGCGCTGGTGACCGAGGAGTGTTTCAATGTCCTGAAGGCACCGGTGGAACGGGTGACAGGATTCGACGTTCCCTACCCCTCCGGTGATCTGGAAGACGAGTACGTGCCGAACATCGACCGGATCCTGTTCGGCATTCAACGAGTATTGGAGCATCGTCGTGGCTGAACTTTCGTTTCCGCTACCCGACCTGGGTGAGGGCCTCATCGAGGCAACCGTGCTGGAATGGCTGGTGGCCGTGGGTGACACCGTCGAGCGCAACCAGCCCCTGGTCGAGGTGGAGACCACTAAATCCGCGGTGGAGCTCCCCTCGCCGCAGGCCGGCGTCGTGGTGAGGGTTCACGGTGAGCCGGGCGAGACGGTATTGGTCGGCGACCCACTGATCGTGTTTGAGGTCCCCGACAATACGGCAGGCATCGTCGGAACGGTTCCGCAGGAGCAGGCACCCAAACGGCGGGTGCGCCTGAGCCCCATCGACGACGACGACTAGACGCTTCTCACCTGAGGGAGATCGACATGGGACGGCACCGGGACCACCTGGTAGAGGGCATTGACCCGCACTTGTTCGTTGAGGAACACAGCCCGGCGCAGGAGTCGGCCTCCCGGCCGGTGCTGCTGCTGCACGGGTTTGCCTCCTCAACGAAACTGAACTGGCAGGACACCGGCTGGATTCGGGCACTGACCGAGGCGGGGCGCCGGGTAATTACCGTTGACCTACCCGGTCACGGCAACAGCGCCTCCCCCGAGGAGCGCGACGCATACGCGCCCAGCCGCATCCGGGCAGATCTTCTGCAGCTCCTGCAGGACTTCCACGTCATTCCACTCGATGACGCCACGCCGGGCAGCGGAGTGGACATCATCGGCTACTCCCTCGGCTCGCGCCTGGCCTGGGAATTCGGCGCCACCCAGCCCGAGCTGGTGCATCGCATGGTGCTGGGCGGTCCCGGATCGGCCGATCCGCTGGCCGACTTCGACCTCGCCGCCGCACAGCGGCACCTCACCGACGGCACACCGGTGGAGGACGCCTCGACAGCCGACCTGCTGCGGATGGCACGGATGGTGCCGTCCCACGACGTGTTTGCGTTGCTGACCATGGTCGAGGCCATCAAGGGCGAGCCCTTCACTGCCGCGGAGGCCGTCCCCCACATGCCGCTACTGCTGGTCGCCGGGGAAAACGACGACCGGGCAGCCACCATGCCCGACCTCGCCGCTCTCAGCGACAGGACGGAGACGCTCTGGCTCCCCGGCCGCACCCACACCAACGCCATCACCTCGCGGGCCTTCAAGAAGGCGGCAATCGACTTCCTCAACGCGTAGGCGGTGCCGGAAGCTGTTTCCGGGGGCCAACGTGTGGCGCGCAACCCTTCACCCCGCGAGTACGATAGCGTGGCATAGTCAGCGGGCTTAGCTTTACAGGTGCTGATCCTCGCCGACCATGAGTAATTTAAGGAACCCGTGAACCAACTGTTAGGGCAGCGGTACAGGACCGCTGAGCTGCTCGGAACGGGCGGCGCGTCCTCGGTGTACCGGGCGACCGACGAGAACCTTGGCCGCGATGTCGCAGTCAAGGTGTTCAATCCGAGCACATCGGATGACGACGACTACCGGCGCCAGCACACCGAAACCCTGTTGTTGGCCACGCTGAACCACCCGGGCCTGGTCACGCTGCATGACGCGGGTCTGCACGAGGACGAATCAGGCCGCACCACCAGTTTCCTGGTGATGGAAATTGTCGACGGCAGGGACCTGCGGAAGCTGCTGAAGGCAGAGCGCCTGGAACCTCTTGAGGTGGCGCAGCTTGGTGCGGACCTGGCCGACGCGCTGGCCTACATCCACTCGCAGGGGGTCATCCACCGTGATGTGAAACCTGCCAACATTTTGCTTTACCGAGCCGGGGAGCATGACACCCGGCTGTATTCCAAGCTGACCGATTTTGGGATTGCCCGGATGGTGAATGCCACCATGGCTACCGCCACGGGAGCCACCATCGGGACCGCCAACTACCTCAGCCCGGAGCAGGCGCACGGTTCGGTAGTCGATGCCAAGTCCGATATATACTCCCTCGGCCTGGTCCTGCTGGAGTGCCTCACCGGTCAGAAGGCCTTCCCGGGTGCGGTGGTCGAAGCCGCGGTGGCCAGACTGCTGCGCGACCCGGAGGTTCCCGACTCGCTGGGACCGGTGTGGGGCACCCTGCTCACCAGTATGACTGCGCGCGATCCCCAGCAGCGTCCCGATGCCCATGAAGTGGCCCTGGTCCTGCGGGAGTACGCACTCGATGCCGACGAGAGCAAGGTGCTCAGGCCCTTGATCGGCACGCGCTCCGACGAGCCCGCAGACGCGTCGGAGCCGGTGACCGGCGGCGTGATGACCGGTGGCATCGTGACCGGAAACGTCATCACCGGCAAGGTGTACATCCCCGCACCACCGGCCCACGCGCCGAGACTGGGCTAGTTTTCTTCTTCTGCAGGTTCCTCGGGCTCAAAGCTCGATGGATCCTCGGTGACTCCTGCGCCGACGCCGTCCTCGGACTCCGGGATGGTGCCGTCGGGGCCCTTCGACTTCTCGTCGGCGTTCGCGTCCTCGTGGTCAGGCTGCTCAGTCATGGCGCTCCTTCTGGTTGCTATTCGACTCGTCCTGCCATCCTAACGACCTCATACCGGAGCCAGGCCATCGAGTTTCCAAAGGTGCGGCTGTCGCGCAGCACCAGGGGCACGTGGGCCTTCGGGTAGAACGCCGTTCCTCCGCCCACGATCACCGGCGCCACGATCACCTGGATCTCGTCAACCAGCCCGGCGGTGAACGCATGGGCGGCGAGGGTGGGCCCAGCGATGTTGACGTCGGCGGTGGCGCCGTCGAGCAGTTGCCTGACCTCGTCGGCGTCGAACGCGCGGCGCAGGCCGGTATGCCGGGTCGACACGTCGGCCAGCGTGGTGGAGTAGACGATCTTTTCAGCCCCCTGCCAGATGCCCGCGAAACGCGCTGACTGCGGCGACTGTGCGGCGTAGCTATCATCGGTTTCCCAGCCGGTCATCATCTCGTACGTGGTGCGCCCGTAAAGATAAGTACCAACTTTGAGCTCCTGGTCGTTGATGAAGTCAAGCACCTCCTCGTCGGGGACAGCCCAGTCGAAGGTGCCCGCCTCATCGGCGATGTAGCCGTCCAGCGAACTCATGATGGAGTAGATCAGTCTGCCCATGGGGTCATCCTTCCGTTCTGGGCGGTCCGGTGTCCAGCATCTAGCCGGTGGGGCTGTGCCGGTCGCGGCCGCGCGCCCGCCTGCCTGCCGAGTATGGGAAGCTAATTCCATGATGAAGTCGGATCGGGTTCACCCGTGGATACGGCGGGTCGCCATCGAAGTGGGCGGGTGGACCCTGGTGGTTCTGGGCGTGGCAGCACTGGTGTTGCCCGGCCCCGGTCTCCTGATGCTCGCTGCCGGGCTCACCATCCTGTCCCTGCGGTACGCATGGGCCGACCGGCTGCTGCACCCCATCAAGGCGCGCGCCCTGCACGCGGCGGAGTTGGGAGTTCAGACCTGGCCCCGTATCGCCTTGAGCGTCCTGGGTGCCCTGATCCTGATGACGATCGGTGTCATCTGGGGGCTGCAGCCACCCACACCCGGATGGTGGCCACTGGAGGAGCGTTGGTGGCTTCCTGGCGGGTGGGTCACGGGCGGCACCATGATCGGCTCGGGCGTGATCGCCATTTCCCTGATCGTGTATAGCTTTCGCCGGTTCCGCCCCCGCCGGGTATCGGCGACCGGAGCACCTGTCTCCCCTCCCCTGCGCCCGTAGGCGACGGAGCCCGCAGCCTACGAGGTTGCGGGCTCGCTACTTCAGGAACTTGGAGGTTCGCCGGTCGGCGAGGGGCTTCCCGCCGGTCTGGCAGGTGGGGCAGTACTGCAGCGAGGAATCCGCGAAGGACACCTCACGCACCGTGTCTCCGCACACCGGGCAGGGCTCCCCGGTCCGCGCATGGACCCGCAGCGCCTCCCGTTTGGTGTCCTTGAGTTCCTTGGCTGGCTTTCCCGACGCCGCCGTGATGGCCGTCTGCAGCATCTGCCGCATCGTGGCGTGCAGGGTAGCGACGGCGTCGTCGTCCAGTTTGTTCGCGTGGGCAAACGGCGACAGACGGGCGGCATGGAGGATCTCGTCGCTATACGCGTTCCCGATTCCCGCCACCTTCGACTGGTCCCGCAGGAGGCCCTTGATCTGGCCGGCGTGGGACTTCAGCAATTCCGCGAAGGAGTCCAGGTCCATGTCCAGGGCGTCCGGCCCCAGACGGGCGATCCCGGGCACCTCGTCGGGATGCTCCACCAGATAGGCTGCCAGCGACTTCCGGGTGCCCGCCTCGGTCAGATCAAAACCAGGCTGGTCGCCCGCGCCGGCGTCGTCCCCGCCGTGGGCGAACCGTACCCGCAACGCGATCGGCCCCTTGCCTGGTTTTAGCCGCGTGGTGCTGAGATTATCGGACCACCTGAGCCACCCGGCCCGTGCCAGGTGCATCACGAGGTATTTCCCGCCGATCTGAAGCACCAGGAACTTCCCGCGCCGGTGAGCTGACTGCACCGGCTCGCCGGTGAGCGCGCGCACCGGTACCTGCGCCGTCTTCAGCACCGAGAAGGATGCGACTTCAACGTCGGCGACTATGGCGGGGGGTCCGTCGTCGGGAATCAACTTCCGTCGCAGGAAATCAACTAGCCCCTGCACCTCAGGCATCTCTGGCATGGACCTAGGTTAACACTGTCCGGCAAGACGAGAGGCCGGAAACAGTGGGAGTTCTCCCGCCGCTTCCGGCCTCTTGAGGTTGGGCTGGTCCCGCTAGTGGTGCGACACACCCAGGGGTGCGCCCTTGGTTTCCTTGACCAGGCTCACCCCGATGAAGGAAATCACGCAGAGCACCATGATGTAGATTGCGACCGACCCGGACCACTCGTATGCCTCGAGCAGGGCCTGTGCCACTGTCGCGGCGAAGGCACCACCGAGGATCGCACCGAGGGCGTACCCGATCGAGATGCCCGAGTACCGCACCTGGGCGGGGAACATCTCGGCGTACATGGCGGACATGGGCCCGTAGGACAGTCCCAGTCCGATGGTCAGCACGAACAGCGCAATGCCGTAGAGCACGATGTCACCGGTGTCAATCATCATGAACATGGGGATCATCCAGACAAAGACCCAGGCGTAACCGATCTGGAAGGTGCGGACCCTGCCGATCTTGTCGGAGAGCCAGCCACCCACCATGGTGAAGATGAGCCAACCGAACGAGGCCAGCACCGTCGCGAGCAGAACGTCGGTGATGGGAAGACCCAGCCGTCCGGTCGCGTAGGAGATGAAGAAGGCGATCAGGAGGTAGCCAGCCGCGTTGTTGCCTATGAAGATGGCGGCGGACAGGAGTACGTTCCTCGTGTGGTTCTTGAACAGTTCGCGCAACGGCGCCTTGCTCTCAGCTTTGCGCTGGGCCATTTCCTTGAACACGGGGCTCTCGGCGACTGAGCGACGAATCAGGTAGCCCACCACGATGAGGACCACCGAGAGGAGGAACGGAATCCGCCAGCCCCAGGCGAGGAACTCGTCCTCGGTGAGGACCGTGCGCAGCAGCAGGAGCAGGCTGGTTGCCAGGATCATGCCGATCGGGACGCCGATCTGCGGGTAGGCACCGAAGAGTCCACGCTTGTGTACCGGTGCATGCTCTACAGCCATCAGGGCCGCACCGCCCCATTCGCCACCCGCCGAGAAGCCCTGGATGATACGGAAGAGGATGAGCAGGATAGGCGCCCACATGCCGATCTGAGCGTAGGTCGGCAGCAGGCCGATCAGCGCGGTGGCGCCGCCCATCAGGAGCAGGGTCATCACCAGGACTGCCTTGCGGCCGATCCGGTCGCCCAGGTGGCCGGCGACGATGGCGCCGAGCGGACGGAACAGGAAGCTGATACCGATCAGGGCGAAGGAGAGAATCTGGGCCAGGCCCGCATTGGACTCCGACAGCGGGGTCAGGAAAAGCCCCGCCAGGACTGTTGCGGTGAGCTGGGCGAAAATGAAGAAGTCGTACCACTCGATGGTGGTGCCGACCAGGGTCCCCGCGAGAACCTTGCGTTCCTCGCGGGTCACGCGCTGGTTGGTCTGGCCAACGCTGGTTGAAGAAGACGTCATTGTGTACTCCAGGGTGGGGCGGACTATTTACTGACAGAACGTTCGGTAATTGTGACGCTGATCATACTACCCCCTGTCACTTTAATCCGTGCACCCCGCGGGAACGTCGCCGTCAGAGGTCAGGAAGGGCGACCCCAGCACCCCGGCAGGTTACCGGCGACCCTCCAGCTCCGGGTCCAGCGCTTCCGGCTCGGCGGGATCATCGGTTCCAGGCCACAGATGGGTCAACCACCACCAGACGAACACCGCCATCGCCGCGTACACCAGGTACAGCGCGATCCACGTGATCAGTGACGTTTCGACTGCCTGCCAGCTTTCAGGGAAGGGAATCACGACGACGACGAAGGTCAGACTGGCTACAAGATAGCTGGCCGCCCACAGCCGGCGATTAAACGCATACAGCGTGCCTCCGGGCAGGCCGCGCCACGGCAGCAGGACCAGGGGCAGCGCGGCGAGGCATCCGATGGCCAGGCCGGCAGCCGTCTCGATGACAAATACATCCAGCGGCCCGGGCGATGCGCCGCTGCGTTCAGTGAGCTCACTGTAGGTGAGCCAGCTCCCGATCCCCAGGGCCAGGACGTACCCCACCTCCGCGCCGGTGAGTGCGGCCTCCCGCCGCAGGGACCCGGTCGATGCGTAGCTCAGCGCAATGATGAGGCCGAACACCACGCCGGGCTGGAATTCAGTTACCCGGCTGAGGACCACTGCCGCCACGATCACCAGCAAGGAACCATACCTCAGGTGCAACCCCACGGTCTCACCTCTGCTCCGCAGGATGAGGGCAATCACCGCGAGCCCGAGCAGACCCTCCACCATGAAGGTCACGGCGAAGGAGAGGAACATCCTGAGCGACCCGGGATTGAGGCCGAACTCCGGGTCAATGAATCCCGAGAGGATGCTGGCGATGACCACACCGCCTGCGATGGCGGCCCACTGCGGTGCGGCGGAGAGCCTGGCTGTGACGGTCCGGGCCCCCGGTGATTCTCGCCAGCGGTGCAGGGGCGTGGTCAGAGGGGTGAGATGACGCCGGATCCGGTCCCAGTTCCCGGCCAGGGCCTGTTCCATCAGTTTGCCGGGCAGTCCGACAATTGCGGCGAAGATGACCGCTACTGTGACGGTGCCCGTGACGACGGCGGGGGTGAGCACCACGTCTCCGACCGGGCGCAGCCCGCTCAGGACCGACGGTTCAGCTGCACCGAACACCTGGATTTCGGGCGGCTGGTCGGGAAGGAGCGCGGTAACCGGTTCCTCAACCAGTACTTCCTGCTGGGTGACTTCCGGCAGCGGATCGGGTTCCACAGTGGGCTCCGGTTCGGGTTCGGCAGGTGGTTCCGCGGCGTCGACCGTCTCACGCATCTGGGCAATGATTTCAGGGCTGCCCGCGTTGAACCAGAAGCCATCAGTGAAGACGTACTGGTAATCCGGGAAGAAGTTGCCGAAGCCCTCCTCGGGCGGCGGCCGGAGGATGAGGCCGTCGTCGGTCTGTTCCTGGCTGTACCCCTCGCCCAGAAGTCGGTTCCGCTGCTCCTGCGCGGCGGCGTCGTCCAGCGGTGAGTAGCTGAAGGGTTCAAGAATGTCCGACTGGGGTATCCCCCACCGGCAGCTGCTTCCGCCGTTGGCGACGAAGGGGTCGTTGGGATCCCCCGACGGATCCTCACCCAGGTCGACAAGTTCGTAGCCTGCACCGGCGAAAGCCTCGGCGTAGTCCGGTGGGAGGAGCTCGGCGCACGGGATACGCTCGTCGATCACCACCGCCGACGACGGCGTGGCGGTGACTATGAGCCCGGCGTACCCGCCGAGCAGGACCGCGGCCACCGCCAGGGCAACGGGCCCTGATCCGGTGCCCGACGACGATCGATTGGTGGACTCTGACCCGGTGCCGGACACGGTTCTCTCCCATCGCTGGTGAGACCGATAGCGCAAAAGTAGCCGACCGGGTCCGGGCTATCAAGTACCTGGGCGGCGGCGCAGCCCGTCGCGGTTAGTCGCCAGTCAGGCCAGGTCAGTCCGAACGGTTCAGGAACTCACGGACCCGCGCCTGCACCGGCGCCGTGTCATAGCTCTTCACCAGTGCTCCGGCCATCCGCACTGGGTCACCGAAGAAGAAGTATTCGTACAGGGCCTGGCGCCCGGAGAACCCGGAGATCGACGCGTCGTGCGCCAGCTTGAACAGCCGCACCCGCTCGGGTCCGGTGAGGGTCTTCGCCTGCAGGTATAGCTCAATGTCCGGCAACGCCGCGCTGGCCAGATCGGCTTCCCCGGGCAGTGCCATCAGGCCGCTCGCGGCGAACTTCCTGATGATCTCGGGGAACCGCTGAGCCACCTTCGGATACCAGTTCCGAGCGGCGTTCAGGGTGGTCCACTTCGGCAGCATGACGCCGTCGTCGTTGCGCTGCGCATCCACTTCCGATGCCCGCATCAGGGCCTTGCCGATTTCCACCGTCTGGATCAGTTCGGCGAGATCCTCCTGGATGTGCTGGAAACCGTCGATGCCGATCGATTGCGACAGCTCCGATGCCAGGCCCAGGAAAAACTCGCTCTTGGCGATGGTCCGGCTGACCACCTGGTGGGTCATCAGCGCTCCGGCGCCCGTGTCGGAGTAGAAACTGTTGCACAGCTCCGGGTGGCCCAGCATGAAGATCCGCTCATTGGGCACAAACACGTTATCGAAGACGACGACGGCGTCCATCTCCTCAAAACGCGACGCCAGCGGCTCGTCGTGCGTCGATCCCCCGTTGTAGAGCGAGGTACGGCAGAGGTACCTCAGGCCTTCGGTGTCGCTCGGCAGCGCAAACGCATAGGAGTACGGAGCATCCTCCGGTGTTCCCCGCAACAGGGTGGAGGGGAACACCAGCAGTTCGTCGGCGATGGGTGCGATGGTAGCGAGCATGCGCGCCCCGTTGATGATGATTCCATCGTCGCGCTCCTCAGTGATCCGGGCGGAGAGCTGGCCACCCAGCTGCTCGGACCCGGCCACCGACCGGTTGACCTGCGGCGGGATGAGGGTGTGGGTGGTGAGGAGATCGTTCTCCCGGCAGTGCTCGTAGAACCGGCGGATATTCTCGCCGAACATCGGATCCGCCTGCGCGAACCACTTTTCGGCGGTGCTCAGCGCCGTCAGGCAACCGTTCATATAGTCACCCGTCCTGCCCAAAAACCCGTGCGAGTACTCCGCCCAGCAGGAGGTTGCCGCTCGGCGCCGCTGAAGATCCGCAACGGTCCGGGGCACCAGAAAGGAGGCGTTCACCAGGTCGCCGCTCGTCGGCGAGACGTAGGTGAGCTGCTCGGTGTAGTCAGGATCGTGCTGCAGATCGTAGAGCCGGGCGTAGGTCCGTGCGACGTTCCGGAACGCCGGGTGGTCGGCGACGTTTTCGCTGACCGTCTCGCCATTGATGACCACGTGCGGCCGCATGGAGTTCAGCTTGTCCAGGTACTGCGTGCCGGATCGGATTCCCATTGTGCTCCAGTTGCCGTGAGGTGTGGCTGTTGATTGTGCTGCCGGTGGTGCAACCCGCTAGAGCAGGTCTTCCATTCCCAGCTGGTTCTCCGGAATGGTCGTGAAGGTGCTGTTGGCGTACGCGAGCGCATCGCCCTTGCGGTAGTTGAAGTCCTGCACTTCCCCCAGGTACAGGGTGTGGTCACCGCCGTCGTACGCTGCCCAGGGCGTGCACTCGAAAAAGGCCAGCACATTGGCCAGGCGGGGCGCCGTGGTGCCCTCCAGCCAGGTGGGCTCGTTGGTGGGCCGGCCCGCGAAATGCATGGCGAGCGAGCGTTGCTCGGCGCCGAGAATGTTGACGGTGAAGGGACGTCCGGCCAGTTCATCGTGAGCCTTGGTGCTGCGCGCAATGCTCACCAGAACCAGCGGCGGGTCCATCGACACCGAGGTGAAGGAATTGACGGTAATCCCGTGGCGCTTGGTGGCGCCGTCGAACGTCACGATGGCCACCCCGGTGGCGAACCGGCCGAGGCTCCCCCTGAAGTGGTGCGCGCGGGGCGCGTTGAGCGAGCGGCGGCGGGCGGCGAAACCGTCACCAGCCGCACCCCAGTTCTGCGGTGACGCGATCATTGCGGGACTCCTTCGATGGGCTCGTTGGCTCCTTTCCAGCCTAGCTGTTCTATAGTTGAACATTTCATTCAGATAGTGAAATATTGACCGGAAGTGACCGAGATGACAGTCGAAGCGCCAGGAGGGACCGCCGTGGAGAGTGCCCGGAGTGGGACTGCGGTGGCAGCCTCAACGCACTCGCAGACCCTCTCCCGCGGTATTCGCGCCCTGGAGATCCTGGCCGAAGCGAGTTCACCGTTGTCGATTGCCGAGCTGTCGTCGCGTCTCGGCGTTCACCGCTCCATCGCCTACCGGATCCTGCGGACGCTCGAGGATCATTCGCTGGTCGTCCGTGATGCGGCTGGAGGGGTGAAGGCCGGGCCCGGCCTGGCAGTCCTGGCCCGGGGCGTCGCGAGCGATCTGCAGTCAGCTGCCCTCCCAGAGCTGACCCAGCTGGCGAACACGCTGGGCATGACCGCCTTCGTGGTTGTCCTCGACCAGCAGGAGTGCGTGACGCTCGTTGCGGTGGAACCCCGTCACACCGGAGCCACAGTGGCCCAGCGGCCCGGCACCCGCCACCCGGTGAGCGCCGGGGCGCCGGGAGTAGCCATCCAGTCGGCGCTCTCCGAACCGGCGTGGGAGCGCTGCGCACCGGGGCAGCCGTACCGTGCCGATGCCCGCACCGCCCAACGCACCGGCTATGCGGTGAGCCACGACGAGGTGATCGATGGGGTGTCGTCGGTGGCCGTACCGGTGAGGATTCCTGGCGAGCCGCCGGCGGCGGTGGCGGTCGTCTATATCCGTTCGCTTCACACCCCCGCAGAACTTGGCGCCCGCCTGCTTGACTGCGCGCGGATCATCGAGGATCAGCTGCGCTGACCTCCGGATGAGCTAGTCCGCGGGCTGCTGGCGGGGAACCGCGAGGGAGACGACGCCCAGCAGCAGCAGGGCACCGGCAGCGGCGACAGGAACTGCGAAGGCCGCACTGAATCCCTCGGCTTCGGCGATGGTCCCGGCCACCGAAGCACCGATCGCTGTGCCAGCGACTATTCCGCTGGCCAGGAGGGTCATGACGGTGCCCATGAGCTCTTTGGGAGCCACCATGGACCCGATGCTGAAGATGGTGACCATGGTGGGTCCCACCGGGACGCCGAGCACCAGCAAGACAAGCAGCATCAGGGGGACCTCCTGCGGGATGAAGAGGAACAGGGTGAGCAGGCTCATCCCTCCCGCTGAGAGAATCCAGCGCCACGACGCCGAGAACCGTGCGGGCCAGTAGGCCACCGACAGGGCGGCGGCCGCCGAGCTCAGACCCATCACCGCGTACAGCAGGCCGGCCGAGGTCGCCGCACCGAATTCTCCCGCGAAGGCAATGAGCGCTGTCTGTGTCGAGCCGAAGAAGGTGCCCATTGCCACCATTCCGAACACGGGCAGGGGAACCAGTAACCAGAACCGTCGGCTGCCGGGGGCGCCACGAAGGGGCGGTGACTGACCCTCCGGGGCGCGACGGGGCCGGCGGCTGAGCGGGACGACCGCCTGGACGGTACTGTGCACGGCGAAGGCGCTCACCATCACGACGGTGAGCACGGCGGCGAGGGTCAGCGGCAGCCAGGGAGCGATCAGGCTCGCGAGGAGTCCCACCAGTGCTGGCCCAAGGACGAAGGTCAGCTCGTCAGCGGTGCTTTCATAGGACAGCGCCGTGTCCAGGTCACCGGGTTCGGAGCGTCGGGTCAGCGCGATCCAGCGCACCCGCGCCAGTGGCCCGATCTGGGGGCAGGTCAGACCCATACCGAACGCTGCGGCCAGAATCATTGCTGTTGATGCTCCGGAGAAGTCCGGGACGAGGTAGCTCGACGCGACCACCCAGATGATGGCGGCGGTGTTCAGTGCTGCCGAGATCAGCAGGACGGGCCGCTGCCCGGTGCGGTCGGCGAGGTACCCGAGGATCGGTGCGCCCAATGCCGAGCCCACGCCCACAGCTCCGGCGGCGAATCCGCCGGTAGCCACGGATCCGCTGGCTGCGGTGACCAGGGTGAGGGCTCCGACGGTCAGCATGGCCAGCGGGAGCCGTGCGAAGAAACCGATGGTGAGGAAGGATGATCCGGCCAAGGCGGGGAGACGGCCAAAGCGTCCCAGCCGGCTGCCGGCTACTGCGGGTGTTGTCATGGTGTGGTCTTTCCGGATACTACTGAGCGCGCATCGTCCCCCCTCCCGATGCGCCCAACCCGGTCAACAAGCCCAATTTACACTGTCTGCAGCACGCCTGGGGGGTGCACCTGGCCTGGGACCTGGTCGACGATGTGCAGTGTGGACCCATCGCGTTCCTTAACGACCTGCAGCTGGGCACCGATACGCTGCTTCAGCTCCGCAACGTGGCTGACCAGTCCCACCATCCGGCCACCGTCCCGGAGCCCCTCCAACGCGTCCATGACCTGCTCCAGGGACTGCTCGTCCAGGCTGCCGAACCCTTCGTCGACAAAGAGGGTCTCAATCTCGATTCCGCCCGACTCGGCCTGGACGACGTCGGCCAGGCCGAGCGCCAGCGCCAGTGCGGCCATGAAGGACTCACCGCCCGACAGGGTAGCGGTATCCCGCCGGTTTCCGGTCCACCCATCGATCACGTTCAGGCCCAGACCGGACTTCCGGTTTCCTGAGAGTGCATCACTGTGCACCAGAGCGTAGCGCCCGTCGGACATTGCCAGCAGACGCTCGGTGGCGGCGTCGGCCACCTGCTCCAGGCGCGCCGCCAAGACATAGGTGCCCAGGGACATCTTGAACGAGTTTTCTCCGCCTCCGGCCGCGGTGTCGGCGAGGGACTTGATCAGGTCACGCTCCTGCAGCAGCGGCAGCACCACCTGCTCCTGACGGGTGAGCTCGGTCGCATAGCGGTCGAGCTGCAGCGTTGACTCCTGGACCATCCGCAGCCTGAGCAGGCTAGCGGTGGCCCGCTCAGCGGCTTCTGCCTCCGTTGCTGCTGCGGCGGCGACCTCTTCGCTGGTCACGATCGGCAACCCCGCCGCTTCGTCCCTGAGTGCCCCGGCAATGTCGGGGCGTGCTCGGTCGGCCTCCAGCCGATCTCCGGCGCGGTGGTAGGTGGCGAGGAAGAGCTCGGCATGGTCGAGTTCCACTGGGGACAACAGTGCCGACCGCACCTCCTCGGGGTGGTCGAAGGCCGAACCTACGAGCGCCTCGGACAGGGTGGCATAGGCCAGCTCCCGGCTGGAACTGGCCCGCGCCAGATCCTGAAGGGCGTCCCGGCAGCCGGCCATTGCCTGGTGTGCTGCCGCCAACTCACCGGTCCGCTCGGCAAGGGTTTCGTACTCCCCGCGAAGGGTCGCCAGCCGCTGGTGCACCTCACCCAGTTGTTCCTGCAGTCCAGTCCTTGAGGTACGGGTCTCGGCCTGGGCCGTAGCCAACCCGGCGTGCTGGGCAGTGAGTGATTCTTCCCGGGCAGTCAGAGCGGTCAGTCGCCCGGTCGCACGCTCCAGCGCCTTCTCGGCAGCAACGGCCTCCGCCAGGAGGGCGGTGTCAGCTTCGAGAGCCTCCCGGACGGCACCCACCTCGCGGTCCCCGCCCTGGGCCTGCAGCCGTGCGGCATCCAGGACGGCGTCGTCGCGCACCCGCCGAAGACCTTCCACCACCTGTTCGGCGGCATGCTGCTCCTGCTGTGCCGCCTGTTCCTGCTCGTGGGTGATCAGGCTCGCGCCGTCGGCCGTTGCGGGGTGCGGATGGGACCGGCTGCCGCAGACCGGGCAGTCGCTGTCGTCGGTGAGGCCGGCCGCCAGTTCTGCTGCTGACTGCTCCAGGCGTTGCCGGAGGGTCTCCAGCCAGATGCTCTTGAGTTCGAGGAAACGCCGTTCGGCTGCGGAGTACCGGTCCTCTTCGCTCGCCATCTTCGCCCGCGCTGCGTCCAGCGCGGCGATGGTCGCCAGGAGCCGTTCACCCTCCGCCACCCGCTCGACGAGCGCCGATGTCCCATTGACTGTCCGTTCGAGTTCGACCCGCTCCGCCTGGACCAGTGCTGTCTGCGCTCGGACCTCAACCAGGGACTCCGCGCACTCCCCGAGGGCTGCGTCGATGCGCTGCAGCTCGGTCGATGAATCAGCGAGCCGTTGCTCAAGGCTCTGCAGCCGCTGTTCTTCCGGCAGGGCGGCACGGAGGACGCCGAGTTCCGACATCGCTGCGGTGCAGGCTGCATCAAGCATGGCGATGGTTTCTGCAGTCGCGGAGAGCTCGTCCTCCTGGCCGGTGCTTTCACGGTCCGGGAGGCGGGAACTCGCGACCGGCGAGCCGGCCATCGCGCGGGTTGCCTCCTGCGCCCGGCCTGTTGCCAGCCGTAATGCCTTCTCCGCCAGGTCCAATGTGCGCAGTCCGCTCTCCAGGATGCGTGCCTTACGGTCCCGGTCCACCGCCGTCTGGAAGTCCCCAGCCTCCCCGCGTTGCGCAGCGTGTGACTCTTCGGCGGCGCGGAAGGCTCCCAGCGCTTCCCGACGGGTGTAGGCAGCCAGGGTTTCCTGATGCTGCTGCGTCAGCAGTGTCCGGTTCCGTGAGTCCTCGTCCGATTGCCGTCGGGCGTTCTCCAGGACGGTTTCGAGCCGGCCGCTAAGGTCGGCAAGGGTAAGGGGACTCTCGTCGCCGTCAACGCCCCCTGCCGCTGCCGGCCCTCCCGGTGCTGTCCCGTCCGTCGGCGCATCGTCGGTGAACGCGTAGCGCTGCACCTCGTCCACCGCACGACGGTGAATGTGGGTCAGCCCCGCTTCAGCCTCGGCCACCCGGGCACCGACCGTCCTGGCACGCTCGGACAAGACCTGTTCGACCTTCTCGAACCGGTCGGTGGCGAAGAGTTTCTGGAGCAGGTCCCGCCGGGATTTGGCATCGGAGCGCAGGAAAGCGGCGAACTCGCCCTGCGGCAACATGACCACTCGGGTGAACTGTTCACGGTCCATTCCCAGCAGGGCCTGGATTTCGCCGCCGGCCTCATCATTGCGGGCGGACTTCTGCACCCATTCGCCGTCGATCTTCTCCCTCAACAGGGTCCGCGCCGGCTCGGGGGTGGTGCCGGTCCCGCGCTTGGCAGGACGGTTCCACTGGGGATTGCGAATCACTTCCAGCCGTCGGCCGCCCACGCTGAACTCGCAGACCACCTCGGGGGCAAGGGACTCCGGTGCATGATCACTCCGGAGCCTCTTCGCTCCCTGGCGGGCACCCGGAACTGACCCGTACAGCGCATAGCAGATCGCATCGAGGACGCTTGATTTTCCGGCCCCTGTGGGACCGTTCAGCAGGAAGAGCCCATGGGCGCCCAGGCGATCGAAGTCGACCTCCTGCCGGTGCGCGAAGGGGCCGAAGGCCTGCAGTTCAAGGCGGTGGATTCTCACCGTTCCACCTCTGCCGAGCGAACGGTTTCCAGGACAGATGCCAGCACTGTGCGTTCGCTCTCGCTCGCTGGTCGGGACCGCACATGATCGAGGAACCCGCAGCACACGTCCACGTCGTCGGTGGCCTTGGCAATCCGCTGGCTGTAGGTCTGGGCGGCGCTCTGGCGGTCACCCAGTGGTTCGAAAACCAGGACCAGGGTCGAAGGGAAGCGGCTGCGCAGCCGCTCCATGGCGTGGCTGGGCCGGTCCGGATCCACCAGCGTGATGTGGCAATAGGCGGTCTCGGCCCATTCGTGGCGGGGATCCGACAGCAGTTCTTCGAGTTCGCCGGTCAGCACCGCGAGCTCACGGTAGCCGGGCCATTCGACGGCGCGGACGTCACCCAGCCCCTCAGGGCCGATCTCCACCAGCCACGCGCCCTTAGACTGACGGGCCTCGGAGAAGGAGTACGGCAGGGGCGAACCGGAGTAGCGCACATTCGTGGCGAGCTGCTGCTGACCGTGCAGGTGCCCCAGCGCCGCATAGTCGAAGGTCTCAAAAAGATCCAGGGGGACGGCTCCCACCCCTCCTACGCTGAGATCGCGTTCGCTGTCCGAGGTGATGCCGCCGCTGGCAAAGGTATGGGCCATCACCAGCGACCGGACGGGTCCTGCGGACCGGCGGTGCGCCAGATCGGAGCGAACCAGGTCCAGCGCCGCACGGGTGACGGCTGTGTGGCTGGGGGCCTCGGCACCGAGCGTTTCCGCGACCAGCCGTGGTTCGAGGTATGGCAGGCCGTACACAGCGAGCTCGGCGCCGTCGTCGTCCAGGGGAAAAATGACCGGCCGGGCAATATCCTCGAGCCGGGTGCGCAGGTGCACTCCCCCGCGTTCCAGGATGCGACCGCCGAAGCCCAGCCGGGTGGCAGAGTCGTGGTTTCCGCTGGAGACCACCACCTGCGCGCCGGCGGCGGTCAGGCGTTCCAGCGCCTCGTCAAAGAGGCCGACGACGTCCACGCTGGGCAGCGCCCGATCGTAGACGTCGCCGGCAATCAGCACCACATCCACCTCAAACTCACGGACCGACTTCTCGAGGTGATCAATGAAGAGCCGCTGCGACTGGAGGGTGCCCACACCGTGGAACGACCGTCCCAGGTGCCAATCGGATGTGTGCAGTAACCTCATGCTTCCAAGCTACCGGCCCCCACCGACATTCCTGCGGAGCGCACCCGGCGGTGCGGACTTTGCCCGCTGGGTGGCCTATTTTTCGTCGCGGCGTTCGTCCGATTCGTCGAAGAATGCGCGGGCGTCGTCGGTGCCTGCCGGGCGGTCCACTTGCCCCTCGTCAGCATGGTGGCCGGTGCGCGCGTGGTCGGCGGGGTACCGGTCAGTAGCTGGCGAAGAAGCTGAAGCCGGGGAGGCACCCGGCGTGGCGGAGGCCTGGGTGCCATCGGCGGGAGTAGCTGAAACCGCACTGGTGTCCGGGGCGTCGGTCACCGTGGCCGGCTTTGCACCCTTCGTGCGCCCGGCGAACAGATCGGTGCTGCGGTAGATCAGTCCGGCGATTGCCGCGCCCAGGATGGGTGCTACCCAGAAGAGCCACAGCTGCTCGATGGCCCAGCTTTCGGAGAAGATGGCTGCGGCAGTGGAACGGGCAGGGTTCAGTGATCCGTTGCTGATGGGCAGCAGGAAGGTCAGCAGCGCCGCGTACACCAGGCCGATGGCAAAGGGGCCGCCGGCATTGCGCAGCGATCCGGTGGCGGTCCGCGACATCGCGCCGATGACAACTGCCACGAAGATCGCGGTGCCGACCACCTCGGCCAGGAAGGCGCTGCTCAGCGCGAACTGGGTCGGGGAATGGTCAGCGTAGCCGTTGGCCGAGACGGCGAACAGCGCCTGGACGCTTCCGGCGAACTGCTGGTTGGCGCTCAGGAGCAGCCAGATGAAGACAGCAGCGACAATGCCGCCAACAACCTGCGCCACGATGTACGGCAGCACCGAGGTCCATGAGGTCTTGCCCGCGATGGCCGAGCCGAGCGTGACCGCCGGGTTGAAGTGACCGCCCGATACATAGCCGAAGACGACAATCGCACCGATCAGGGCCAGCCCGAACGCGAGGGTGGGCTGCACCCCCGTCTGGGTGTTCAGGATGGTGACCCCGAGACCGGCCAGGACCAGGAGGAATGAGCCGGCGGCCTCGGCCAGGGACCGGGCCACCAGGGAGAAGTCGCTGATCATTGCGGCGCGGCCGGACGGTTCCGGTTCTGCGTGCTGTTCAGTGGTGGGCAGTGATGTCTGCGTCATGGTGGACGAAATCCTTTGAGCTGTGGGAGAAGCTGAAGTTGTGGCCGACGCTGTTGTCGGGACCGTGCTGGCTGCCGGGACCGTCTTGTGCGGTCGGGCAAACCCGTCAAGCCTTCCACCTGTTGCTGAACGCCCGCTGAGAGCGGGCGCCATAGTGGGCGCGGCAGTAGAACACTACCCGACACTAGACTGTTGTGGTGCTGACCGACCCCACCTTCTCCGACCGTGTCCATGGCTGCCTGCTGGGCGGCGCGCTCGGCGATGCGCTCGGCTTCGCCGTCGAAACCCTCGATCTTGAGTCGATCAGGGCCGCCTATGGCCCGGCGGGGCTGACCTCCCCCACCCAGTTGTCCGGGGTCTTTCGCTTCTCGGACGACACCCAGCTGTCCCTCTACACGGTCGACGGTCTCGTGGATGCCATTCAGTGGGCCAACGAGGGAGTGGCCGCCGACGAGACGGCGTGTCTTTGGCTGGCCTACCTCCGCTGGCTAGCGACGCAGGGTGAGACGCCACCGTCGTCGGCTCCCATCGCCCCGCCCCGCTGGATCGATGCCCAGACGGTGCTCCGGCACCGTCGCCGGCCCGGCGCAGCCTGCCTCAGTGGTCTGCGCGGCGGGGAAATGGGAACCCTGTCCCGGCCGGTGAACTCCGAGGCGAAGGGATCGGGCACCGTGATGCGCTCCGCACCCTTTGGGCTGGTGCCGCACATTCCGGTGGAGGTAGCCGATCGACTGGCCATGAACGCTGCCGCCCTGACCCACGGCCACCCCGCCGCCCTGCACGGGGCAGCGGTGGTGGCGGTCCTGATCCATGGCATCGTGCGCCAGGGAATGTCACTGCGGGAAGCAGTTTCCGCGGCGGTCGCGCGGGCGCACATCTCCAACGTCGCGGAACTGGCCGAGTTCCTTGAGACGGCGGTTCGGCTGGCCGACGACGACGGCTCACCGGAACAGATGAGCGCTGCCCTCGGCGGGGGTTGGACGGCTGACGAGGCACTCGCAATCGCCGTCTATGCGGTCCTGGCCAGCGAAGCCGCTGCCGGGCCGGAACAGCACTTCCGCGCCGCGATTGCACTCGCAATCAACCACGACGGCGACAGCGACACCACCGGATCGCTGGCCGGCAACATCCTGGGCGCGCTTTATGGCCGGGACGGGCTCCCGGACAGCTGGGCCGCCGCACTGGAGGGGGCCGACGTCGTCACCTCCATGGCCCGGCTGCTGGTGGACACCACCTCGGCCGGGTGAGCGTGACGCACGATGCACGCTGTCGCCTGCCCGGTACCCCTGGGTCAATGCGCCTGGGCTTGGGGAATTAGTCTTGTCGAATGGATAACTGGAACCCCACCGACCTGTCTGACCTGAGCGGCCGCACGGTCGTCGTCACCGGCGGAAACGCCGGACTCGGCTATTTTGCCTGCGAGCAGCTCGCAGCCGCCGGTGCGAGCGTTGTGATGGCCTCCCGGAACGAGCAGAAGGCCAGGGCAGCGATTGCGGCGATCCGGCACCAGGTTCCGGAGGCGCGGGTCGAGTTCCAGGAACTCGACCTGGCCCGCCTGGACTCCGTACGACGGGCGGTGGACCTGCTGTCCGCGAGAGGTCCCATCGATGCCCTGCTGGCCAACGCCGGGGTGGTGGGGGCCGCTGGCCGCCAGCAGACCGCCGACGGGTTCGAACTGCAGTTCGGGACCAATCATCTGGGCCACTTCGCCCTGACCGCTGGCCTGCTGCCCGCCCTCACCGCGGCACGTGGGCGAGTGGTTCACCTGGGCAGCATCAGTCACCGATGGGTCCGCCTGGATACCGCGGACCTGATGCCCGCGAGGTACAACAACCCCCGGGCCTACGCCACGTCGAAGCTCGCTGTCATGACCTTCGGTTTCGAACTCGCTGCCCGGCTGCATCTGCTGGGAAGCCCGGTACAGAGCATTGTCGCCCACCCCGGCCTGGCACTGGACATGCTCACACCCCAGCGTCCGGGCATCGGGCTGAATAACACCTCGCCCGCCCCGCAACGCCGCATCCTCGCACCCGTCTCCCATGGGAAGGACACCGGGGCGTGGCCCCTGGTCCGCGCGGTAGCCGATGCTGCGGTAGGCAATGGGTCCTACTGCGGGCCGCAGGGATGGTTCCAGCTACGGGGCAACCCGGCACTTGTCCCGGCGCAATCACACGCCCGCGAGCGCAACACGGCGTCGCGGCTGATCGACGCCTCGCAGGAACTCACCGGCGTGCAGTTGAGCCTTTAGGTACCGGTTATGGACTGTCGGCCGGCCAGCGGCCCTCGGTCATCTGCAGGAACTCAGCCTCGGAGAGCACCTCAATCCGCTGGCCGCGTTCGTGCAGGTCAAGGACCCGCCGCGCCTTCCCAGTGACCCGGCCGTTCCGCAGGTCGGAGGCCACAAATCCGTCCCCAACCACGAGCACTGTGGTGCGGCGGGTGACTGTGCTCGCTGGCTGCGCCCCCAGCCATGCAGCCCGTTCCTTGGCTTGCGGGCGGGGCATGCCGAGCGTGCCGGTGAAGACCACTGTCTGGCCGTACAGCGGGTTGGCGGGGTCGGCTGCGCCGTTCGCCGGCGGGTTCAGCCCCTCGTCAGGCCATCCCGATGGTCCTGTGCGGACAGCGGCCGCCCCGCGGGCCAGCGCCCCACGGGTCGCCTTCGACACCTCATTCATGCCGGGCACATACGCGTCCTGGGTGGACAACGGGAGCCGCTGGATCGATGCCAGTTCCTCGAGGCTACCGGCGTTGTTCATCCGGGCGATGTCAATCATGATCCCGGCGCAGGCGCGGGCGTCCTCCACCGCATCGTGGTGGTTGACCAGCGGGACGCCGGCCGCTTCTGCGACAAACGGCAACGAGTAGGACGGCAGCGAATAGTTCCGCCGCGACAGCACTACCGTGCACGAATAGTTGTAGGCGGGACCGGCAATCCCCGAGACTTCCTGTCCCGATCTGATCACGCCCATGTCGAATGCCGCGTTGTGGGCCACCAGCACGTCGTCGCCAATGAACGCGCCGATTTCGGGGAAGAGGTCGCCGAAGCGGGGCTGCGCAGCCACCATCTCCGGGGAGATGCCATGGATCCGGACGTTCCGCCAGTCGAAATGGTCGTGGCCTACGGGGGGCCGCATCAACCAGTGGGCCTCATCCACAATCCTGCCGTCCCGGACCTTGCTCAGACCCACGGCGCACGGCGAACCGCGGAACCCGTTTGCTGTCTCGAAGTCGATGGCCGTGAACTCAATTCCCACCCGGTCAACGCTACGGGGCGCAGCACTGAATTTTACCCAACGTTCACCCGCGCGCCGGGAGATACCTGCCACATTCCCCTACCCTGAAGTATGGGAAACACACAGTGGTACCTCTTTGACTACGGCATGGTGATCACCGACGCGCCCACCCCTGAGGACTGGCTGAACCTTGAGGATGCTGCGGGCGTCCCTCTCATGGATCCTGGGTCGCCCTACTGGCAGCACCGGCTGGAATTCGACGCGGGCCGGTATACCTCGGTCGAATACTGGTCGCTGGTCACCGGTCGGGAGGTCCCTGAGTCACGGACAGACCTGCTCGACACTCTTGACGCCAACCAGTGGTCCCACTTCAATCTGGACACCCTCGATGTGCTGGAGGAACTCAGTGGCCAGGGCGCCCGGTTGGCGCTGCTGTCCAACATGCCGGCCCCGATGGTGTCGCGGTTCGAGCAGGCCTCCTGGACCGGCTACTTCCAGCGCAGGTACTTCAGTTCGAAGCTGTCACTGGTGAAGCCGCAGCGGGAGATATTTGAGCACGTCCTGCGGGACCTTGCGGTGGAACCCGGGATGGTCACCTTCGTTGACGACAATCCGGCCAATGTAGCCGCGGCCCAGGATGTGGGACTCGATGCCCGGCTGCACCAGCCGGGCATCGACCTGCAAAGGGAGTTGGTGCCCAGGAGTTAGGGAACCGCCCTCCGCAGGGTGAGATAGGATCCTCCCGCCAGGGCGACGCCCACGACGGCGAGCCATCCCGCGACGCTCAGCTGCGACTGGCTGCCCAGGAACTGTCCCACCTGTCCCCAAAGTTCGGCCCGGGTGATGTAGAAGACGAGGCCCACCACAATCAGCGCGGCGCCGATCCCCGTGACGAGGAGCCCGGTGGTCTGCCACCGCTCGTAGATGGTTGCAGCCCAGAAACCGATCAGGAACAGCACCATCATCACCGTGAAGTAGAAGATCATCATCGGCAATCCGGATCCCTCGGCGATCCATTCGAGAGCAAAGAACCTGCCGTTCACTCCCCAGCCGTCGGTCGCCACCTCGATCAGGCTCAACACGTAATAGAGCGCCGTCGTGACGACCGCGATGATCGAGAACAGTCCGAGGGTTCCGAGGAAGAAGGCCTTGCGGCTGATGCTCAGCCCCTGTGAAAACGGAAAGGTCATGGTGAGCGACTGGATTCCCAGCGCCAGGAAGTACCACATGATGGCTTGGGAACCACCCGAATACTTCGCTCCCTCATAGGGAACCAAGGACCAGATCAACCAACTCAATCCGAAGGACGCGACGAGGATCACCGCGGGAATGCCGATAAAGGTCCATCGGTTGATCAGCTGCATCCGCATGACGTTGACAATGCGGTTCATTGCGATACCTCCAGTGAAGGGTTGGCCACGGCATTCAGATCCCCGGTGCTTGCAGCGAGGGTTCGACGGATCACCAACTGCTGCAACGAGACGGGGGCCAACTCCAGGCCGAGCTCGGCTGCCTCCCGTTTTTCCCCCGGTGTGAGGACACCAAGGGCAGTGACCGAGGCGAGCGAGGCGAAGTTGTCGGTGTGCAGGATCTCCCGGCCGGAGAGGAACGACCCCACCACCGTCGCTGATCCAACCACGGTGAAGGCTGAGCCCCTGATGCTCTCGGCGTCGTCATTCATGATGATGCGACCCTTGTCGATCACGATCACATGCTCAAGGAGGTTGGCCACCTCGTCGATCAGGTGCGATGACAGCACGATCGTGCGGGGGTGCAGCGCGTAGTCCTCGACCAGCCGATCGTAGAACAGCTGGCGGGCCACGGCGTCCAGGCCGAGATAGGGTTCGTCGAAGAAGGTGAGCTCAGCCCGCGAAGCCAATCCGATGATCACGCCCACGGCGGACAGCTGCCCCCGGGAGAGCTTCTTGATCGAGCGTTTGAGCGGCAACTGGAAGTCATCCACCAGCCGGTCCGCGAGTACCTGATCCCAGTTGCTGAAGAACAGCGCGGCCGAACGGAAGGCGTGCTTCGGCGTGAAGGCGTCGGGATATTTCTGCGATTCGCGGATGAAGCAGATCCGGCTCAGGACCCGATCGTTTTCGTAGGGGCTTTCACCGAACACCCGGACACTTCCCGAGGTCTGGAACCCCTGCGCCGTCAGCATAGACATGAGGGTGGTTTTGCCCGCCCCGTTGCGGCCCAGCAGGCCGTAGATTTTCCCTGGCTCCAGGGAGAGGTTCACCCCATCGAGTGCGGTGGAGTTGCGATAGGTTTTGATCACATTGTGGGTTTCGATGACGCTGGTCATGGCGTACCTCCCGTAACTGATTCGCTGCTCCGGACCATCTCGGCAAGTTCGTGGGGGCTGATTCCCAGTTTCCGCGCTTCGACGGCCAACGGTCGTACGTACTGATCAAGAAAGCGGTCCCGCCGGCGCTGCAGGAGCGCGGCTCGGGCCCCGGTGGCTACAAACATTCCTATTCCCCGTTGCTTGTACAGGATGCCCTCATCCACAAGCCGGTTGACCCCTTTGGCAGCGGTGGCCGGGTTGATGCGGTGGAAAGCGGCAAACTCGTTGGTGGATGGGACCTGTGCCTCTTCGGCGAGTGTCCCCTCGACAATTTCGTTTTCAATCTCCTCGGCGATCTGCAAGAAGATGGGCCTACTGTCGTCGATCATCTCGGCCCTCCGTTGACCGTTAGTTGGTCAGTTGGTTAGTTACTTATGTAACTAACCATACAACCGCAATGGATGCGTGGCAATGCCTCTTGAAAGTGACTTCTGGGCCCTCGGGGGCGCGATGACGTCGGGACGACTTGTGCAGCACTGGCGGGTGAGCAACCGCCAGCGCGACGACGTCGGAACCGTTTGTGCAGCACTGGTGGGTGACACTCCCTCGGACCCGCCACATCTGTACAAATGCCTCAGACAACCCGCCGCATCTGTACAAGGGCTTTGCGTCCACTGTCGCCCCGCTGGGATTTCGGTCGGCGACGCCTAGGTGGCGATCAGCGTGGAGCGCGCCGCGTCGAAGCCCGCCACCGAAATGGACCACCCGGGCCGGGCGAAGGCTTCTGCGGCCAGGCGGACGTGATGAATCGTGGTGGCTTCGCCGGGTCGGACGACCGTCCGGGTAACACCGTTGGCGACATAGCCGAGGTTCCGGGACACCGCCAACGACGCCGCGTTCCAGGAGGCAGCATCAGAGACGGCCCACTTGGCACCCAGGTAATCGAAGGCGAACTGCAGGACGGCAGACCGCATCTCGGTACCCAGCCCCTTCCCTTGCTCGGCTTGGGTGAGCCACGAACCGGTATGCACAGTACGCTGGATGCTCAGGTCGCGTGCTGAGAGGTCCTGCACGCCGATCACCCGTCCCCCACAACACACCGCCAGGTTCAGGGTCCAGTTCTCCGGCTCGACAGTGGTGCGCTGCCGCCACTGGTGCCGCGCCGTGCCCTTGATCAGTTCGTCGCGTGGCGCGTCGGTCCAGGGCACACCGAAGGGCATCACTGCCGGATCGTGGATACCGGCGAGGACCGCGTCGATCATGCCTGGTAGCTGCTCATCGCGGACAGGGTTCAGCGTGAGCCGGGGCGTGGAGATCTGCAGGCCGAAAAGCGGCCAGACGTCCTCAAGGCGTGTCATGCGTTGCGCGGTTGCGCCGTATCTTCATGATCCGGCTGATGACGAAATAACCGACTAACAGGATGACCGACACGATGACGATCTTCTGGAAAACATCCGCGTAGGCTTCGACCACATGCCAGTTCTCTCCCAGATAGAAGCCAGCCATGACGAAAATACAGTTCCAGATGAGGCTTCCAGCGGTGGTCAGTCCCAGGAATTTCCAGACCGGCATTCGTTCAATGCCCGCGGGTATGGACACCAGGCTTCGGAAGAGCGGGATCATCCGGCCAAAGAACACCGCCTTGTACCCGTGGCGGCTGAACCAGGCCTCGACCCGGTCCACGTCCTGCAGGTCCACCAGCGGCACCCGGGAAACGATGGCACGCATCCGGTCGCGGCCCAGCCAGGCCCCGAGCAGATAGAGCGCGAGGGCGCCGACCACCGATCCGGCGGTTGTCCAGAAGATGGCTTCGAACAGGGTGAAGCTGCCTCGGCTCGCGGTGAAGCCTGCCAGCGGCAGGATGACCTCGCTGGGCAGGGGTGGGAACAGGTTTTCCAGGGCAATCGCCAGCCCCGCGCCAGGCGCGCCAATGGTTTCCATCATGGACACGGCCCAGTCGGAGATGGAATCCAGCCAGGATCCTCCGCCTGAGGGTGCGCCAAGTGTTGCGGGGAGGGAAGTCGAGTGCAGGAGAGTAGTCATATCCCGATCAAGTTTGCCTTACGATCCTGGTTATCGCCTGCGCCGCGCTAGCTCAGGGCATCGACAAGGTGCGGCACCAGTGCCGCAAAGGCCTGTGCCCGATGGCTGATCGCGTTTTTTTCCGCTGGGGTCAGCTCGGCACAACTCACCTGCATGCCGCGTGGTTGCAGGATCGGGTCGTAGCCGAATCCCCCGGTGCCTCGCGGTGCCGTCAGGAGTGAACCTTTCAGCTCACCCCTGGTGACGTGGGCGGTGCCGTCGGGCAGGGCCACCGCTGCCGCGCAGACAAACGACGCTCCCCGTTGCTCAGCCGGGATATCGCCCAGCTGCGCGAGCAGCAGGCTCAGGTTGGCTTCGTCGTCGCCGTGGCGCCCTGACCAGCGTGCCGAGAAGATTCCCGGAGCTCCACCGAGCACGTCGACCGCTAGGCCGGAATCGTCGGCGACGGCGACGAGCCCGGTCGCGGCGGCCACTTCCCGTGCTTTCAGCAGCGAGTTCGCTTCGAAAGTGGTGCCGCTCTCGACGACGTCGGGCGCTCCCGCTGCCTGCGCATCGATCACCTGCGTATCCACATCGAGACCGGGGACCCTCCCGCGCAGCAGCTCCCGCAGTTCCCGGAGCTTGCCAGGGTTGCGGGTCGCCAGGACCAGCCGGGCTCCCTCGGGACGCGAGGCTGCCTCGGGGCTCTCAGGCACCTGCGCCCTCGGCGAGAATGTCGAGTTGGATCTGGGTCAGCTGGGAGGTACCGAGCAGGGCCAGATCCAGGAGCGCGTCCAGCTCGTCCCGGTCGAAGGGTGCGCCCTCAGCGGTGCCCTGCACCTCGACGAACTTGCCGCTGCCGGTCACCACCACGTTCATGTCGGTTTCGGCGCGCACGTCCTCGACGTATGGCAGGTCCAGCATGGGGACCCCGTCGATGATGCCGACGCTGACAGCTGCCACCGTGTCGATGAGGGGCCGGGCCGAGGCAGCGATGAGCTTGTTTTCCTTGGCGTAGCGGATTGCCTCGGCCAGCGCCACATAGGCGCCGGTGATGGCGGCGGTCCGGGTGCCGCCGTCGGCCTGCAGGACGTCGCAGTCCAGCACGATGGTCGTCTCGCCCAGCGCCTTGGTGTCGATGATCGAACGGAGGGACCGCCCGATCAGGCGGGAGATTTCGTGGGTCCGGCCACCGATCTTGCCTTTGACTGATTCACGGTCCGACCTGGTGTTGGTGGCTCGCGGCAGCATGGCGTACTCAGCTGTCACCCAGCCCTTCCCTTCGCCCTTGAGCCAGCGGGGAACTCCCTGCGTCAGCGAGGCGGTGCACAGGACGCGGGTGTTACCGAACTCGATGAGGGCAGAGCCCTCAGCCTGCGTGGACCACCCGCGGGTGATGGTGATGGGCCTGAGCTGGTCTGCGGTCCGACCGTCGGCCCGAAGCGGGGCAGCGGCAGTGGAGGAAGTGTTTGCGGGATTCATGGGGTCAAGTCTACGGGGCATGGCTCTACGGGCGGGGGCGAGCTGCGCTCAGATCTCGTAGGACACGCCCGCCACGGCCACAGCAAGGTCGCCCTGGTAGCTGGTCCTGGCTTCCTCTACAGTCCGGTTGGCGTCGTTCCAGACCGGGATGTGGGTCAGCAGCAGCCGGTCCGACGACGCCGCTGCCGCCACCTGCCCGGCGCGCCTGCCCGTGAGGTGCACACCCTCGATCGCGTCGTCGCGGCCCTCGTGGAACGCGGCTTCGCAGAGGAAAACATTGGATCCGGAGGCAGCCTCGATCAGCCCCTCACAGGCGTCGGTGTCACCGGAGTAGGTCAGCACCCGCGGTGGGTCCCCCGGATTCTCCCCCGCCACCTCGACGCGGAGGGCGTAGGCCTCCTCAACCGGGTGCAGCACCGGGTACGGGGTGATTTTGAACGGGCCCACGGTCACGGAGCCGCGGGAGCTCCACTGGTGGAAGTCGAAGTCCTCGTGCATCCCCGGATCGAGCTCCAGGCCGTACGCGGTCGCCATCCGGTCCGCGGTTCCCCCGGGACCCCACACCGGGATGCGCGGCCGGTTCCAGCCGTTGGGGTCCCAGTGCACAGCGACGTGAAGGCCACAGAGGTCCATACAGTGGTCGGGATGAAGGTGACTCAGAAAGACTGCGTCAATGTCGCGAAGGTCCATGTAGCGCTGCAGTGCCCCCAGTGCCCCGTTGCCCAGATCCAGGAGGATCCGCCAGGTTCTCGTGCCCTCGCCGTCGGGAACGGTGGCGGTGACCAGATAGCACGACGCCGGTGACTGGGGGCCGGGGAAGGAGCCACTGCAGCCCACAATGGTCAACTTCATGGGCGGGAGGTCCCCAATGCGTCGGCGCGGGCGGTAGCGATCATCTCGGGGGTGATCCGGGCCATGCTCCCGGTCGGGTACTGCGCTGCCACGTGGTCCACGTGTTCGACGCTGAGCACCTCGGGCCCGAGGAAGCGACGGGCCAGTTCCCCGAAGCGCTGGGCGTCTCCGGTAGCTACGAAATGGTGCTTCGGCGGGGAATCCCCCACCCGCTCCAGATCGTGGGAGATCAGGGCCCGGTACACATCCTTGGCGGTCTCCTCGGCGCTGGAAACCAGTGTGACCGCGTCCCCCATGACATAGGAGATTGCCCCGGTCAGCAGCGGATAATGCGTGCATCCCAGCACCAGGGTATCGACCCCCGCGCGCTTGAGCGGTTGCAGGTACTGCTGCGCCGTGGAGAGAAGTTCGGGACCGGAGGTGATCCCCGCCTCAACGAACTTGACGAAATCGGGGCAGGCGGCCGAGGTAATGGACAGGTGCGGCGCGGCGGCAAACGTGTCCTCGTAGGCACGGGAGCCCACCGTCGCGGACGTCCCAATGACACCGATCTTTCCGCTGCGAGTGGACGCGACGGCACGCCTGACGGCTGGCTGGATCACTTCGATCACCGGGATGCCGTACCGCGCCGTGTAGCGTTCGCGGGCGTCACGGAGGACCGCGGCAGAGGCAGAGTTGCAGGCGATCACCAGGAGTTTCACTCCGGAGTCGACCAGTTCATCCATCACGCCGAGCGCATGTGCGCGGACCTTGGCGATGGGGAGCGGCCCGTAGGGGCCGTGAGCGGTGTCCCCGACGTACAGGATCGACTCCCGCGGCAGCTGATCGATGACGGCGCGGGCGACGGTCAACCCCCCGACGCCCGAATCGAAGATACCGATCGGGGCCTCGGTTCGTTTCAGCGATGAAATCTCACCCGGGACGTTGGTCATAATCTACCGACCATAAGACGTGCGACAGCCATTAGACGAACCCGCGGCCAGTGCAATTAGTCACAGCGCGGGAGCGCGCCGGCAGGATCATCACTTGTCCTTGAGCCCAAACAGGGCCTGGATCAGTGACTCCTGCAGCCAGCTAGCGAAGTTGTAGACGAGTGCCAGGTAGGTCTCGACGTCGTCGGCGTCGGCGACGTCGTCAATCTCGTGGAGGCGGGCGGCATCCTCGTCGGATTCAATCTTCAGCCGGTCCGCGAGGACCAGCCGAACGTCGTTGAGGGCACGCGCCATCAGCCGCGCCTGGTCCGCGCTCAGGGTCATCGGGCTGGATTCCAGCAGCAAGGCGCTGCCGCGCAGGGTGCCGATCTTGTCTTCCCGCAGTGACCGTTCGGTCAGCCGGCGGAACTCGAGCGCCTCGTCGTCGTCGTTGCGGACCGCATCCGGCAGCAGCCGCCGGACAGCACTGTCGGAGGGGGCAACGGCGACGCTGTCCACCCCGACCATCGCGGCGAGCGGATCGGCGTCGGCGGGCTCGGCGGGCTCCAGCAGCTCAATGATGTCCTCGAACAGCTTGCGCAGCAGCTGCCGCTCCCCCGGGTCCAGGGTGCCGATGATCCCTCGGCGGGTTGCCTTGAATGCCTTGGCCAAAAAATCTCCTTAACGCACAGTCAACATCGAAAATAGTGGTTGCTCGGGTGAGCTGGGGCAGGCGCTAGGGTTCGTCGGACTTCTGGAACGTCGCCCACAGCCCGTAAGAATGCATGGCGAGCGTGTCTCGTTCAGCTTCCTCACGGCTTCCGCCAGCCACCACCGACTTGCCCGCCTCATGGACTTCCATCATGAGCTTGTGCGCCTTGGCTTCGCTGTAGCCGAAATAGGTCTGGAACACGTAGCTGACGTAGCTCATCAGGTTCACGGGATCGTTCCAGACGATCACCACCCAGGGGATGTCGCTGGCCGTCAGCTGGTCCGTTTCCTCGAGGCGTTCGGTGTCCGGAGCGGTGCCAACTGTCATAGAACCATTGTAGGACCGGGCACCACCTGAAGAGTCCGGGTATCTGAGGGTGCAGAGGGGCTAGAGTTTTGCTTGTGAGCCCCACCGACGCCGCCCCGGTCATCAGCACCCGGGCCAACACCGCCCTGTATACGGACCACTATGAGCTGACCATGCTGCAGGCCGCCCTGCACTCGGGGGCAGCCCACCGGAAGTCAGTGTTCGAGGCCTTTGCCCGCAGACTCCCGGAAGGACGGCGCTACGGCGTGGTTGCCGGAACCGGGCGGCTGCTTGAAAGCCTCGAGAACTTCCGCTTCGGTGCGGAGCAGCTCGACCACCTGTCCTCAGCGTCAGTTGTGGACAGCATGACGCTGGACTGGCTGGCCAACTTCCGTTTCAGCGGAAACATCTGGGGATACGCCGAGGGCGAAGCCTACTTCCCGCACTCCCCCATCCTGATTGTCGAGGGCACTTTCGCCGAAGCCTGCATCCTGGAAACCCTGGTGCTGTCCATCCTCAACCACGACAGTGCGATCGCCTCTGCCGCGTCCCGGATGACTGGCGCGGCCGGCCAGCGGCCCTGCATCGAGATGGGATCGCGCCGCACCCAGGAAGAGGCTGCGGTGGCGGCCGCGCGGGCCGCGGTAATCGGCGGCTTCGCCAGCACCTCCAACCTTGAGGCGGGCCGGCGGTACGGCGTGCAGACGGTCGGTACCGCCGCCCACTCCTTCACCCTGCTTCACGACTCCGAGCGGGACGCCTTCACAGCGCAGGTGGCCGCGCTCGGCGCCGGCACCTCGCTGCTCGTCGATACCTACGACGTCGAACGGGGTGTCCGGACGGCAGTCGAGGTGGCCGGTCCGGCGCTGGGTGCGGTCCGGCTCGACTCCGGCGACCTGGTGGCCCAGGCCCGCTGGGTCCGCCAGCTCCTGGACGACCTGGGCAACCACACCACGCGCATCGTGGTGACCTCCGACCTCGACGAGTTCGCGATCGCGTCGCTTGCCTCTGCACCGGTGGATTCCTACGGCGTCGGCACTTCACTGGTCACCGGGTCGGGAGCTCCCACGGCGGGTCTCGTCTACAAGCTGGTAAGCAGGACCGACGACGACGGCGAGTTCGTCTCGGTCGCCAAGTCCGCGCTGAACAAGGCCTCACGGGGTGGGCGCAAGTACGCCCTCCGTCGGCTGGACGACGCAGGCACCGCCACCGCCGAGGTGGTGGGCATCGGCCGATCCCCCCACGACGACGGCAACGACCGCCCTTTGCTGCAGCAGTTCGTCAGCAACGGCGAGATCCTGCCCGGCTGGACCGGCACAGAGGGTGTCCGGCGGGCCGTGGCCCACCACAGCGCGTCAATGACCGAGTTGCCCGGTTCCGTCATGCGGCTGCAACGCGGAGAACCTGCCATTCCCACCGAGTATGAGGAGGAGCCATGACCCGAGCCCTGATTATTGTCGACGTCCAGAATGATTTCTGTGAGGGAGGCTCCCTAGCAGTCGACGGAGGCGCCGACGTCGCTGCACGCCTGAGCGACTTCATCGACGCTGAAGGTGGGGAGTTCGACTACATCGTCGCCACCCAGGACTGGCATATCGATCCTGGAGCGCACTTCTCGGACACCCCCGACTACCGTCACTCCTGGCCGGTGCACTGCGTCGCTGACACCAAGGGGTCCCAGTTTCACCCGGAACTGGACACCGAGAACGTTGAGGCAGTGTTCCGGAAGGGACAGTTCGAGGCGGCCTATTCGGGTTTCGAAGGGGTCCTTGCCCCGGAGGACGAAGTGCCGACCGGAGAGCAGAAGCTCGGCGCCCTCGACGATCTGACGCCTGACGAACCCGTCACGCTCGACGACTGGCTTCGTGAACGCGAGGTCGACGAGGTCGCCGTAGTGGGCCTTGCCACTGATTTCTGTGTCAGGGCAACGGCCCTGGACGCCGTTGCGGCCGGCTACAGCACCGCGGTGCTGCTGCGCTACACCCGGGGAGTCCATCCCGACGGCGTCGAGACCGCCCTCGAGGAACTTGAGGACGCCGGCGTCGAACTGGTGGACTAGGCCCCACTTACCAGTACATGACGGCTGTCTGACCCGACTGTCCTGCCCAGTACAGCCGGACCCTGAGCACATATCTCCTGCCTTGGATCAGTCTCGCGCTGAACAGCGCATTGCGGTCCTCCCCACTGTCATCGTCGCCAGCGAGGAACCGTGGCTCACCGTCGATCTCCTCGAACAACACGAGCACTGTATCCGCCGTGCCGAAGGTACCGAGTTGGTAGGAACGGGACGACGGCGGGTCGATCACGAAGTCGGCCTGTGCCCCGGGGGCGAGTGACAACGACACGGATTCGAATGGCGTGAGCGCTGGGGAGGACCCGGTGAGCCCGGGATAGCTTCGCCGCGCCCACTCCTGGTCCACCGCCGAGAGCCCACCGGGGGGTGTCAACCCGTCACTGAACTCCGCGGGCTCGGTAATCAGCCCCGCGGGGAACCAGTACTCCATCACCGAGTCAGGGTCCCAGTTGGACCCCTCGACTTCGTGGGTATTGATCTTCCGGAGGACATTGTGGAAGGTCTGCTCCCGGGTCCACCTGTTGGGTGCCCCGGTGAAGTACTCATAGACCTTCTGTTCGTTCCACACAATCCCCGCGAAGGGGTTCTGGTGTTCATGCGGCAGGCCCAGGGTATGCCCAATCTCGTGCAGGGCCGTGGTCCTGCCGTAGTCAGTGGTGAGGTCCCAGCCGAAGTTCATGGTGGGCTCGTTGGCCCCGATGCCCAGAACATCCTTTCCGAGGTAGGACCAGGACCCGTCGCCCTGGTCGAAGTTGATCCGGATCTCCGCCTCACCAGGGTCGCCCACCTCAGCGAACTCCAGGCCGATCCCGAGCGCTTTCCACTCGGCGAAGGCACTCCGGACCGCCTGCTGCTGGGCGGCAGGGCCACCCAGGAAGTGATAGTGCAGCACCGTGCCGTTGACCCATTTGGTCCTCAGCAACACAATGAGCCGCATCCGCGGGTCCGAAATGCCAGCGGGTAGGGCAATCGGGATGCGGGGCTTGGGATTGCAGTGCGGTCGCGGTTGGTCCTCTGACATGTCGTGCTCCTCGGGCGCCGTTGGTCGCCTGGACGTTCGTCCAGCCGAATTCGATCACACCATTCCTCGCGTTACTCGGGTGTTATTTATTTGTTCCCCCATCTTGAAATTCGGTGCGAATAAATAACACTCGGATAACGGTCTCTTTGTACAGTTTTAATTTCCACTGCAATACCCAATAACTGACCTTCAACCAATGATTGAGGATGAACACCATGACACGGATTACCACTGAGGTGGACCAGGTACTCGAGCAACTCGTCGCCGAACGGCGGGAAGAGGTGGTGGACCTGCAGAAGGCGGAGGCCAACCAGCTGGAACAGCTGGAGAAGAGCGGCGCCGCCCGGCTGAGCCAGTTGCAGAAGGAATTGCCGGACGAGCTTTCCAAGGCCCTCGCGGCGCAGGACAAGACCCACCAGGACCTCGCAGCCGACACGGCCAAGGACACCGAGTCAATTGTCGAGAAGATGTCAGGCTACGAGGTAGCCCCGGAAATCGCTGCCGCAGCCCATCCGGGACTCGTGCGGGGCAGCCTCGCCGCTGAGCCGAGCGCCGTCGGCTGGGTCTATCCCTACTACGGAACGCTGCACGGATCGAACGGGGCGGTGTACTGGCAGGGGTACAACCCGGGGAACATTGACGCTTCAACTTTTGCCAGCGGCGCGGGATCCGGCCTGTTCGGTACGGGCGCCGGCTCGTTCACCGTCTACATGGACTGGTGGTTCACCTACCAGGCACCGCAAAACCGCAACTACTCCCACACCGTCTACGTCCCCTTCAACGGATTCCATATTGTGAAGGCTGATGACGGGTTCTGGGATTCCAAGGAAGCGAAAGTCAAGATCGATCTGACGACAATTGGCTACCAATACAACTACAAAGCGTCGGCAACAACAAACGTGCTGAGCATTTCGGACGACAACATCAATATCAATGATCGATTTGATGGCTGGCGGACCATGTACTACGCGCAACTGCTCGGTGCGGACCAGGCCTATCTCCGGGTGACCGCATCACTGTACGTCTATGCCAGGGGCGGTGGTTCCCACGCACAACTGAACTTCAGTGATGGGGCGGCCAACTATTTGGGCGTGCCAGTAGTCTCGGTCGACTAGCTCCCCGGCCCGGTCACGCGGCGGTAGAGTCTGCCCTACTTCCGGCCGATGAACCAGTCCTGAAGCTTCTTCAACCGTCGCTGCAGCTGATCCTCATTGGCCTGGGCAACGGCGGGGCCGCCGCAAGCCTTCCGCAGTTCGGTGTGCACCACGCCGTGCGGCATTCCGGACCGCGCGGACCACGCCGAGACGTTCTTCGCGAGCTCGCCGCGCAGTTCGGTCAACATCCGGTGATCCACGACCAGCGGCTCCGGCGCTGGCGCAACGGCTCCCCCCTTGCGTCCACGCCGGGTCTGCTGCTCTTGCTGGCGCTGCCGCAGCAGCACTCCCACCTGATCGGCGTCGAGCAGCCCGGGAATGCCCAGGAAGTCCTGTTCGTCCTCGCTCCCCATCTCCCCGCCGGTGCCGAACTCGCCGCCGTCGAACAGCACCCGATCGAAGGACGCCTGCGACTCGAGCGCCTCGAACTTCTGCTTGGTCAGTTCGTCGGAGGCCTTCTCGGAACGGTTCGCCTCCTCCATCAGCGCTTCCTCGGGGGCAAACCCGTCCTCGTCGGTCGCTGGCCGATCCAGGGCGTGGTCCCGCTCCAGCTCCAGCTGGTTGGCGAGGATCATCAGGTTGGGAACCGAGGGCAGGAAGACCGATGCGGTTTCCCCCCGGCGTCGCGCACGCACGAAGCGTCCTACCGCCTGGGCAAAGAACAGGGGCGTTGCCGTGGACGTCGCGTAGACGCCGACGGCGAGCCGCGGCACGTCGACACCTTCGGACACCATCCGGACGGCCACCATCCAGCGCTGCTCGCCGGCCGAGTACTCTTCGATCTTCTCGGAGGCCTTTGCATCATCCGAGAGAATCACCACCGGGGACTCACCGGTGATTCTCTTCAGGAGACCGGCGTAGGCGCGGGCGTCGTCGTGGTCGGTCGCAATCACCATCCCGCCAGCGTCGGCCACCGTCCGGCGCACCTCGGAGAGTCGCTTGTCGGCGGCCGCGAGGACCGCAGGGATCCACTCACCGGTCGGGTTCAGCGCGGTTCGCCAGGCGTGCGCGGTGATGTCCTTGGTGACAGCCGCCTCACCCAGCGAGGCAGCCATCTCCTCACCGGCGCTGGTACGCCAGCGCATCTGCCCCGAGTAGGCCATGAAAATCACGGGACGCACCACGTGGTCCCGGAGGGCCTCGCCGTACCCGTAGGTGTAGTCGGACTTCGAACGCCGGATGCCGTCGGCATCCGCTGCGTATTCAACGAACGGAATAGCGGCGGTGTCCGAACGGAACGGGGTACCGGTCAGCGCCAGGCGCCGGGTCGCCGGCTCAAACGCTTCACGGATACCGTCACCCCAGGAGAGGGCGTCGCCGCCGTGGTGAATTTCGTCGAGGATGACGAGGGTCCGTGCGGCCTCGGTCTTGGCGCGGTGAAGCATCGGTTTGCTGGCCACCTGCGCGTAGGTCACCGCCACCCCGATGAAGCCCTGGCCGTGGCGGCCGTCGGCATTCCGGAAGTTGGGATCAATGGCCAGGCCGATCCTCGCGGCGGCATCAGCCCACTGCCGCTTCAGGTGGTCCGTCGGCGCGACGATGGTGATCCGGTTGATAGTGCCGCGCTCCACCAGCTCGGTGGCGACCCGCAGTGCGAAGGTGGTTTTACCTGCGCCCGGGGTGGCTACAGCGAGAAAGTCCTGGGGGCCGGTACTGAAGTATTTAGCGAGTGCCTGTTCTTGCCACTGGCGCAGCTTGGGGGCGGTGCCCCACGCTGCCCGTTCCGGGTAGGCCGGCGGCAGCGACGCACCTGTGGCAGGGGCAACGCCAAAGAGCATGTTATTACTCACGCTTAAGAAGAGACCTTTCCATGCCTACGGGTGTCTGGGTGCGGGTGCGCTTGGTTCATCGGTGGACCCCAGTGCCCCCCTCAAACCGGCAACTATACCGGCAACCGCGAAGAGGCACAGAGCCAGCCAAATCGCAACAAACACGCCCACCTGTCCTGGGTCGGACGGGTCACGCAGTAGGGCGAAAAGCCCGCCGGCGATAGTGGTTCCCACCACCCCGCCAAGCTGGTCGCTGAGCTGCAGCGACGACGAGTTCTTCCCCCGCTCCTGCGCGGGTGAGAGCTTCAGCACCAGCACCGAGGTGCTCGACAGGGTCATTCCCATCGCAAAGCCAGCCAGCGTCCAGACCAGCACCAGGACCCAGAAAGGCACTACCGGGTCCGAGGTGAGCGCCAGCAGGCCGATGCTCATCGAAAGCACCGACGCCCCGATCACCAGCAACCATTGCCTGCGGAACGTGACCCGTGCCTGCACAAAAGCCCCGGCGCTCCAGCCCAGCGCACCGGCGCTAAGGCTCAGCCCGGCGGTCGCCTCATCCATCCCCCGGGAGGTGACCAGCATCAGCGGCAGGAATGCCTCAGCACCGAAGAACGCGGCCGTCACCAGTCCGCGGGTTGCAATAATGCTGGGCAGCCCGGGAGCCAGGCGCACTGTCCCTTTCGGCAGGAGCCGGGGTAAGGTCACCGCAGCAACGATCACGCCAGCGACGGCGAGCGCCACCAGGAGAGCTGCCCCAGCGGCATCGGCCATTTCCTGCGCCGCGAGACGGTTGACAGCAAACTGGGCTGCCAGGACTCCCCCGGCAAGCCCCAACCCGGTAAGGGCGCGTCGTCGTCCGTCGTGCCGGTTCCCGGCGCCGGGCTCGGGTGGTGCGAGGGCAGCGGTTTTCGGCCAGACCAGGGCGAAGGCGGCGAGGACGATCGGTGCCACCCCGAGAAAGACCAGGCGCCAGCTGGCTTCTGCCGCCAGGTAACCGGCCACCGCCGGCCCGATCAGCGAGGGCAGCACCCAGGCTGCGGACAGCCAACCGAAGATCACCGGTTGGCGGTGCTGGGGATAGGCTCCCCCGATAATCACGTAGACAGCCACCACCATAAAGCCACCGCCCAGGCCCGAGACGGCCCGACCAGCGGTGACCATCCAGAACTCACCCGCAGCACCCGAGACCAGCAGCCCTGCGATCATGCCGAACATGCCCACGGCGAGTGCTGGACGTGCACCCACCCGGTCACACCAGGTACCGGCAATCACCGTGCCCAGCAGCGACGCCGTGAGGTACATCGAAAAGGCCAGGCCGTACCCGGAGACTCCATCGAGGTCCGCGACCACCGCAGGCATCGCCGTCGTCACCGCCATCGCCTCGAAGGCGGCACAGGTGATGATGGCGATGATCCCGATGGTCAGCGGGCGAAGGTTCGCTGCCTCGCCGTCGGCTTCAGAGCCCGTGACGGGGCGGGCGGGGTGATCTGTCATGAATCCTTAGTGAACCTACGACGACGGCGGGCAGGCGCGCACGCGGACCACCGCGGTCCCGGGACGAGTTCAAATCCGGGGACCGCTCCCATGAGGTGGTGCTATTTGTCCTTGTCGTCCTTGCCAGGGCGCATTCCGTTGTAGATGTCCTTGCACTCCGGGCAGACCGGGAACTTCTGCGGGTCGCGGCCCGGCGTCCACACCTTGCCGCACAGGGCGATCACTGGTTCGCCCGACAGAGCGGACTCCATGATCTTCTCTTTGCGGACGTAGTGGGCGAGGCGTTCGCGATCGCCTGGCTCCAGCTCTTCGCGGAGCTCCTCGCGCTCCAGCGTGGCGGTGGAGCCTGAACGCTGGGGATCAGTGCGGGGGTCGTTGCCGGGATCATTGTCAAAAGGGTCTGCAGGCGTACTCATGCGTCCATCCTATCCTTGCTTCCTGACCATCCTGCCGGGCGTATACCGGCCTAGATTCCCTGCCAGGGGGGTTTGTTGGCGTAAGTATGGCGATAATAATCGCCCAGTTTCAAGCCCGAGGCCGCCGCATCATCAATCAGGATGGTGGCGTGTGGGTGCATCTGCAGAATGGACGCCGCGCACACCGCCGCCACTGGGCCCTCGACGAAATCGTGGACGGCACGGGCCTTCTGGGCACCGGTCGCGATCAGTACCACATGCCGGGCGTCCATGATGGTCCCGAGGCCCTGGGTCACCACGTGATGGGGCACTTCGTCGATGCTGCCGAAGAACCTGGCGTTGTCCTTTCGGGTCTGCATGATCAGCGACTTGATCCGGGTCCGTGACACGAGAGAGCTGCCCGGTTCGTTGAAGCCAATGTGTCCATCGGTCCCCACCCCCAACAGCTGCAGGTCGACGCCGCCCGCCAGCCGGATGGCCTCCTCGTAAGCCGCGCAGGCTGCCGGTATGTCAGTCGCGGCACCGTCGGGGCTGTGGACGTTCCCCGGGCGGATGTCGATCCGGTCGGTAAACTCCCTGCGGATCACTTCCCGGTAGGACTCGGGATGCCCGGCGGGAAGCCCCACATACTCATCCAGCGCAAAGCCGTGGGCTGCCGCGAAGCTCAGGCCGTCCCGCTGGTGCCGGGTCGCCAGTTCGTCATACACACCGAGCGGAGATGACCCGGTGGCCAGCCCCAGGACAGCGTCAGGTTTGCGCCGCACCAGCGCCTCGATCGCATCCGCTGCGAGCGTGGCGATGGCCGCCTGGTCGGGCAGGATAACAACTTCCATCCACTGTCCTCTTGTTGTGGCCGGGTTCTTCAGGACCTGCCTACTTGTTGACCGAAACCGCCTGCAGCAGTTCCGGCGCCCTGCGGTCGTACCATTGTCCGCCCACCTTCAACCCGACGAGGAGCAGGACGGTTCCCAGCACGCATCCCACCAGCAGGGTGAGCCAGCCGAAGGCACTGTTTCCGGTGACCAGGTAGGCAATAGCGAGCCCCAGTTCCGGGATGACCAGCACCAGTAGGACCAGCCAGCCAATCATCTGGACGGCAAACATCGAGAACCCGGTACCAGGTGGAGTCTTCAGCGGGCTCTCCCCCGGCAACGGCACGTTGTAGGTATACCGAGCCGAGACCACGCTGGAGAACCCGATGCCGGTCAACAGGACGCCGATGGACAGTCCAAGCATCATGGGGAGGTCTTCGAGGCTACCGGAGATCCACAGCGGTGCGATGGTGAACACCAGCACCGCTGGCGCCGAAATCACCGCGACGGCCAAGGCGCGTCCGGCCCGGTCGGCCCGGCCGCTGACCCCCGTGGACAGGTGCAGCCAGAACGCAGTGTTGTCGTAGGAGATGTCGGCTGAAATGGACCAGGCGAGCAGGAAGGCGATGATCGGCCCCACGAAGTTCAGCAGCGTGTAGTCGCCCGACTGCGCCGCGAAGAACAACATCAGCAGCGGGACCAGCGGAACGATCACGATCGACCCTAGATAGCGCGGATCCCGTGCCCAGTAGGTCAACGCACGGGCCGCCACCGCCCCGGTGGGGGTGGCTGGGAAGCGGCCGAAGAACCCCAGGTTGCCGGCTCCCTTCCGGGTGACCGCATTGTAGGCGGGGGTGACCAGGGCCCTCGCCAGGTTCAGCTGCCAGAGCCAGGCCAGCAGGGCAAGCACGCCGACGCCGAGGACGAACCGCAGCGCAGCGGTGAGGTAGGCGCCGTCGGCAACGTCGGCGGGCACCGCCCAGAAAACCCCCAGCGGGGTCCACCCGAGGATCGCCGCGAGCTCGTTGGCAAAGCCCGGGGACTGCTCAAAACCTGTCGCGACACCGGCGATGATCGGCCCCACCAGAATCAGCGGCACCAGGATCACCATCGAGCTGACGTCCTTGAACCGGCGGGAGGAGGTGAGGGAAATGACGGCTGTGGTGGCCAGCCGGGAGGCGACCACGCAGAGCAGCACGGCGAACACCGCGCAGATCAGGGCTGCCACGGCGGCGGCCGGGTAGCGGATCCAGGTTCCCACCTGGGCCAGGGAGGCCAGCAGGGTGACGATCCCCGGAATTCCGATCACCGCCCCTAGCGCCAACCCGATAATCAGTTGCCTCATCGGCACCGCGAAGGTGACAAACCGGGCCGGGTCGAGGGTCATATCGATGCCGGAGGAGACCATCGGCACCACGATCCACCCGAGGACGACCACTGACCCGCCAATGACCAGCACGTTGCGGATCACCGTGGGGTCGGCGCTGCCGAGGAACACCAGACCAACAATGAGGAGGCCCAGCATCCCCAGACCGTACAGGCCGCCCAGGATGACACCGATCAGCGCCCAGGTGCTGCGTTTGAGGGAGTTCCGGAGGAGGGTGAGTTTGAGCCTTAGGAGGTGCGCAACCATGTGAGCCCCTCAGCAGTGTTCCGGCCACCCACCAGTTCCACGAACCGGTCCTCAAGACTCGATTCCCCGCGCACCTCGTCCACGGTGCCGGCCGCGAGCACGGTTCCCGCGGCGATGACAGCCACGTGGTCGCACATCCGCTGCACCAGGTCCATCACGTGACTGGAGACGATGACCGTCCCGCCGGAACCGACGTAACTGGCGAGGATGTCCCGGATGTTCGCGGCCGACACCGGATCCACCGACTCAAAGGGCTCATCGAGAACCAGGAGCGACGGCGCATGGATCAGCGAGGAGGCCAGCGCGATCTTCTTGGTCATACCTGCCGAATAGTCGACCACCAGGGTGCCGGCGTCATTGGTGAGGTCCAGGGCCCGGAGCAGGTCGGCAACCCGCTCGGCGACAGTGTCCCGGTCCATGCCGCGCAGCAGCCCCGCATAGGTGACCAGCTGCTCGCCGGTCAGCCGGTCGAAGAGCCGGACACCGTCGGGAAGGATTCCCATCAGCTTCTTGGCTTCGAGGGGATGCTCCCAGACGTCGACTCCGTGCACCCAGGCCTGACCGTGGTCCGGTCTGAGCAGTCCCGTCGCCATCGATAGCGTGGTGGTTTTGCCCGCGCCGTTGGGGCCCACCAGTCCGTAGAAGGACCCGGCCGGGACATCGAGGTCGACACCGTTGACGGCAATCTTCTCGCCGAAGCGCTTGGCGAGCCCGCGGATGACGAGCGCAGGGCTGTCCGGAACTGAAGATCCGCCGGCGGCATCGGGAGACAGGGGAAGGGTGGGTGAACTCATCCCCCAACGCTAACAACGCTGACGTCTTCTCCTCGTCATCCAAAGGGACGAATTACCGCCCTGGATTTTCCGCCCCCCGGATGACCTGTGTCCCTGAAGCGGGAACCGGATCTAGAACAGGGCGCGCGCGAGTGCACCGCGGGCTTTGGAGACCCGTGGATCAGCGATGCCGACGACGTCGAATAGTTCCAGCAGCCGCACACGTGCTGCTTCGCGCGGCTCCCCTGCGGTGCGGCCAATGAAGGCCACGATGCGGGAGAACGCGTCCTCGACGTGTCCCCCTGAGACATCCAGGTCCGCCACGGCCAGCTGGCTCTCAAGGGTGTCTGGTTCGTCGGCTGCGCGCTGGCGGACAGCTGCCGCATCAACGTCCTTGAGCCGCTGCATCAGCTCCACCTGGGCGAGTCCGGCCTTGGCTTCGGCGTCTGCGGGTTGTTCGGCCAAAGCCTGGCGGTAGGAAGCCGCCGCGGCGAGATAGTCCCCGGCCTCGATGGCGTCAAAGGCGGCCTGGTGGAGTGGTGGCAGCGGTGGCTCCTCGGCAACGGCCTCGGTACCCTCCGCGTCAGCACCCTCCCGGAGCGACCCGGCAACCCCATTGGCGCCCGCCACTTTCAGCAGTTCGTCGATGAAGGAACGGATCTGCTGTTCGGGGAGGGCACCCTCGAACAGGGGCACCGGCTGCCCCTTAAGAACGGCGACTACTGTCGGTACGGTCTGGGCCTGGAATGCCTGGGCGATCTGCGGCTGCGTCTCGACATCCACCTTCGCCAGCAGGACCTTGCCATCGTGTTCGACGACAATGGTTTCCAGCGCGGCGGTGACACGGGAGGATTCCTCGCTCCAGCCAGCCCGCAGGTCAACGATCACTGGGACCTGCGAGGACAGCTGCACCAGCTGGGGGAAGCTCTGCTCGGTGACCTCGACCACATAGGGGCTGCCGGCAGCCCCGGCACCGCCGGCGGGCGGGGCTGACGCCGGCTGGCCGTTGCCCGCCGCCGGTGCGCCGGCCTGGGGCGCCGTTCGCGCAGCTTCGGCGCGCGCCTTGAGCGCCGAAAGGTCAACGGCTCCGTGCAGGTTCATTGACGACGGCGGGAGAGGCCCGCGGTTGTTCGGAATGCTCATGGTTCCACCTTTATTCGTTGGAAGTCATTTACTCGTGGGTAGGAATGCGTGGGGCTCGCCCTGGACTAGCGCAGCTCGGCCGACAGCAGTTGCTGGGCAGCGCCGATGACCCGGACGCGTTCGCCGCTCTCTTCGGTGGGCACATACATCATGACCGCTTCGCCGTAGCGCACGTCAATGCCCTCGTCGGTGGAGGTCTCGCCGGTGAGCGACTCGTAGACAGTGCCATCAAGATCGATTGAATCACCGGATCCCCGGGGAACGCTGGAGTAGGTGTGGTTGAGGTATCCGAAGACCATCGCACCGCCGTCGCTGGTGGCGAGGGCATGCGTGTAATCGGGTTCCGACGCGTGGACAAAGGTGATCCTCGCCGAGTCGTTGTCTGGATCCGCCACAACCTCCGACTGGAAGGACGTGATGGCATCGGCGAAGGAGTTCTCGTCGAAGGTGTCGGCGTTGTCGCCGTCGGGCTCGGAGAGGAAATCCGCAATGGCGTTCATGGCCGTCTGCGGTGCGTAGGCAAGACCCGGTGCGTTATCGAGCGGGACCTGAGCCACGCCGCCCGCGCCCTCGGAGCTGGGGAAGGTTGTTCCGGGCAGCATCTGGATAGCCGCGCTGAGGTTGTAGTTGGACCGTGGGTCCTGCTGCACCAGCACCAGCGCCTGAGGCACTGGATTGTCCTCGGACTGCGTGAGGGCCACTACCGTGCGGGGCCAGCTGGGATCGGAGGAGATCATGGTGGTCAGGATCGGCTCGGCGGCGACCGGCGTGGGCTCCGGGATGTCGGAAGCCTCGGCGCGGACAGCATAGTTGGCGGTCCGCAGCGCCAGCGCTGCCTCGGCGGCGCGCGGTGCAAGCAGCTCGGCGTCGGCGGCCGCGTCACCCTCGGCGACGACGGTGGCGACCGACGCGAGGATTCGCTCCAGCTGGCTTTCGAGCAGGACCGGCGGCTGTTCCTCGGTCTCCTCCGCCGCGGGTGAGGGACTTGGCTCTGAGGAGGTGGCGTGGGCCGCGCCCAGTCCGGAGGCAGTGAGCCCCATGACGACAACTGCCACGCTGAAGGGCGCCGTGCCCTTCCGGCCCTGCTTGTTGCGGGCCTCGAGGGTGCGTGCGTGGGCCCGCGAACCCTCCACGGTGGGACGGCGGTCGCGCTTGGGCCTGACGAAGAACAGTGCGATCCCGAGGATGACGACGAGGGCACCGATGACGATGAGGGGAACCGCCCAGGAGGTGGTCTCCTCGTTGGGCCAGGTAATCGAGACGTCGGTCGGGGCGGCGTTTTCGCCGTCGGACGCGAGCAGGATGGACCACTCCCCGTCGGCCGGGTCGAGCCAGCGGTGCGTGACACTGCCGTCGGCGCTTTCCTCGCTGGTCCAGAGGTCGGATCCGCTGGGGTCCGGGACCGTCTGCTCGCCGTCGGTGAACGTGGTCTGGAGGCCGTCCTCGTCAATTCCAGTCACCCGAAGGTGGGCTGCGTCGCCCACCCAGGCGTCGACGTCGCTGGCCCGGCCCACCGCGAGGGTGAAGGTTCCCTCCGAGCGGACAGTGATGTCGACGTCGTCAGCTCCGGGATCCTTGGCGCCCGCGTCGATCACAGTCACCGGACCGCTCTCGGCCCCGGCCGGCACCGAAGCTGTCACTGTCTCGGAAGGGGACCAGAAGGTAAGCTGTGCGATGCCCACGAGCATCAACAGCACTCCGATCACCAGGGCTGGAACTGCAATCTTGAAACGCACTCAAATACCTATCGTTGCTCGCGCGCAGCACGGCCACGCTTCATGCGCCGACGGGTCTCCGGCGGCGCCATTGTCTGTGCAAAAGCTTGATCTCACCTTCCATCGTAACTAACTTCACCTGTACGGCAGGATTTTTGTGGAGGGCGTCACTATCGGTTGGAATCACCCTGGTCCCGTGCACGACGGCGGGCCGGTCACCGTGCAGGGCCCGTCCGGCTCGCCTGTTAGTGTTTCGCTAACGTGCAATGGCTCTGGACGACAGCCACCCCTCGCAGGCACTACTGGGAAAGCAGAACAAAAGCGTGAGCGATAATCAGGAAGTTCCGGTAGGCGAGCCGCTCCCCCGGCCCACTGCCCCACCCCGCGTGCCGAACGGGCACACGGCGGGCTCGCCCGACGAAGCCTCCCAGCCGGGCCTGCTCGCCGCGATCCTGCACCGGTTGCGCAGGCCCATTCCCGGGGCCCAGCCCCGGCTGAGGTTTGAGTTCCCTCCGGAGCGCACGCCCGATCCTGTGCCCTTCGACGATGACGTGACCCTCGCCGACGAGCGGTTGAAGTTCGGCAACTCCCAGCCCCGATCGATGCGCCACCACCCCATCCACTTCGGATTCATGGGCACCGTGGGTGTAGGCCTGGCTCTCCTCGCCTACTTCATGATCACCAACGTGGGCCAGTTGCTGCTCTGGATCGGCGCAGCCCTGTTCATTGCGCTCGGACTGGATCCCATCGTCCGCTGGCTGGAAAAGAAGCGGGTGCCGCGCCCGGCCGGTATCGCCGTCTCACTGTTGCTCCTTGCCAGTCTCATCGCCGGATTCTTCGCAACCCTGATCCCCACCATCGTGAACCAGACGAGCCAGTTTGTGGAGCGGGCCCCCGGGTTTGTCGATGACTTCCTGAACTCGGATTTCTTCCAGACGGTCGACGAGCAGTTCCAGGTGAGGGAACGGGTCACCGATGAGGTCAACAACTTCTTCGACAATTCGGAGGCCGTAGGCGGAATCTTCGGCGGCGTTCTCGGAGTGGGAACGGTCATCCTCAACAGCCTGTTCGGCACGCTGATCGTGTTGGTGCTGACCCTGTACTTCCTGGCCTCACTGCCCGCGATGAAGAAGTGGGCCTACCGCCTGGCCCCGCGCTCACGCCGCCCACGGGTCGAGTCGCTGGCCGAGGAGATCACCAGCAGCGTCGGCAACTATGTGATTGGCCAGGCGTGCGTCGCCCTGCTGAACGCCACCTTTGCCTTCATTTTCATGACCATCGCCCAGGTTCCGTTCTCGGTTCTGCTGGCCTTCGTCGTCGTTCTGCTGGCCTTCATTCCGCTGGTGGGGGCGCTGATCGCCGCTGTCATCGTCACGCTCGTTGCGTTGACCGCAGGGTGGCAGACCGCCTTGCTCTTCGCTGTGCTCTACATCGCCTACCTGCAGGTCGAGGCGTACTTCATCTCTCCCCGCATCATGCAGCGGGCGGTAGCGGTCCCCGGCTCGGTGGCGGTGATCGCCGTGATTGCCGGCGGCAGCCTGCTGGGCGTGCTCGGCGCACTCATCGCCATTCCGACCGCCGCCGCCGTGATGTTGCTGCTCAAGGAAGTGTTCATCGCCCGCCAGGACGGGCAGTAGCCCGGCCGACGATGCGGCCAGGCTACAGAATACGGCCAGCCTAGGAAGCGGTGGCGGCCGACCCGGTCCAGGTGGTCGGCAACGAATCAGAGCTGCCGGGCAGCACGGTATCGGCTATCTCGTCCAGAACCCGTGCAGCGTACTTCTCTCCCACCCACAGGTGCTTGGCTCCGTCCACACCGATGACCTCGGCCTGGGGCACCCGGGCAAACCGGGTCGCGGCTGCGGCTGGCTGAAGATAATCGTCGTGCTCGGGCACCAGAACCTTCAGGGGAAGACCGGACGCGGCCCACGCATCAAGATCCTCGTCCCCAGCCCGATGCAGCGGCGGGGACAACAGGATTGCCCCCTGAATTGCCGAGGCGATCGGCTCAGTGGCACCGTACTTCAGGCACAGCTCGGTGCCGAAGGACCAGCCAACCAGCCAGATGTTCTCCGGGTGGCGCTCGGCTGCCCAGGCGACTGCCGCCTCAATGTCCGCCTGCTCCGCGGCGCCGCCATCGAATTCGCCCTCGCTGCGGCCACGCGGCGAACTGGTGCCACGGGTGTTGAAGCGCAGCACTGCGATGTCGGCCAGCGCCGGCAGCCTGAAAGATGCCTTGCGGAACACGTGCGAGTCCATGAATCCGCCAGCGGTGGGCAGCGGATGCATGGTTACCAGGGTGGCCAGGGGCGGCCTGTCCACCGGTTCGGCGAACTCACCCACCAGCGTCAACCCGTCGGATGTCCGCAACTCGATGTCAGTGCGGGTCGCGGGGAGGACCGTTGATGCCCTGATGTCCATTGGGCCGTCGGAATCGGTGAAGTCATAGCTGGAAGGCGTCGAAGTCATCGTTTCAGTCTAGGGGAATCCGGGATGGCCACCCGGTGCGCGGTGCGACCCTGCACCGTCGTCGGCTCAGTACTTGTAACTACGGGTCCGCCAGCAGTTCACGTGCCAGTGGCGTCGTCCGGCCAAGCCGGCGGCAGCACCGAACAGTGAATCTTCCTGCCAGACGACAAGGTGGGCGAGGCCCGAGGGAATCACCCGGTGGCAGCCCGGACAGATGTAGTCCTTGGCAGCGTTGCGCTCGGTGATCCGACGTACTGACCACTCGCCGTCGGGCGCGCTTTCGTGGCTGGGAATGCCGGCACGCGCCCGCTCAAGATCGATCTCGGGCACCGGCCCGGCCTTGCGCCCGGGTTGAGCTGTTGGTCTCCCTGGGCGACGGGGACGATTGGAACGCGGCATGGATCAAGTCTGCCCGATGAATTAGATCGACGGAGACGCCCAAAAACATTGCACCATGTGGTTCAGTAAAATATACTGAACCACATGGTTCACTCTGAATTGCTCGACAGCACCTTTGCGGCCCTTGCCGACAGCACCCGCCGGGATGTCCTGGCCCGCCTTGGCGCTGGCCCCGCGACAGTCTCCGAACTCGCCGAACCCGCCGGAATCACAGTGACCGGCATGGCCAAGCATGTGAGGGTGCTGGAGGAGGTCGGGCTTGTGACCACGGAGAAAGTCGGCCGCACCCGGCAATGCCGTCTCGGCACTGAACGACTGGATGACGCAATGCTGTGGCTCAACTTCTATCAACGACTCTGGGACCGCCGCCTGGACGGCCTCGACGCGTACTTCACCCTCCAGAAAGGACAAGACCAATGACCGATACCACCACTCCCCTGACCCTCCGCATCGAGCGGATCCTTCCTGCAACCCCGGAAGAGGTGTTTGATGCGTACACCGACGCCGAAAAACAGAAGATCTGGTTCTCCATCCTTGATGAGCGGCCGGGCATCGTGGAGATCGAAGTGGACCTCCGGGTTGGAGGACAACAGACAGCGGTGTGGGGGCCCGATGCAGACACCCTGTTCAGGGAAACCCAGACCTTCCTCGAGATCGACCGCCCACACCGGCTGGTCACCGAGTCATCCGGCAGCAGCCCCGACGGCATGACGATGACCACCCGCATCGAGATCACCTTTGAGCCGTCCGGCGAGGGCGGCACCCTGATGGCCATTGAGCAGTCAGGCTTCCCTGTCCCAGAGGTCAGGGACTTCTTCGCTGCCGAGGTCTGGCAGGGCGCATTGGCACGGATCGAGGCATTCCTGCTGCGCGAACGGGAGCAGGGGTCATGACCCCCCTTCTGGTGAGCTCCACTCACCGTCCAGGGGCGGTTCTCCGCGCCGCTGCTCTAACTGCCATCGGAGCAGGAGCGGCCCTCGCCGTCGCTCACTTCCTGAACCCCTTTCTCGATCCCGGCTGGAGTGTCATCAGCCAGTACGCGCTTGGCGACCAGGGCTGGATTCTGCCCGTGGCGTTCGTGCTGCTTGCTGCCGCTTGCTCCTCTCTGGCGGTTGGCCTTCCGCCAGGACGCCTGCGCCGGGCCGGACGGATAGGTCGCATGCTCCTCTTCGTCGCGGCTGCCGGCCTGGTCATCGCCGCGGTCTTCGCCGTCGGGAGTCCCCTGCACGACGTCGGGTCTCTCCTGGGCAATGTTGGCCTCGCTGTCGGGGCGGTCCTGGTGGGGCGGGACCTGCGCCGGGGTCTTGATCAGCGGGAACGCTACTGGTCAGCAGCCGCAGCCCATGCGCCGTGGGTATGTGCTGTTCAGATGGGCGCCCTGATCTCGACTGGCACCTGGGGCGTGGGGCTGCTCAACCGTGCGGTGGTGCTTGCGTACATTGTCTGGATCGTGCTCGCGACCCGACAGGTAACAGCAACCGCAGGCCACTAAGTACCCTCCAGAACCCCTGACCTCCGTTTCGGGGGCAGGGGTTCCCTGTGCGCTGTGGGACGATTTAGGTACTCCCAAAACCACTCAGCGAATTGGATGGCAATACGTGCGTTTAGTTGTAGCCCAGTGCTCAGTCGATTACATCGGCCGCCTCCGGGCCCACCTTCCCCTGGCCACCCGGCTTCTGATGGTCAAGGCAGACGGGTCAGTATTGGTCCACTCCGACGGCGGCTCGTACAAGCCTCTCAACTGGATGAGTCCGCCAGCCACCCTGCGCATCGTCGCTCCCGATGAGGCGGACACCGAACTGGGTGTGACCGAGGTATGGAACGTACAGCATGCCAAGACCGACGACCGCCTGGTCATCAACATCCACGAGCTGATCCACGAGACCTCGCACGATCTGGGCGTGGATCCCGGCCTGGTCAAGGATGGCGTAGAGGCAGATCTACAGCGCCTGCTGGCTGAGCAGATCCACCTGGCTGGGGCCGGTTTCACGCTGATTCGTCGTGAGTACATGACCGCGATCGGCCCGGTAGACATCCTCGCCCGGGATGCCACGGGAGCCACCGTGGCGATCGAGCTGAAGCGCCGGGGTGACATCGACGGCGTCGAACAATTGACCCGGTACCTCGAACTCCTCAATCGTGATCCGCTGATGTCCCCGGTCAGGGGAATCTTTGCGGCGCAGCAGATCAAGCCGCAGGCTCGCGTCCTGGCTCTGGATCGGGGCATCGACTGCCTGACGCTGGATTACGACATGATGCGTGGCGTGGACGACGTCGAGTCGCGCCTCTTCTAGCCTGAGCCCCTGGCTCGGATGTCGGGTGCTCGGCGTCGCGGCGTCGGGAGCCGGGTGTCGAGTGCTGGGTGCACCGGGTGTCCCGGGTGTCGAGTGCTGGGCGTCGAGCGCTGGGTGCACCGGGTGCGCCGGTAGTTGGAGGTCGCGTCCCGGATATTGGACGTCGCGTGCCGGATGCGCCGGGTGTCGAGTGCCGGTCATCGGGCGCCGAGTGTCGGGAGCCGGGTACCGGACGTCGGGCGTCGGATATTGAACGTCGAATGCTGGCGCGCGCCGGGTGTCGCGTGCCGGGTCTTGGACGTCGGGTGTCGGGAGCCGGGTACCGGATGTCGAGTGCTGGTGTGCGCATAAAGCCGCGTGCGCAGCGCCCTGCTGTTGACAGCTGCATTGTGACCGGGTTTCACTCGAATATTTGTTCGAGAGATTTGTCCACATAGCCTGTAAATCCGCAGGAATGTCGGTGCGGTTTGGGACAATAGAGGTATGGAAGGCAGTCCAGCTCCATCACCGCAACGGAAGGGAATCCCCTCCCGGGTAACCGATCCGCGGGGCGGTTCTGGTCCGATAGGCGGGCCCGACGGCGGCGCCCCCACCTCTACCCCTGCATCTGTCCGGGCTGCTTCTCGGGCTGGCGCCGCTGCCTCGTCACCGGTCTCTGACTATGCGTCCTCGCCTGCCGGTACTGCTCTCTTGGGCACCCGGCCCGTTGGCCCCGGTCGCAGTCGCGGTGAATCTCCCCCAGCTACCCGGTCCTTCGGTCGCGGTCGCGGCGGCGGTGAATCTCCCGCAGCTACCTGGTCCTTCCGTCGCGGTGAATCTTCCGTTCGGGAGCTGGTCGAAGCCCTCCACTCCCTGCGGCCAGCGGCGGATGCGGCGGGGTTGATAGATCAGTTGCGGGAGTTGGAGGATCTGAAGTCCGCAATCGCAGGCGTCCAGGCCCGGATTACAGTGGCTGTCGATGTGGCCGAACGCCAGGCCCAGGCTCTGGCCGGGGTTCCCGCTGGGGAGCAGGGCAAGGGTGTGGGGGCGCAGATCGCGTTAGCCCGCCATGAGTCCCCGTCCCGCGGCAGCCGCCTCCTCGGCCTCGCACGGGCGCTGGTCACGGAGATGCCCCACACGTTGGCGGCCTTACATTGTGGCCAGTTGAATGAGTGGCGGGCCACCCTGTTGGTGAAGGAAACCGCGTGCCTGTCCGCTGAGGACCGGGCAGCGGTCGATGAGGAACTCGCCCCCGACACGGGCACGTTCGAGGGGTGTGGGGATCGGGCGATTATCGCCGTGGTGAAAGCAGCCTCCTATCGGAGGGATCCCCGGTCGGTGGTGAACCGTGCAGCCCGGGCGGTGACGGAACGGAGTGTGAGTATCCGTCCCGCACCGGACACCATGGCCTACCTCACCGCCCTCCTCCCCGTAAAAGAAGCAGTCTCCACCTACGCAGCCCTGTCCCGCCACGCCGACACCACTAGGGCCGCCGGAGACCCCAGATCTAGAGGCCAGGTGATGGCGGACACTCTGGTTGAACGTGTCACCGGGGTCCCCGGGGGTGTCAGCCGGGTCGAGCTGCAGCTCATCATGACCGACCGTGCCCTCCTCCAAGGAGACAGCGAACCCGCCCGCATCCCCGGCTACGGCATCATCGGCTCCCACTGGGCACGCACCCTCCTCACGATGGGACAGAAGACGAGCACCGGAACAACCGACCCGAACGATTCGGATACCTCCGGGGAGAAGCGGTCCGCTTTCGATGTGTGGTTACGTCGGCTCTACACTGCGCCGTCGACCGGGGAGTTGGTGGCGATGGATTCCACCGCCCGGCTCTTCACGAAAGCCCAACGCCGGTTCATCACCGCCCGCGACGACACCTGCCGCACCCCCTACTGTGACGCCCCGATCCGACACTTCGACCACATCATCCCCTGGCACCGCAGCGGACCCACCACCATCACCAACGGGGCAGGACTCTGCGAAGCGTGCAATCACACCAAAGAACAACCCGGCTGGACAACCCAAACAATCCCCGGACCAAGGCACAGGCTCAAAGTCACCACCCCCACCGGCCACACCTACCACTCCACAGCACCACCCCTACCAGGCACCGGCTCCGGCACGGGCACCGGCACCGGCACCGGAGCGACAATCGAACGGGCACAGGTCAAAGGCTTGAAGCAGGTCAGGTCGCGACCCTAAGTAACCTGGCAGGCAATCACCGAGCACGGCCCTCACCTTGGCCCGACCGGAAACACGCCGATCCGAAACACACCCACTCTCACCGAGCATTCCCCCAGTCCTGGAAGTCCCCAGCTCATTGACAACCTAGGCCAGGCGCCAGCTACAGTCCCCCACCATTCCCTACACAAGGGCGTTACAGCGACCCGATACGGGTACCCGAAAGCCCCCGCACAATGTAATCCGTGCGGCCAATCTGAGAGCTGCGCATAGAATCAGGGCTATGGTCAGCAACGAGGTTCCTGGACGCTCCACCGTGCGCTACATTCGTGGACGCCTTGTCACCGAGGCCGGAATCATCGATGACGGGGTACTGGCTGTTGATGGGGATCGCATTTCATTTGCCGGACAAGCCACAGCGTTCGATAGCGGATCCGCACCAGCAGATCGGGACTTCCCGCCAGGTAGCATCATCCTTCCCGGCCTCGTCGATACCCACTGTCACGGAGCAAACGGCGGCGACTTCGCCAATGCTGACGCAGATGCGGCACGCCGCGCGATCGACTTCCTCCACCGCAGCGGTACCACCACCCTCCTCGCAAGCACCATGACTGCACCACGGCAGGACCTACTGAATGCGCTTGCGGTCCTGGCTGACCTGGCAGAGGAAGGGGTCATCGCTGGCATCCACGCAGAAGGCCCGTTTGTCTCGGTCGCACGCTGCGGCGCCCAGAACCCCGACTACATCTCCGATCCTGAACCTGACTATGTGGCTGAGCTGATCGAAGCAGCACAGGGCCGGATGAAGACCATGACGTACGCGCCGGAACTGCCCGGAGCTGATGCGCTCGTCGATACCCTGACCACCCACGGAATCACCCCCTCACTCGGACACACCGACAGCGACACTGACACCGCCGCAGCGTCACTCGCACTCGCGTGGGAGGAAATGGAGTCAACCGGGTTCGACGGCTACAGTATGCGACCCACAGTCACCCACCTCTTCAATGGGATGCCGCCGCTGCACCACCGCTCCCCCGGCCCTGTAGCCGCCTGCCTCCGGGCAGCCAAGGCGGGCACTGCCGTGGTCGAACTGATCGCCGACAACGCACACCTGGATCCCCAGACGGTTCTGACGGTTTTTGACCTCGTGGGCTCCGAAAACATCACCCTGGTAACCGATTCAATGGCCGCAGCCGGTCTCCCTGACGGTAACTACCATCTGGGCTCCTCCGCCGTAACTGTTGCCGACGGTGTAGCTACCCTGGACCGCACGGGATCCCTCGCGGGCGGCACAGCTGTTCTGCTTGACGTAGTGCGACGCACCGTTGCAGCCGGTGTACTCCTTGAGGACGCGGTCGCCTCGGCGACTGTGGTCCCCGCCAATGTCCTGGGACTCGCCGACGAGCTCGGCAGCCTCCGGCTCGGCCTGCGCGCCGATGCCCTGGTAGTGACCGCCGATCTAGAGTTGCTGGCCGTGCTCAGGGAGGGCACGTGGCTGGAACCGCTCGAACGAGGTCACCACTAATTGCCTTTGCCAATTTCCCTAAGAATGCGCGCAATTTCCGTTGACCAGCACATGCCATTATGTGATGCTTAATTTAGTCTTTGTGTACGTGTTAAGCATGCTCGCAAGACGATGTTGCGAGCGTGTGACTTCCCAACGGAACCGAAGTACAAGAGGTGCCGATAGGTTGTTTCCGTGGAGTGACCCCGGGACTACACGCAGTGTGTAGGACTGAACATTTCATTATGGAGGAGAAACAAATGGCACAGGGCACTGTGAAATGGTTTAACGCTGAAAAGGGCTTCGGCTTCATTACCCCGGACGACTCCGACGGCGATGTTTTCGTTCACTACTCTGAGATCCAGACTGGCGGATTCAAGACTCTTGACGAGAACCAGCGCGTTCAGTTCGAAATCGGTCAGGGCGCCAAGGGCCCCCAGGCTACTGGCGTCACCGCCCTGTAGCAACCGACGGTCGTCCTCGCTGTCGACCAGTTCTCAAGAGTAGGGCCCCCACGAATGACCGTGGGGGCCCTATCTTTAAGAATTCAGCGCCAGGTGCCTATCCCGACAACCGGTCCCGCCTCCAGCCAGGAGGACAGTCCGGCGTAGACGTCGAATTTCATGGCCAGCAACACTTCCTGGCCCTCATAGTCCAGCGTGACCACTATGGCCCCGGGTTGGATACGGCGTTTCTCGGCCTCAGTCGGCTGACGCCATCCCCTCAGTTCCAGCGAACTGCGCAGGTACCGATACCGGGGGCGAGGGCTCAGCGACGCCATCTGCAGCCATTCAAGATGTCGGTCCGTATAACGACAAACCCCCATCTGCCATCCCTTGGGAGGGAAGCAGATGGAGGCGTCAAAAGTTCCGAGCGCTCCACGCAACTGAAGCCGGCGAAGACCGAAAGCCAAAATGGCAAGCACCAGCAGCAGGAAGACTGCTGCGAGCGTGATGAAGGCTATACCTAGACCGTCCATCACCGGTATTGTCAGCGAGTCTCCGCGGACACATTGCCGCCGATCTTCGCGTTGTCAGCGACAATGACTACCCGGTTGCTGTCGACGGAAAAGAACCCTCCATCAACCGATACCAAAAGCCGTTCACCGGAGACGGGCTCGATGGCCATCTCGCCTTCGGCCAGGATGGCGAGCATCGGAGCGTGCCCGGGCAGGATACCGATTTCGCCATCGCTGGTGCGGGCCCTGACCATGGTCGCCGCGCCGGACCAGACAAAATGGTCCGCCGCGACGATTTCTACTTCGAGTTCAGCCATGAACGTTACTTTCCGGTCTGCTCTTGGATCTTGGCCCACTGGCGCTCGACGTCGTCGAGTCCACCAATGTTGAAGAACGCCTGCTCAGCAATGTGGTCAAGGTCGCCGTTGGCGATGGCGTTGAAGCCCTCGATGGTGTCCTTGATGCTCACGGTGGAGCCTTCGACTCCGGTGAACTGCTTTGCCGTGTAGGTGTTCTGCGACAGGAACTGCTGGATGCGGCGAGCCCGCGAAACAACAATCTTGTCTTCTTCAGAGAGCTCATCGACACCGAGGATGGCGATGATGTCCTGCAGTTCCTTGTTCTTCTGAAGGATCTGCTTGACGCGCACTGCTGTGTTGTAGTGATCCTGACCGATGTACTGAGGATCGAGGATTCGCGACGTCGAAGTCAGCGGGTCGATCGCCGGGTACAGACCACGGGAAGCAATTTCACGTGACAGTTCGGTGGTTGCATCGAGGTGGGCGAAGGTCGCTGCCGGTGCCGGGTCGGTGTAGTCATCAGCAGGCACGTAAACGGCCTGCATCGACGTGATCGAGTGGCCCTTGGTCGAGGTGATGCGCTCTTGGAGGAGGCCCATCTCATCGGCCAGGTTTGGCTGGTAACCCACTGCCGAAGGCATCCGGCCGAGGAGGGTCGACACCTCGGAACCTGCCTGGGTGAAGCGGAAGATGTTGTCAACGAACAACAGCACGTCCTGCTTCTGGACATCCCTGAAGTACTCGGCCATGGTCAGCGCCGACAGAGCGACCCGGAGGCGCGTTCCTGGTGGCTCATCCATCTGGCCGAACACAAGCGCGGTGTCCTTAAGGACGCCCGCCTCTTCCATTTCAACCCAGAGGTCGTTTCCTTCACGGGTCCGCTCGCCAACGCCAGCGAATACGGAGGTACCACCGAAGTTACGGGCAACACGGGTGATCATTTCCTGGATCAGCACGGTCTTGCCAACACCTGCACCACCGAAGAGACCGATCTTTCCACCCTTGATGTACGGGGTGAGCAAGTCGATGCTCTTGATGCCGGTCTCCAGCATCTCGGTGGAGCCTTCAAGCTGGGCGAATGCCGGTGGCTTGCGGTGGATTGGCCACCGCTCAGTGATCTCCAACGAGGACTCTTCGACGTCGAGGGGCTTACCCAGGACGTTGAAGATGTGACCCTTGACGACGTCGCCGACAGGCACCGAAATGGCGCTCCCGGTGTCGTGGACAACGGTTCCGCGGACCAGGCCATCAGTGGCCTGGAGCGAGATTGCACGCACCAGGTTGTCACCGAGGTGCTGTGAGGTCTCGAAGGTGATGGTGTGCGTCTCACCATTGAGAGTGATCTCAGTGGTCAGCGCGTTATAGATTGCGGGAATGGCGTCAGCCGGGAACTCGACGTCGACAACCGGGCCAATGACACGGGCGATTCGACCTGTGCCGCCGGATGCAACTGAGTCACTACCGTGCTCAATAGTCTGGGCAGTCATCTCTCTCACTTCACTTACGTAGATGGCGTGGGGCTAAGTCTAACTAGGGTGGAGCAGGTTCAAGAACTTGAGGGAAGGCTAGGAAGCGCTGAGCGCGTCCGCACCTGCCACAATTTCCGAAAGTTCCTGGGTAATCTCCGCCTGGCGCGCAGTGTTGCGGAGCCGGGTGTACTTCTTGATGAGGTCCGATGCGTTGTCGCCTGCGGACTTCATTGCCCGCTGACGGGCAGCAAGCTCGCTGGCGGCCGCCTGCAACAGAGCCGCGAAGATCCGCGACTCGATGTAGCGGGGAAGCAGTGCGTCCAGAACCATTTCCGGCTCCGGTTCGTACTCATACAACGGCAGCAGATCCGATTCGGATGCTGCTTCCTCTTCGACGACCTCGAGTGGAAGCAGGCGGATTACCGTTGGTTCCTGCAACACCATTGACCTGAAGCGGGTGTAAACCACATGGATTTCGTCAACGCCGCCGTCTTCGAAATCCGTGTTGAACTCGGCCAGGAGTGCCTTGCCGATGTCACGTGCAGTTTCGAACTCCGGAGCGTCAGTTCCGCCGGTCCATACGTTCTCGAACGCACGGTTGCGGAAGTCGAAGTAGGCCTGGGCCTTCCGACCGACAAGGTAGGTTTTGACTTCCTTGCCCTCTTCTCGCAGCAGCTCAATCAGCGACTCGGCCTGCTTCAACACACTCGCTGAGTATGAACCTGCGAGGCCGCGGTCCGAGGTCATCACCAGAACCGCCGACCGGCGGATCTGTTCTGGCTCGGTGGTCAGCGGATGGTCGATTTCTGACTGCGATGCCACTGCTGAGACGGCACGGGTGATCGCATTGGCGTAAGGCAGCGACGACGATACTCGTGCCCTTGCCTTGCCGATGCGAGAAGTCGCGATCAGCTCCATCGCCTTGAAGATCTTCCTCATCGACGTCGTCGAAGTGATCTTCTGGCGGTAGACCCGGATCTGGGCTCCCATACTTGTCCTTTCCTTCGTAGTCCACCTGGGGATTACGGCTAAGGCCGGGATGGCACCGGGATGGCTTAGCCATCCCGGTACCTAATTCCCTAGCGCTTCTGCTTGACGATCTTCTCCTGGTCGACCTCGTCCTCGGAGAGGGCGCTGTACTCTTCGTGACCGGCAACCAGACCATCATGGCCTTCGCCGAAGAATCCCTGCTTGAAGTCGTCGATCTGCTTCTTCAGCTCGTCAACGGTGGAGTCCTCAAGGAGGTTGGTCTCGGCCAGAGTGGTGAGCACTGACGACTTGTGCCGCAGGTGCTCAAGGAACTGGCCTTCGAACTTCCGGATATCTTCGACCGGTACGTCATCCAGGTAGCCGTTGGTGCCGGCCCAGATGGAGACAACCTGCTCCTCGACGGGGAACGGCGCGTACTGACCCTGCTTGAGCAGTTCCATGAGCCGTGCACCACGGGTGAGCTGCTGGCGTGACGCGGCATCCAGGTCGGAGGCGAACATCGCGAAGGCCTGCATGTCGCGGTACTGTGCGAGGTCGAGCTTCAACGTGCCCGAAACCTTCTTCATCGACTTGACCTGCGCCGAACCACCCACGCGGGACACCGACACGCCGACGTCCACAGCTGGACGCTGGTTGGCGTTGAAGAGGTCCGACTGAAGGAAGATCTGGCCGTCAGTGATCGAGATGACGTTGGTCGGGATATAGGCCGATACGTCATTTGCCTTGGTCTCGACGATCGGAAGACCGGTCATCGAACCAGCACCCAGCTCGTCGGAGAGCTTGGCACAACGCTCAAGCAGACGGGAGTGCAAGTAGAAAACATCGCCCGGGTAGGCTTCACGTCCCGGCGGGCGCCGCAGCAGCAGCGATACCGCACGGTAGGCCTCGGCCTGCTTGGAGAGATCATCAAAGATCACCAAAACATGCTTGCCTGCGTACATCCAGTGCTGCCCGATGGCCGAACCGGCGTAGGGTGCCAGGTACTTGAAGCCCGCGGGGTCGGATGCAGGCGATGCAACGATCGTGGTGTACTCCAGGGCGCCCTTGTCCTCAAGGGTCTGGCGTACCGCAGCGATGGTCGAGGCCTTCTGTCCGATAGCGACGTAGATGCAGCGAACCTGCTTCTTCACATCGCCGGATTCCCAGTTGGCCTTCTGGTTGATGATGGTGTCGACGGCGATGGCCGTCTTGCCGGTCTGACGGTCACCAATGATCAGCTGGCGCTGGCCACGGCCGATCGGGATCATCGCGTCGATTGCCTTGAGCCCGGTCTGCATGGGCTCGTGGACCGACTTGCGTTCGGTAACGCCCGGTGCCTGAAGCTCCAGTGCGCGCCGCGCTTCTGCCTTGATCTCACCAAGGTCATCGATGGGCTGGCCCAGAGGGTCAACTACGCGGCCGAGGAAGGCGTCGCCCACTGGCACGGAGAGGATCTCTCCGGTGCGGTGGACTTCCTGGCCTTCTTCGATGCCGGTAAAGTCACCGAGCACGACGACGCCGATTTCACGGGTGTCGAGGTTCTGGGCGAGGCCCAGGGTGCCATCTTCAAAACGCAGCAATTCATTGGCCATCACCGAAGGCAATCCTTCTACCTTGGCGATGCCATCGCTGGCAGTGCTCACGCGGCCGACTTCAACGCGTTCTGCGTTGCCGGGCTCGTAGGATGCCGCAAACTCGTTCAACGCATTACGGACGTCTTCGGCGTTGATGGTCAATTCGGCCATCTGCAGTCCCTGCTCTCCTGTGTTGTGATCACCACTGCTTCGCGGCGACCGGTGTGTAATTCAGTCTGTTGTGTGTCTGGCTCCAGGACGGCGTACCGTCCTACACCGCAAGCTTTCGCCGCAGTTCAGACAGTTTGGCGATAACTGTGGAGTCAACCACTTCGTCGCCAACCTGGACGCGGACCCCGCCAATAAGTGACGGCTCCACGGTGACATCGGTTCTGAGCTCGCGTCCAAACAGGGAGTTGAGGCCCTGCTGCAACCGCTCGTACTGCTCATCAGTCAACGGACGGGTAACGCTGACGTTGGCAATCCAGCGGTCATGCCGTTTGGCCACGAGTTCAACGAACCGCTTCACCAAGTGAGTGGGCTTGATGCCGCGGGGTGCCTGTACTGCCTGACGCACCAACAGCTGCGCTTCTGGTCCGGCGTTGGGTACCAGCTTCAGCGCCAGGGCAACCCGGGCGTCGGTGCTGGCTTGCCGCTCGGACAGAGCGCGCTGCAATTCATGGCTCGAGTCAACGGTCCTGATGAAGTCGAAGAGATCGTTTTCAAGACTCTCCAGACTCGCTGCACCGTTGCCCCGATTTTCGGCCACCGCAATCGCTGCAGTGGCACCAAGGGTTTCCAGCGCGTCTCCAAGGTCACGGGCCGCGGCCCACCGCATGGAAACCAGTTCCCCGACCACAGTCGCTGTTTGATCCGAAACCTTGCCCGCGAGCAGGTTAGAGACCAGTGCGGCCTTGTCCTTGCCTTCACGGGAAGGATCGGTCAGTGCGCGGCGCAGGCCGGCGTTGCTGTCAATCATGTCGAGGACTCCAAAGAGCTCCTCGGCCAGGGACAGCGTTGCGCCGGGCAGACGGGTTTCTAGATCTTTCAGTGCCGTTGCCAGGGACTGGCTGGATACGCCTGCCATTACTTCGATGCACCTGCGCTCTGAGTTTCGAGGTCGGCCAGGAAGCGGTCAACCACTCGTGCGGACCGCTGGTCGTCGGAAAGGGACTCCCCGACAATCCGGCTGGCGAGATCAGTTGCGAGTGCGCCTACTTCAGCGCGCAACGAGACGACTGCAGCCTGACGTTCTGCTTCGATCTGGACGTGTGCCTGCTCGGTGATACGAGCGGCCTCGGATCCAGCCTTTTCCTTGAGCTCCGCGAGGATCTGGGCACCTTCGGCGCGTGCTTCCTCACGGATGCGGTTTGCCTCGGTGCGTGCGTCCACCAGCTGCTGCTTGTACTCGTCAAGCGCCGCGTTGGCTTCGGCCTGAGCGGCCTCCGCCTTGGCGATTCCGCCTTCGATGGCTTCAGTGCGCTCGGCAAACGTCTTCTCGAACGCCGGCATGACGAACTTCTTGACGATGAAAAACAGCAGTGCGAAGCCAGCGAGAGTAACAAAGAACTCCCACATGTTCGGGGCAAGGGGGCTATCGCTCCCCGCCGCCAAAATTACTGCGTTATCCATGTTTCACCCGTCTTTCTAAATACTTAGGACCAACACCTTGCGTTCTACTAGAGAACGAAGGCGAAGACCAGACCAAGGATGGCGAGTGCTTCGGTCAGAGCCAGACCCAGGAATGCGATGGGCTGGAGAACGCGCTGTGCCTCAGGCTGACGGGCGACGCCGTTGATGTACGCCGCGAAGACGAGTCCTACACCGATACCGCCGCCAATTGCGGAGAGACCGTAACCTACGAGGTTGAGATTGCCGTCCATTTTGTTCCTTTCAAGATGCCGCTTCCTGCGGCAGGTTGTTTGGGATCATCCCCAACGGGGAAGTCTTTATCTATGTGGTGAATTAGTGGGCGTCGGCGTTGAGAGCGCCTTCGATGTAGATGGCTGCCAGAAGCGTGAATACGTACGCCTGGAGCACCATGATGAGGATTTCAAGCATGTACATGGCCAGTGCGCCACCCAGGACGAGGACCGAAGTTCCTGCGAGCAGGATGCTTCCGCTCGTTGCCATGAACTCAATCGCGCTTCCAGCGAGCATCACGATCAGGTGACCGGCAAGCATGGTGGCGAAGAGTCGGAGGGAGTGGGTAACCGGGCGGACCAGGAAGTTCGAGATGATCTCGATGGGAACCACGATCGGCAGGATGTACCAGGGGACACCGGAAGGGACGACTGCGAGCTTGAAGTAGCGCAACCCGTGCTTCTGGATGCCGATTCCTACCCAGAGGATGTAGAAGATTGCCGCAATGGCATAGGCGCTACCCGGGTGGGAGAAGCTTGGGAGCTGCAGGCCCGGAATCGCTCCGAAGAGGTTGTTGACGATGATGAAGAAGAATGCAGTGAACAGCCACGGCACATACTTCATGAAGTCTTTGCCGCCGATAATGTCCTTGCCGACCGAGTTGCGGACGAAGCCATAGGACATTTCGCCCAGGAACTGCATCTTGCCGGGGACCATCTTGCCCTTGCGGGAAGCGATAAGGAAGAACGTCGAGATCAAGACCACCGAGAGGATGATCATCAGCATTTGCTTGCCGAAGCCAGCCTCGAACCAAATGCCGTATTCACCGCCCCAAGGGAGGATGTTCGGATAGTGGGTGTCGCTGATAGTAGGGGGTACGAAACCCTCGTCCGTCGTAGTGGCCGGGAGCGCAAGCGCGATCAACGCGTTTCCTCTCTGCAGTGTCCATCATTGGGCATATTCTGATCGGGCATAGAATCACTGCTCCGACTCGTTAAGTTTTCCGACATCACTTCGGGCTATCCCCAGCCTTCCCGCTGCTGTCCCTCGGCGTCGAACCGGGATCAGTTGTACCTTGGCGGGTGAGGTTATGCATGTGGGAGAGGTAGAAACCCCCGGCTGCACCCAAGAGACCTCCTGCGAGCACGATCCATTGCGTTCCCAGGAGGTTGTCCAGGCCCCAGCCTATCAAACTCCAGACGATGATCCCGCCAATTATGTAGCTGAAGACAGCTATTCCGGCGTTATAGCCGCCCTCGCCGTAGGGGCCGCGCACGTCGTCGTCGTTGGTCGATGAGGGATCCTGCTGGGGGCCGTTCACTGAATTTTCAGCCACGGTCGTCACCGGCAGACGGGCTGGTTGCTGGCTGGGTGGGAACCGGGTCGTTGTACAACTGGTGGCGCGCCTTCGAGAATGCGTAGACCTCAACCACCTGCCACAGGATCACCGTTCCGACGGCGGCACCAAAGAACCAGTTCCGGTCGAGCCACGGTGGGGTACCGAGGACGAACAGGGCGACGGCGAAGCCCACCACCTTGATCGCATAGGTGACAACGAACAGGCCCATAGCTCCCGAGGGGTTGCTGCGGCCGGCGAAGTGGCCGATCGCCAGGCTGATGCCAAAGAAGGCTACGACGAGCGCGTAACCGAAGACGGCACTGAACGCTGCGTTGGAGCCAGAAAAAATCGCGGCGACACCAGCGGCGAGCACGATGGCCCCTGTGGCGACGAGGGTGCACTTCTTCAATATCCCGAGCCAGAGTGACCCCGTTGGGTCGGCTGCGGGGTGGGCAGTGCCGCGAGGGGCTCCGACGCGCGGGGCATCAGATGTGCTCATAGGGAATCCGTCCGTAGATTCGATGTGAGGGAAGTCCCCGACTCAAGCCGCGCTTCATCTGCCGCGGACTGCGTATCAATTCTACAGTAAATAGAAATCGGGGTTCACCCCGCTTACCCAGGCAACCTACCGGAGGCCCGGACACGGCCGGCCAGCAGACGTGGTGAGTAGAGGTAAAGCACTACCACCCCGGCGGCCAGAAGGGAGAACGCGACGGCCATCAGTGGCGGAGAGGTCGCCGCAGCGAATCCGGCAGCACCGGTGAGCACCGAACAGCCGGTAACTACGAGGGCCGACTGGATGTGGGTCAGGCCGACCTCGGTCAGACGCTGGTACACGTGCTCCCGGTGGGAGGCGTACCAGCGATCCCCGGCGCGGAGACGACGCAGGAAGGTGGTGAAGGTGTCGGCGAGGTAGATCAGTACCGGCGAGAGTAGATACTCCAGATACACCCCCGCCAGCAGGCCGGTGACAGCTATCGCCGCGATCGAGGCGCCCAGCAGGTAACTGCCCACGTCGCCGAGGAACACGAACCCCCTGCCCAGGTTCCAGGGCAGGAACCCGGCAAAGGCGGCCGCCACCACCAGGCCGGCAACCACTAGCCAGAGCTGGTCGCTGAGCATCCCGGCGACCGCGTAGAAGGCGCCCACCGCTACTCCGTGTAGACCGGAGATGCCGTTGATGCCATCCATGAAGTTTGCCGCATTGATGTACGCGGCCACCGCCAGCGCGCCCACCGGAACCCACCAGAAGCTCTGGCCGATGGTCCACGCCAGCGCTGCGGTCCCCACCGCACCGATCATCAGTTGCAACACTGCCCGCACCTTGATCGAGATCCCCCGGTAGTCCTCGATCCAGCCGAGCAACGCGGCGGCGGAAAGCATCGCCAGGATGATCACGATCAGCGAGCGGTCCACGGCCACTAGCCCGACGGCGAGGGAGAGCGCCAGCCCCGCGGCAATACCGACCGCTACGGTGATCCCCACTCCGCGGATCACCACCGTTGTATGTGAGGACCGTTCATTGGGGATGTCCAGCACCCCGAGCTTCGCCAGGACTGGTTTGAGGACGAAGGGTAGGACGGCACTGAGGACCAGCGAAGCGCCGACCACCAGGGCCAGCTGCAACTCAAGCATCGAGGATCCCGCCCTTGCGTTTCCAGTCGAGCAGGTTCAGCTGTCCGGGGTCGAGAATCGATACGTTGGTGTGCGAGATCTTCGGATGCAGCGGACGGGAGCCGTCCTCCCCGAAACCGACCAGCTCCTCATGCATCTTCTCCCCCGGCCGCAGCCCGGTGAAGACTATTTCGATGTCCTTGCCCGACATCGCGATCATCCGCTGCGCGACGTCGAGGATCTTGACGGCCTCGCCCATATCCAGGATCAGTACCTCTCCTGGGCGGCCGATGGCTCCGGCCTGGATCACCAGCTGGCAGGCCTCGGGGATGGTCATGAAGTACCGGGTGACCTCGGGGTCGGTCACGGTGATGGGTCCGCCCACCCTGATCTGCTCGGTAAAGAGGGGAAGCATCGAGCCCCGGCTGCCGATCACGTTGCCGAACCGGACCGAGACGTAGCTGTTGGAGGTCTGGGTGGCTTGCCAGGCGGTGAGCTTCTCGGCAACCCGCTTCGAGTGTCCCAGCACGCTGGTGGGGTTCGCCGCCTTGTCGGTGGAGATGTTCACGAAATGGGTCACGCCAGCGGCCTTGGCCGCGTTGAGCACGTTCTGGGTGCCCAGAACGTTGGTCTTCCAGGCTTCCTCCGGGTACTGCTCAAGCAGCGACACATGCTTGAGGGCGGCCGCGTGGAACACCACCTCGGGTTTGCGTTCCTCGAAGATGGCCCGGAGCGTGTCGGCGTCGCGAATGTCTGCCAACACGGTGTCCTTGCCGGTCAACAGTCCGCGCCCCGTCATGGAGAGCTGGGTGGACTGCAGTCCGGTTTCGTCGCGGTCCAGCATGATGAGCTCGGCGGGGTTGAACTGCGCGAGCTGACGGCACAGCTCGGATCCGATCGATCCGCCGGCGCCGGTGACCAGCACCTTCTTGCCGGTGATGTACCCGGCGACCTCGTCGGCGTGGATATCCACGGGCCGGCGCCCGATGAGGTCCTCAACCGCTACCTCGCGAAAATCGGAGAACCCTGCCCCGGACCCTTCGGTCGCGAGCATGTCCCGCAAAGGCGGCAGGACCAGGACCCTGATGTTCATTCCGGCCACCAGATCGGACACTCGACGCACCTGGGAGGCTTCGACGTCGGCGAACGCGATCACCAGCACCGATGCCCGGGTGCGGGCGATGATGCTGGGGAGGTCCTCGATCCGGCCCAACACAGGGACCGTGGCAAGGCGGAGGTGCTTCTTGGCGGGATCGTCGTCGATCAGGCCCACCGGGAAATACGGCGAGTCACGGTCCTGGATCATCCGTCCCACCAGCGAACTGCCCAGGAACCCGGCTCCATAGATGAGGGTCCGTTGTGCATCCTCACCGGGTTTGGCCTTGCTCTCAACGAACATGCGTTTGAGATACCGGGTGGAGGCCATGAACATGCAGGCGAACGGGAAGGCAATAATGCCGATGCTGCGTGGAATTTCGATGATCGAGAAGAAGGCGACACTGACCAGGAGCAGAATCACCGAGACGATGACTGTGACGATCACCAGGAGTCGCGCCTCGTGGAAGCTGCCGAAGCTATACCGGCCGCGATAGAGGGCGAAGCTCAGACCAACTGCCAGCTGGGCAGCGAGGGCCACCGCACAGAACACCACCACCCCGGTGATGTTGATCTGGTTGATCAGCAGCTCGTACCGGAGTACCAGGGCCAGCAGGATCGCGACCACCCAGGCCACCGAATCGAAAATGTACTGCGACCAGAGCCAGAGCGTCGGCTTCTCCGACCGCGTCGTGCTGCGGTCATCCGGCCCTTCCCGGGCTGGATCCGCGCTGTCAGCGAGTTTCATGGTTCCTAACAACGGCTCGGCGGTCATGGCAATCGTGCAGAGGAGTCCTCACTGCAAGCGGTGAGTCCTCACGGCAAAATATCAGCTCGTGCTGGTGTAATAGACTCTCCCTACCCGAGAATACTAACCGCACTACCCGGCCCTGACCGCTTTTGAGGCGTGTTGTGAGTGGACCGGAAAGGACTGTTTTGCAGGATACCGTGGCCGTTGCGGCAGTAACATTTGACCGCCCCGACGACCTGCGTACCCTCTTGCTGGCACTGTCCCAACAGAGCGTGCCGCTCACCTCGGTGGCGCTGGTTGACTCGGGAACCAAGGATATCGAGTCCATCGCCATCGACTCCGACGCACCGGTGAACTACATCCGCTCCCTGAGTAACCTCGGCGGTGCTGGCGGGTTCTCCCTGGCCATCCTGTCCGCGATGGCCAGCGGCGCAGAGTGGGTCTGGATCATGGACGACGACGCCCACCCCGAGGACCCGGAAGCCCTCGCTACCCTGCTGGCAGCCGCGAAGGCGGAGGGCCTCGACGTCGTCGTACCCCTGATTGTCGCCCCCGGCGAGCCGACCCGGCTGTCCTTTCCCTTCCGGCTGGCGGGCCGTTCGGTCCACGACCGTGCAGAGGTCGAAAAGCTCGGGATCATCAGGGACGTGGGCCAGTTCTTCAACGGCGCCTTGATCCGCACCGAGGTGTTCTTCCGGGTGGGGCTTCCCGATCTGCGCCTGTTCATCCGCGGGGATGAGACGGATTTCATGCTGCGGCTGCGACAAGCCGGCATTCCGTTCGGTACGGTGACCACCGTTGCGCTAAGCCACCCTCCGGGGTGGGCGGAAACGCACCAGGTGCTCGGTGACCGGCTGCACGTGCTTGTCCCCGAGACGGCGTTCAAGCGTTTCTACTACTTCCGCAACCGCGGTTATCTGACGCGCCGGTATGGCCGGGTGAAGTCCCTGATCGCCGACGGCGTGGGCTACCCGCTGTACTTCCTGAAGCATCGCGATCCGCGCGGGTTCGCCGACTGGTTCAGGGCCTACGCCACCGGGGTACGCGGACGCGGTTTCGGGCCCCCATCGGACCAGGGATTCTGAGATGACAGTCCCAGAATCAGCAGTGACGGTGGTGGTCACCACCTTCAACCGCGCGGGCTATCTACGGGTCCTGCTCGAAACCATCGCGCAGATGGATCCAGCACCGGAGAACGTCATTGTGGTCAATAATGCGAGTACCGACGACACGGACGAGGTCATTGCCCAGGCGAACCTCCCGGTGCCGCTGATTCACCATCGGCTACAGAAGAACGTTGGAGGATCCGGCGGTTTCTCGGCTGGGGCGGAGCGGGCACTCGCCGAGGGTGCCGAATGGCTCTGGCTGATGGACGACGACGTCGAGGTGCTCCCCGGCGCACTCGCAGCATTCCAGCCGCAGATGGAGACCTACCGCTGCCTTCACGGGCGCCGATACGACCACCTGGGCAAGCCGTTCTTCTGGCAGCACCGGTTCAACGCCTTTCTCGGCGTGCACTTCCCGGTCCACGGCAACGTGTTCCGCCACAGCCGCGTGTTTCACACCAACGTGGGGTGCTTCGAAGGAATGCTGGTCCACGCCGATGTGGTGCGCCGCGTGGGTCTTCCCGATCCCCGGTTCTTCCTTAACGGTGATGACACCACCTACGGCTGGTTGATCGCCCAGTCAGAGCCGGTGGTGTACATCAACGAGTACGTGCTGAAAAAGGCACGGCCCCAGAAACAGATTGACCTCGGCGTCAGGCACCTTAATGACTCCAATGATCTGGGCCGCTACTGCGGCATGCGGAACCGGGGACACCTGGCGCGCTACCTCAGGGTCAACGGCAGGTTTAACCGGTGGGGGTTTGGTCTGGGCACCCTCCTGACCGACGCCAAGGAAGTGCTCCGGCTGGTGGCCGTCGAGCACTCTCTCACGGGGCTGGCACCGCTTTGGCGGGGATGGCGGGAGTCGCGGGACATCCTCACGGATCCGGCCTGGCAGCCTATGCCGCCACTGACACCCCTTGCCGGGCGCCCGGAGAGGTCCGAGCTGCTGAGGGAGAAGAACTGACGATGCAGTGGGTGATTGTCGGCGCCACCGGGTTTGTGGGCTCGGCCGTGCTCCGCGCCGCGCAGGATGCGGGGCTGGACGTGACGGCTCTCCCAGCGCCCCGCCTGACCAGCGATGCCATATCCGCCGTGCAGATCATCGATGAGGCAGCACGCCACCCGGCGGTAACCGATCTCGCCGCTGCGCTGGCTGGCGCGTCGGTAGTGGTCAATGCCGCCGGCGTCGCCGCTCCACGGGGTGCTGACACGGCTGAACTCCGCGGAGCCAACGCACTCCTCCCCGCCGTCCTTGCCTACGCCTGCTCGGAGGCTCGGGTGGAGCGGTTGATCCACCTCAGCAGTGCAGCGGTCCAGGGTCACCGGGAGATTCTCGACGAGTCCTCCGATCTGGCGCCGTTTTCGGCCTACTCCCGGAGCAAGGCGCTCGGCGAGGAAGCACTTCGTCTCACAGCTAGCCAGGGTAGGTCCGAAGGAATGCACCCGGTAGTGATCCGCGCCACCTCCGTGCAGGGCGCAGGCCGGCCGACGACCGCTGCACTCGCCAGGTTGGCGGCATCACCCTTGGCCTCGGTGGCCGCACCCGGAACCGCAAGCACCCCGGTCACGTCGGTGGAGTCCCTTGCCGACTATGTGGTTCAGGCGGGCACTTTTGCCGGACCACTTCCGGCGGTCATCCTCCAGCCCGGCGAAGGAATGACTGTCCGCTCTGTACTGGAGGCGGTGGGAGGCACCCCGATCGTATTGCCGCGGTCCCTGTGCCGTTTCGTCCTTCGGGTGGGCTACCGGGTCTCAGCGCTGCTCGGTGAACGGCTGCATGGCAGTCTGCGTCGGGTAGAGCTGATGTGGTTCGGTCAGGCGCAGGCCCCGGGGTGGGCCGAAGCCCACGACATCCGGGTGGAGCACCGGGTCAGCGGGGTGCTGGAGGCTGCTGGGTCCCGGCAACGTCAGAGCCGTCCGAGGAAGCGCCGGGACCGTCAGGCGCGCCAGGTTCCCTGACCCCCGGGACAACCTCCCGCAGCTGGGCAAGGCTGATGCTGCCGGAGCGCACCACCTGCAGGTCCTCTCCCGTTGCGTCGACGATTGTTGAAGCGGTACCACTCCGTGGCCCGCCCTCAAGGTACACCTCAACCGAGTCGGCCAACTGGGCATAGGCCTCCGCGCCGGTAGTTGCGGCCGCCGAGCCCGTCCGGTTGGCTGATGAAACCGCCAACGGCCCGGTCAGGGTCAATAGGTCAAGCGCCAACCGGTCATCAGGCATACGCAGGGCAACGGTGCCCATCGTGTCCCCAAGGTCCCAGGTCAGTGACGGCTGCGCACGGAAGATGAGGGTCAATCCCCCAGGCCAGAACGCCTCGGCGAGCTTCCGTGCGTCGGGGTGGACGTCGGTGGCCAAGCCGTCCATGGTCTGGATGCGGGGGATCAGAACAGGTGGCGGCATGCTCCGCCCCCGCCCCTTGGATGCCAGCAGGGTGGCCACGGCCTGGGGTGAGAACGCATCGGCGGCGATCCCGTACACCGTGTCGGTGGGGACCACCACGCACTGATTGGCAGCGACGGCGCGTTGGGCATGGGCCAACCCCTCGCTTCGCTGGGCTGGGTCGGAACAGTCGTAGCTGGTGGTCACTAATTTATTCTTTCACTGGTGCGCCAGGATTGGCGTATTCGGTGCGGAGGGCCGAGGTGGAGCGGTCCCGCCCGGTGAGGTCCTGATGGGTGAGGACTGTGTCCCAGCGGGGGTCGGCCCGCAACAGCGCCGCGATCGCCGGGGCCTGAACCTCAGCATGTTCCATCACGAAATAGCCACCGGGCACCAGCAGCCGTGCCGCGCTGAGCGCCGCAGCCCAGGGTAGTTCGAGCCCGTCCCTGCCACCGCCGTAAAGCGCGATATGCGGGTCGTGGTCAGCCACCTCAGGCTCCCGGGGCACTGCTTCGGAGGGAATGTAGGGCGGGTTGGACACGACGACGTCGAACGTCCCGTCCTCCTCCCCCAGAGCGTCCCGCAGGTCGCCAAGAATCAATGTCACTGACCGTGGGAGAAGATTTCGTTCGGCCCACGCGTGGGCCAGCGGGCTGTACTCGACCGCGTAGACGTCGGCGCCGGGCACCTCGTCGGCGATGGCTGCGGCGATGGCGCCGCTGCCGGTCCCCAGGTCAACCACCCGGGGTCGGCGCAGCGTGAGCGCGTGATCGATCGCCAACTGCGCCACTGACTCCGTCTCCGGGCGGGGAATGAAGGCCCCCGGGCCGACCGCCAGCTCCAGCCGCCGGAAGTAGGCAGTGCCGGTGATGTGCTGGAGCGGCACCCTCAGCGCACGCTCCGCCACCAGCTCAAAGTAGCCTGCCGGCGCTGGCGCACCGAGGAGCGCCATGGTCCTGACTCGCCCCACCGGCTCGCCCAACAGGTGTGCTGCCAGCAGATGGGCATCCACCCTCGGGCTGGGCACCCCTGCGTCGGCCAGTACGTCAGTGGCTCGCGCCAGTGCATCCTCTAGCGTCTCTTCGACGGAGGTCTGATCGGTCATGGGGCGGTGGGTGTTCAGTCGTCCTCGCCGATTGCGTCAAGCCGTGACTGTTCATCCATCTCGATGCCCGCCTGGATCACTGCTTCAAGGTCACCGTTCATGACTGCGTCAAGGTTGTAGGCCTTGTACCCGGTACGGTGATCGGCGATGCGGTTTTCGGGATAGTTGTAGGTACGGATCCGCTCGGAGCGGTCCATGGTACGGATCTGCGACTTCCGGATATCCGAGTTCGCCGCATCGATCTGTGCCTGCTGGTGTGCCAGGATCCGGGACCTGAGCACCCGCATGCCCGCCTCGCGGTTCTGCAGCTGGGATTTCTCGTTCTGCATCGCCACGACAATTCCGGTGGGAAGGTGGGTAATACGGACCGCGGAGTCGGTGGTGTTCACCGACTGGCCGCCCGGACCGGACGACCGGTAGACATCGATCTTGAGGTCGTTCTGGCTGATCTCCACTTCCTCAGGCTCATCCACCTCGGGCAGGATCAGCACGCCCGCAGCGGAGGTGTGGATTCGGCCCTGCGACTCCGTCACCGGGACGCGCTGCACGCGATGCACCCCGCCCTCGAACTTCAGGCGGGCGTAGACGCCCTCGCCCGGGTCGTTGGAGGATCCCTTGATGGCCATCTGGACGTCTTTGTAGCCGCCCAGGTCGGACTCGTTGGCCGAGATGATCTCGGTCTTCCAACCGCGGGTCTCCGCATACCGGGTGTACATGCGGAGCAGGTCGCCGGCGAACAGTGCCGCCTCGTCGCCGCCTTCGCCACCCTTGACCTCGATGATGACGTCCCGGCTGTCGTTGGGGTCGCGCGGGATGAGCAACCGGCGCAGCCGCTCCTGCGCGGCAGCGAGCTGTTCCTCAAGGACCGGAACCTCGGCAGCGAACTCCGGATCGTCGGCCATTTCCTGTGCTGCTTCGAGATCGTCCTTTAGCGCTTCCCACTTGGTGTGCGCGTCGACAATGCTGCTCAGCTCGGCGTACCTGCGGCCGAGCTTGCGGGCCAGCACCTGGTCAGAGTGCACTGCCGGGTCGGAGAGCCTGAGCTGCAGCTCGGCGTGCTCGTCGAGCAGGTTCTGGATCGACTCAAACATTTGGGAAATACCTCTTTCGAACAATTTCTATTTCAACAGCTATAACCGAAACCGGTCCGAAAACCTGTCACTTCTGTCGACTCGTTTGGTTAACCAGAGCCGCCCACGCTCCATCCGGCGGACCGGAGGAGCGTGGGCGACGGGTGGCTTGCTAGTCGTCGTCGTTCTTGGAACCCAAGGTGGTCTTCTGGACCTGCATCAGGAACTCGACGTTCGACTGGGTTTCCCGGATCTTGTTGGTCAGCAGTTCAAGTGACTGCTGTTCGCCCAGTCCGGAAAGGACACGGCGCAGCTTCCACATGATCTTGACCTCGTCCGGGGACAGCAGCTTCTCTTCACGACGGGTACCCGACGCGTTGACGTCGACGGCCGGGAAGATCCGCTTGTCAGCGAGGTTCCGGGACAGGCGCAGCTCCATGTTGCCGGTGCCCTTGAACTCTTCGAAGATGACCTCGTCCATCTTGGACCCGGTCTCGACGAGCGCGGTGGCGAGAATGGTGAGCGAGCCACCGTTCTCGATGTTGCGTGCCGCACCGAAGAAGCGCTTCGGCGGGTAGAGCGCTGCCGAGTCGACACCGCCGGAGAGGATGCGTCCGGATGCTGGGGCTGCGAGGTTATAGGCGCGGCCCAGTCGGGTCATCGAGTCGAGCAGGACCACCACATCCATCCCCATTTCCACGAGACGCTTGGCGCGCTCGATGGACAGTTCGGCGACAGTGGTGTGGTCATCAGCCGGACGGTCGAAGGTGGAGGCAATAACCTCACCCTTGACAGTGCGCTGCATGTCGGTGACTTCCTCGGGACGTTCGTCAACCAGCACCATCATGAGGTGAACCTCAGGATTGTTGATGGTGATCGCGTTGGCGATTGCCTGCAGGATGAGCGTCTTGCCAGCCTTGGGTGGCGAGACGATCAGGCCACGCTGGCCCTTGCCGATCGGCGCCACCAGGTCGATGACGCGAGGGCCAATTTTCTTGGCCTCCGTCTCAAGGCGCAGGCGCTCGGTTGGGTACAGCGGAACCAGCTTGGCGAACTCGACCCGGTCCTTGAGGTCCTCGGCTGGCTTGCCGTTCACCGAGGTGACGCGGATCAGCGCGTTGAACTTCTGGCGGGTGTTGTTCTGGTTCTCGCCGTCGCGGGGGGCACGGATGGCGCCCACCACTGCGTCGCCCTTGCGCAGGTTGTGCTTCTTGACCTGTGCCAGGGAAACGTAGACGTCGTTGGGGCCGGGAAGGTAGCCGGAAGTCCGCACGAACGCGTAGTTTTCCAGGACGTCCAGGATGCCCGCTACGGGCAGCAGGACGTCGTCGTCAGTGACCTCGACGTCGTCGACCTCGGGGTTCTGGTTGCGGTTCCGACGACGGTCATTCCGGTCGTTGCGGTCGCGGAACCGGCTGCTGCGGTCATTCCCACGGTCGTTGCCCCGGTCATTGCCCCGGTCATTGCCCCGGTCGTTGCCGCTTCCATTGTCGTCGCGGGAGTTGCGGTTGCGGCGGTTCCGGCCACGGCCACGGCTGTCGTCGTCCCGGTTGTCGTTGCCCCGGGTCTCGTTGCCGTTGCTCCGGGTGTCGTTGCCGTTGTTCCGGTTGTCGCTGGAATCAGTCCGGTTGTCGTTCCGGTTCCGTCCGCCACGGTCATTGCGGCCGTTCGCATCATTCTGCTCGGAGGTCTCGTTCGACTCGCCCGCGCCCTGATTGTTCCGGTCCGAGGTGTTCCGGTCGGCGTTGTTACGGTCCGAGCGCGACGAATCGTCCTGCGACGCCGTCTCCGAGGACTCGTTCGCTGAGTTGTCGGCACGCTCTTCGCCGCGGCGTCCGCGGCGGTTCTCGCGGGGAGCGCGGCCACGGCCACGTTCGCCGCCATTGTCCCGGCCAGTGTTCTCGCGGCCGTTCGTGTCGCTGCTGCCGTTCTGGGCATCATCGGCAGATGCTTCAGCAGCTTCCGGCTGGGGAGCCTCGGAGGTGGGCAGGCTGACGACACCATCGGATCCGGCGCGTCGGTTGCGGTTCCGGGTGCGTGATGGACGCTCGGTCTGCTCCTGTGCAGCACCGTCGCTGTCCTGGCTCTCGATGTCGGTGCTCGCGGTCCTGGTGGATGCACGGCGCGACGAGCGGGTCGAGCCATTTGACTGGCTGGCCTCCGACTCGGATGCGCTGGCATCGCTGGGAGCTGCGTCCTTGGGGCGGTCTGCGACCGCGGAGCCACGCTGATGATCGGAGATAGCCGAGACCAGGTCGCCCTTGCGCATCCTGGAACCGCCAGTGATGCCCAACTGGCCGGCAAGCGCCTGGAGCTGGGCGAGCTTCAGCCCGGCAAGGCCGGAGCTTTTGGAAGCGGGAGCGTCGGCTGCGCCGGCGTTTGATGTGTCCACACCTGATATCAGGTCAGTGGTTTCAGTCACGAAGGATCCTTCCCCCTCGTCGGGCGGTCCAACTCTGATGTGGACCGCGTTTGGTTAGCCCTGCCACCGTTAGAAGAACTGGCGGATCGGGTTCGGTCCTGCCGGTAGAGTCCGGCCTGGCCGTGCGTGCTAGGAACCTTCGGAAGTAAGTAGGCTTTCGGTTTAAGTTCAAACCGGTGATGCTCATACGTTCCTGGGAGGTTACACCGGAGGTGATGCGACTGCTGAAAACCATGCAGTTTTGCGGCGGTCAAAAGAAAATGACGGCCAGATCAGCAGAAGCACTCAGTTGAACAGCGAACCAATAGGTCACGATTCATTCCGTTGGTGCACCACCAGTTTAGCACCCTCAGGGGCAACGGTCAGCCTAAGGACGCGCCATTGGGCGCCTGAATCTGCATTGTCTGGGTCCGCCGTCAGTGACCTGATCGCCTGCTCGGCGGCCGTCGCTTGCGCCTCGCCGACGGCGAGAGTCATCACCGTTGGCCCGGCACCGGAAATGACTGCCGGGAATCCTTGGGCCCTGAGCTGGCGCATCAGGGTGGCGCTGGGAAGCATCGCCTGCGCCCGGTAGTCCTGGTGCAGTTCGTCCTGGGTGGCATCCAGGATGAACTCAGGCTCACGGGACAGCGCGTCAATCAGGAGCGCCGCACGGCCGGCATTGGCTGCGGCACTGGCGTGGGACACCGAGGTCGGCAGCAACGCCCTCGCGCTTTCCGTCGACAGGCTGGTCGACGGGACCGCAGCTATCGGAATGATTGACGGATGCACGGGGACGCGGGTGCTGTGAAAGACCCTCCCGGTTTCCCAGGAGATGGCGAGTGCACCCACCAGTGCCGGCGCTACGTTGTCGGGGTGACCCTCCAGGGTGGAACACAGCTGGAGGAGGGCAGGTGGTGCCATCCGTGCGGCGTCCGGGAGCAGGAAGTTGGCTCCCAGCACGGCGGTGACGATCGCTGCCGCCGAGGAGCCCAGCCCCCGTCCGTGAGGGATCAGGTTTTCGGTTTCCAGCTCAAGACCCGGGCAGCCGTATCCTGCGCGATCGAGGGTTTCCAGCAGGGTCCGCGCCACCAGGTGGTTGCCATCGGTGGGGAGGCTGTCCGCCCCCTCGCCGGTAACCCTGACCGACACGATGCCGCTGGTGTTGGTTCGCACCCTGACCGTGTCAAAAAGCGATACGGCCAGTCCCAGCGTGTCGAACCCGGGGCCGAGGTTTGCGCTGGTCGCTGGCACCCGGATGGTCACGTCCTGACCAGCAGCAACGAGGCGGGCGGGCACCGGCGAGGGGTCGATCTCGGTGGAGTACACGGGAACCCGGTCACTCACCCGCTGTGCCCTCGAGTCCCAGAGCGGTTGCGACGCTGACGACGTCGAAATCCACCTTCGTGGGCTCGACGTCGGATCCGTCGGCGGCTTTCAGCGCCCACTGGGGGTCCTTGAGGCCGTGGCCGGTCACGGTGATGACAATGGTCTTGCCGACGGGCGCCTCTCCCGCGGCATGCTTTTTGAGCAGCCCGGCGACTCCGGCCGCGGAGGCTGGTTCCACGAAGACACCTTCGCGTGCGGACAGCCAGCGGTGTGCGTCGAGGATTTCCTGGTCGGTGACTGCTTCGATCAAGCCACCGGATTCGTCCCGGGCGGCAATCGCCTGGTCCCAGGAGGCGGGGTTGCCGATCCTGATGGCCGTGGCGATGGTGTCGGGTTCGGTCACCGGGTGTCCCTTGACCAGGGGCGAGGCGCCCTCGGCCTGGAAGCCCCACATGATGGGCCGTTTGGTGGAGACGGGTGGGAGCACAGTGCTGTCGCCGATGAGGTGGGGGTTGGAGTAGGGCTCCGCGTATTCCTTGTAGCCCTTCCAGTACGCAGTGATATTGCCGGCGTTGCCGACCGGAAGCAGGTGATAGTCGGGGGCATCACCCAGGACATCCACCACCTCGAAGGCTCCAGTCTTCTGGCCTTCGATCCGCGCTGGATTGACTGAGTTGACCAGGAACACCGGGTACGCCTCGGCGAGTTTGCGGGCGACGTCGAGGCAGTTGTCGAAGTTGCCGTTCACCTGAAGCAGTTCTGCTCCATGAGCGATGGCCTGACTCAGCTTGCCCATCGAGATCTTGCCGTCCGGCACCAGAACAGCGCAGGTGATGCCCGCCTGGGTGGCATAGGCCGCCGCTGAGGCAGAGGTGTTCCCAGTCGAGGCGCACACCACTGCCTTGGCCCCGGCCTCGATCGCTGCGGTGATCGCCATCGTCATCCCCCGGTCCTTGAAGGACCCGGTCGGATTCATCCCCTCAACCTTGAGGAAGACCTGGGAACCGGTCAGTTCGGAGAGTGCCTTGGCTGGAACCAGGGGGGTCCCGCCTTCACCCAGGGTGATGACCTCGGTGGACTCGGTGACTGGCAGACGGTCGGCGTACTCGCGGATAACGCCGCGCCATTGGTGAGCCACTTAGGCTCCTTCCACTCGAAGGACGCTCGTTACCGAATTGATCACGGCGAGGTCCTGGATATGTTGAACAGTAGTGGCCAGTGCGGCCTCGGTGGCGCGGTGGGTCACGATGCGCAGTTCAGCGGTGGCGTCCCCCGGCGTGCCGGCTGGATGAATATTCTGCCGCATGGTCTCGATCGAGACGCCCTGCTCGGCGAACAGCTGGGCGATCCGTGCCAGCACACCTGGCTGGTCCGCCACCTCGAGGCCGATCGAGTAGCTGGTTTTGACTGAGTCGATACTCATCGAGGGCACGTGCCCGGTCGTGGTTTCAGTGCGCCCGGGGCCCCCGAGCACCATCCGGCGTGCCGCGCTGACGACGTCGCCCAGCACGGCCGAGGCGGTGGGGGTGCCTCCGGCGCCCTGGCCGTAGAACATCAGTTCGCCGGCGTTCTCAGCTTCGATGAAGACCGCGTTGAACGCACCGTGGACAGCTGCCAGCGGGTGGTCACGGGGCAGCAGGGTGGGGTGCACCCGGACGCTGACGCCCTGGGAACCGGCGCCGTCAACGTCGTCGCGGGGCAGGAGTTCGGCAATGGCCAGCAACTTGATGACAAACCCGGCATCCTTGGCTGCGGCAATATCGTCGGCTGTCACCTTGGTAATGCCCTCGCAGTAGACATCCTCCAGGGCAAACCGGGTGTGGAAGGACAGGGACGCCAGGATGGCGCCCTTCGCCGCGGCGTCGTGCCCCTCCACGTCCGCAGTAGGGTCGGCTTCGGCGTAACCGAGGCGCTGGGCTTCGGCCAGGGCGTCGTCGAACTGTGCGCCGGTGGTGTCCATCTGGTCGAGAATGAAGTTGGTGGTGCCGTTGACGATTCCGAGCACCCGGGTGATGCGGTCGCCGGAGAGGCTGTCCCGGATGGGGCGCAGGATCGGGATAGCGCCGGCCACCGCTGCCTCATAGGACAGCTGGACCCTGGCGGCGTCGGCCTTCTCGTAGAGGGTGGGCCCGTCGAGCGCCAGTAGCGCCTTGTTGCCGCTGACCACCGTGGCGCCGTGGTCAATGGAGCGCAGGATCAATGACCGCGCGGGCTCGATGCCGCCCATCAGTTCGATCACAATGTCGGCGCCCTCCACCAGCGACTCGGCGTCGGTGGTGAAGAGTTCGCGCGGCAGGTCGACGTCACGCGGGGCGTCGAGGTTCCGGACCGCAATACCGGTCAGTTCCAGCCGTGCACCGGTCCGCGCGGCCAGCGCGTCGGCATCTTCGAGGAGGATCCGCGCCACCTGCGAGCCGACGTTGCCGCAGCCCAGCAGGGCGATCTTCAGCGTCGAAAGGGCTGGTGAGAACAAGTCTGTATCAGGTGAAATTGTGTCGCTCCTGCAATCAGTTGGTGGTGCGAGTGATATCCCGGGCCAGGATGTCATCCTCGGTTTCGCCGCGCACGATCAGCCGTGCCTGCCCATCCCGGACCGCCACGACGGGAGGCCTGCCGACCCAGTTGTAGTTACTCGACAGCGCCCAGCAGTAGGCGCCCGTCCCGGGGACCGCCAGCAGGTCGCCCGCACCGGTGTCCTCAGGCAGATAGACGTCCCGGACCACGATGTCGCCGCTTTCGCAGTGCATCCCGACCACGCGTGACAGCACGGGGTCCGCGACGGATGTCCGCGACGCGAGGGCCGCCGAGTAGTTGGCGTCGTAGAGGACTGGGCGGGGGTTATCGCTCATCCCTCCATCCACCGATACGTAACGCCGTGGCTGGGTGTCGCCGTCGACGTCGACCCTGACCGTTTTGGTAATACCGGCCGTGTACAGGGTGAAAGTGGTTGACCCGACGATGGCCCGGCCCGGTTCGATCGAGATCCGGGGCACGGCCAGACCGAGTTCCGCGCAGGTGGCGCGTACGACGTCGGCCATCGCCGTCGCGATCTCGGCTGGCGGGCGGGGGGCGTCGACCTCGGTATAGGCGATGCCGTAGCCGCCGCCCAGGTCCAGTTCGGGCAGTTCCCGCCCATGGAGGTCTCGGACCTGGCCAAGGAAGGCAAGCAGCCTGCGGGCGGCGAGCTCGAAGCCCTCGGGCTCGAAGATCTGCGAGCCGATGTGACAGTGGACGCCCAGCAGGTTGATCGACTCGTGCCCCAGCGCCGCCGCGACTGCCTGCGCTGCCGGAGAGGTGGCCGCCTCGTCTGTGCCCTGTCCAGCGGGTCCACCGGCGAGTGACAAACCGAACTTCTGGTCCTCGTGGGCGGTGGCAATGAACTCGTGGGTGGAAGCGTGCACGCCCGGGGTGAGCCGGAGCATCACGTTCGCTGTGGTGTTGAGGGAGGCGGCGAGGGCGGCGACCTGCTCCAGCTCGGGCAGGCTGTCCACGACGATGCGGCCCAGGTTCAGGTCCAGCGCGCGGCGGAGGGCGGCATCGGACTTGTTGTTCCCATGCAGGCTCAGGTGCTCACCGGGGATGCCGGCCCGCATGGCGATCGCCAGTTCCCCGGCCGAGCAGGTATCCAGCCGCAGGCCTTCCTCCGCCACCCAGTGCGCAATCTCGGTGCAGAGGAACGACTTGCCGGCGTAGTAGACGTCCACTCCCCCGCCGAGGTCAGCGAAGGCGGCGTCGAACGTGTCCTTGAAACTGCGGGCCCTCGTCCGGAAATCATCCTCGGACACGACGAACAGCGGGGTGCCGAACTCGGCGGCGAGCGCGCTGACCGTGATCCCCCCGATGGAGAGTTCCTCACCGGTTCGGCTCACGTCCTTCGCCCAGAGGGCAGGGTCGAGCCGGTTGACGTCGTCGGGATAACTCAGCCAGGCGGGGGCCAGCGGCGAGGGTGTGGACAGGCGGACCGCCTCGGTTCCCATGCTCACATCCGCTCCGGCGCGGAGACGCCGAGCAGCCCCAGGCCGTTGGCGAGAACCTGCTGCGTGGCGTTGTTCAGCCAGAGCCGGGTGCGGTGCAGATCGGTGACCGGTTCGTCGCCCAGCGGCGCGATCCGGCACGCGTCGTACCAGCGGTGGTAGGTGCCGGCGATGACCTCGATGTGGCGGGCCACCCGGTGCGGTTCCCGGAACGCCGCCGCCTGCGCCACCATGCCAGGGAACTGGCCGAGCGCCGCGAGCAGTTCACCCTCGGTGGGGTGGCTGAGTTCGGAAGCGTCGAACGCGCTCGTGTCCACCCCGGCGGCTACGGCATTGCGCTCCACCGCGTGGGTCCGGGCATGGGCGTACTGCACGTAGAACACCGGGTTGTCGTTGGTCCGCCGGGTGAGCAGGTCAAGGTCGATATCGATGTTCGAGTCCGCGGAGAAGCGCGCCAGGGTGTACCGGGCGGCGTCCACGCCGACGGCGTCGACCAGGTCCTCAAGGGTGACCACGGTGCCGTTCCGCTTGGACATCCGGACCGGGGCACCGTCCTTCATCAAGTTGACCATCTGGCCGATCAGCACCTCGACAGTGTCGGGGTCATCGCCGAGCGCGGCCGCTGCGGCCTTGAGCCGGGCCACATAGCCGTGGTGGTCGGCGCCGAGCATGATGATGTTCAGGTCGAAGCCCCGCTGGCGCTTGTTGACGAAGTAGCCGATGTCGCCAGCGATGTAAGCGGGTGCGCCGTCGGACTTGATGACCACGCGGTCCTTGTCGTCGCCGAACTCGGTGGACCGCAGCCACCACGCGCCGTCTTCGAGGTACAAGTTCCCCGAGGTCTTCAGCTTCTCCAGCAGCCCCTCGACGAACCCGTCCTGGAAGAGCGAGTGCTCGTGGAAGTACACGTCGAAGTCGACGCCGAAGTCATGCAAGGACTTCTTGATGTCAGAGAACATCAGATCCACACCCAGTTCGCGGAACCGCTCGACCGATTCGTCCTGCGGCAGGTCCAGGATGGCAGGGTCGAGGACCAGGACGCGGGCGGCGATGTCGTCAATGTAGGCTCCGCCGTAGCCGTCCTCCGGGGACGGCTCGCCCTTGGCACTGGCCCACAGCGAGCGGGCGAACCGCTCCACCTGCGCGCCGTGGTCATTGAAGTAGTACTCCCGGGTCACTGCCGCGCCCTGGGACTGGAACAGCCGGGCCAGTGCGTCGCCGACGGCGGCCCACCGGGTGCCGCCCAGGTGGATGGGGCCTGTGGGGTTCGCCGAGACAAATTCCAGGTTGATCTTGGTGCCCGCCATCAACCCGCTGTTGCCGTAAGTGGCGCCCGCTTCGACAATGGACCGGGCAAGTTCGCCAGCGGCTGCGGCGTCGAGGGTGATGTTGAGGAAGCCGGGACCGGCGATCGCGACGGTCTTGACGCCGTCGATCTGCTCCAGGCGACTGCTGAGGATCTGGGCGAACTCCCGGGGGTTCATTCCCGCCTGCTTGGACAGCTGGAGGGCGATGTTGGTGGCCCAGTCCCCGTGCTCCCGGCTCCGGGGTCGCTCCACCCGCACCTCAGAGGGAAGCTCGACGTCGAATTCGCCAGCGGCGACGGCGTCTTTGAGGCATGAGGAGATGGCAGCAGATAGTTCTTCAGGAGTCACCCGTCCAGCATAACGGGGCTCACCGCTGGGGCCATTTCTGTGACGCCTCCCCGGCCCGGTCCCCCTCACCCGGGGGGACCGGGAACAGAGGGTTTTCGTCAGGGGGTGCTTCCCTGCTAAGCTCAATGAGTCCCAATTACGGGGCCGGTATGACCGGTTCCACGCCTTCGTAGCTCAGGGGATAGAGCGTCTGCCTCCGGCGCAGAAGGTCGTAGGTTCGAATCCTATCGAGGGCACAGAACAACCCCCGGATCTCACTGAAATCCGGGGGTTGACTGCTTTAAGGGGGCCGCGTACAGATCCCTCAGCAGGGCAATCTCCGCCAGGTGGTGGATCATTTCACGGTTGATGTGGAGGACGAGCGACCCCATCGGCCAGGCGGCGAACTCGTGTTCAGCTGGTCCCACCGGCCGGTCGATTCCGGCTGCGTCGAGCTGCGATACCCCGGCTATCCACTGCTCATAGAGGCTGTCCAGCTGCTCCAGCGCCTGCTGAGCGGATCCCGGGTAGTCGAAGGACGGGTAGTCGATGGGCTCCCCGCCGAAGTGCGAGGCTACCCGTGACCCCAGCACCCCCACCATCAGATGCCCCATCCGCCAGGCAATCGTGGTGACCGGCGCTGGGCTTGGTTCGGGAATCTCGAAATCAATGGTGAACGCACCACTTCCCACCTGGAGGGCGGCTGTCCCCGTCCCCCGGGGCCGCACACTCCAGCAGCCGTCCACCGGCTCCCAGAAGTACTCCTCATCGCTCAAACCGTCCAGCCGGGGGCGGGCCTGGTGCTCCCAATGCCACCGCAGCTGGTCTGTCAGTTCCTTAGTGATGTCCATGGACTCAGGGTAGGAGCGATTGAGGACAGCTTCTGACCTGGTTGGAGAGTATTTTGGGTACATGTTGGAAACCTCGGCCCGGCTGCTGCAATTACTGTCGCTGCTTCAGCTGCGCCGTGAATGGACCGGCTCCGCCCTGGCCGACAGGATGGATGTCACTGAGCGCACGGTGCGCCGCGACATCGGCAAGCTCCGCACTCTGGGCTACCCCATCCACGCTTCCCCGGGGATCGCTGGCGGGTACCAGCTCGGGGCAGGCGCCCAGCTGCCCCCGCTGCTACTCGACGACGACGAAGCCCTCGCTGTCGCGCTCGGCCTCAGCGCCGTCACGGCGAGCCCCGTGGCGGGCATCGGAGAGGCCTCCGTACGGGCGCTCACCAAACTGGAACAGGTCCTGCCGGGCCGGCTACGCCCCCGGTTTGCCGGCCTGCGCAACGCCGTCACCCGGATGGCGGCGGTCAGCACACCGGTGCGGCCCGAAATTCTCACGGCGCTCTCCGCAGCGATCACCGAGCGTCGCACAGTCGTCTTCAGGTATGCCCGTCAAGACGGTGAATCATCACGCCGGATCGTCGAGCCTTACCGGCTGGTCGACACCGGTCGCCGCTGGTACCTGGTGGCGTGGGATGCCACCCGCGAGGACTGGCGGACGTTCCGGGTGGACCGCTGCCAGTCAGTACCCGCCCAGCGGGACCGCTTCACTCCCCGGCCGCTGCCTGCCCGGGACCTCGCCCTGTACGTCCAGCAGTCAATTACCCGGTCCCCCTACAAGTACGACGTCGTGGTCCGGCTCACTGGGAACATCGCCGATGTCTCGCAAAAGATTTCACCGGATACGGCTGAGCTCCAGAGCGACGGCGACGGCCACACGATCATGCGCGCCGGGTTCGATTCGCTCGATTGGCCCCTGATGCACCTGGTGGCGCTGGAACTGGACTTCGAGATCCTGGACCCGCCGCAGATGCGTGAGCGTGCCCGGCTGGCGGCGGCCCGCCTGAGCGGGGCAGCCGGGGACTGATCCGGTTCTCCCAAGGCCTAGAATTGGTACCAACCATGGCACTGACTATCTCCTATCCCCCCGAACTCCCGGTTTCCGAGCGCCGCGCCGACATCATGGCCGCTATCGCTGCCAACCAGGTGACGATCATCGCTGGCGAGACCGGCTCCGGCAAGACCACCCAGATCCCCAAGATGTGCGTGGAACTGGGGCTCGCGGAGCATGGATTGATTGGCCACACCCAGCCCCGCCGGCTGGCGGCCCGCACCGTCGCCGAACGGATCGCCGAGGAACTGGATGTCAAGGTGGGAGCCGAGGTCGGTTTCCAGGTGCGGTTCACCGGCGAGGTCAGCCGCAGCACAAAGATCAAGCTGATGACTGACGGCATCCTGCTCGCGGAGATCCAGCACGACCGGCTGCTGAAGAAATACAGCACCATCATCATCGATGAGGCCCACGAGCGGAGCCTCAACATCGACTTCATCCTCGGGTATCTGAAGCGGATCCTCCCCCAGCGCCCCGATCTGAAGCTCATCATCACCTCCGCCACCATCGATCCGGAACGCTTCGCCGCGCACTTCGCCGCCGATGAAGCCGTAAGCGTCAAGCAGCCGGCACCGATCATCGAGGTCTCCGGCCGCACCTACCCGGTGGAGATCAGGTACCGTCCGCTCAGCCAGCCGGCGGGCGCGGCTGATGACAGCGCCGATCCCGGGGACCAGGAGGAGGACCGCGACCCGCTCGACGCGGTGTGTGACGCCGTCGACGAACTCGCCACCGAAGCTCCCGGGGACATCCTGGTGTTCTTCTCCGGCGAGCGCGAGATTCGCGACGCTGCCGACGCCCTCCGCGCCCGGGTGCAGGTCAACCCCCGGCTCAAGGGCACTGACATCCTGCCGTTGTTCGCCAGGTTGTCGCTGCAGGAACAGCATCGGGTCTTCCGCCCCTCAGGCCCGGGCCGCCGCATCATCCTGGCCACGAACGTCGCGGAGACCTCGCTGACCGTCCCCGGCATCAAGTATGTGATCGACACCGGTACCGCCCGGATCTCCCGGTATTCACACCGCACCAAGGTGCAGCGGCTCCCAATCGAGCGCGTCTCGCAGGCCTCCGCGAACCAGCGCTCCGGGCGCTGCGGCCGGGTGTCGGATGGCATCGCCATCCGGTTGTACTCCCAGGAGGACTTCGACGCCCGCCGTCCATTCACCGACCCCGAGATCCTGCGCACCAACCTGGCGGCGGTCATCCTGCAGATGAGCGCGATGGGCGTCACCCGCGGCCCCAAGGACGTCGCTGACTTCCCCTTCGTCGAACCACCTGATTCCAAGGCCATCAACGATGGCGTCACCCTGCTCAAGGAGCTCGGCGCCCTCGACCCGTCGGGCAGCATTTCGAAGGTCGGCCGGAAGCTCGCACAGCTTCCCGTGGATCCGCGCCTGGGCCGGATGATCGTTGAGGCCGGCGAGCGGGGATGCGCCAAGGAAGTGATGGTGCTCGCGGCGGCCCTGACCATCCAGGACCCGCGGGAGCGCCCGCAGGCAGACCAGGGCGCGAAACTGCAGACCGCCACGGCGATGCACAAGCGGTTCCTGGATGAGAACTCCGACTTCACCGGCTACCTGAACCTCTGGCGGTACCTGCAGGAGCAGCAGAAGGAACTTTCCTCGACCCAGTTCCGCAAGCTGTGCCGCAACGAGTTCATCAACTACCTGCGGGTGCGCGAGTGGCAGGACCTGTTTGCCCAGCTCCGGCAGCTGGCTAAACCGCTGGGCATCACGCTGTCCCCTGACCCAGTGGACCCGGTGGGCAACGACACCCCGATTCACATCAGCCTGCTCTCCGGGCTGCTCAGCCACATCGGGCTTTATGACCAGCGCAAACGGGAGTACGCCGGTGCGCGGGGGACCCGGTTCGTGATCTTCCCCGGCAGCGCACTCTTCAAGAAATCGCCGGACTGGGTGATGGCCGCCGAACTGGTCGAAACCTCCCGGCTCTGGGCACGGGTCGTTGCGAAGTTCGACCCGCTGTGGGCGGAAGAGGTGGCGCCGCACCTGGTCAAACGCAGCTACAGCGAACCCCACTGGTCCCGCAAGATGGGCGCGGTGATGGCCCATGAAAAGGTCACCCTGTACGGCGTTCCGATCGTCCCGCAGCGCCGCGTCAACTACGGGCGGATCGACCGCGAAGTTGCCCGCGAAATGTTCATCAGGCATGCCCTCGTGGAGGGTGATTGGAAGACCCACCACAAGTTCTTCCACCGCAACAAGGCACGCCTCGCGGAAATCGAGGAGCTGGAGAACAGGCTGCGCCGTCGTGACCTGATGGTCGACGACGAGACCCTGTTCGAGTTCTACGACTCCCGGGTGGGACCCGACGTGGTCTCCGAACGGCACTTCGACTCCTGGTGGAAGGACACCCGCCATCGTCAGCCGGAACTCCTGGACTTCCTGCCCGGCGATGTGCTCGCCGACGATGACCTCGACGAGTCCGCCTTCCCCAAGACCTGGCATCAGGGCGGGTTCGACCTGCCGCTGAGCTACGAGTTCTCCCCCGGCGTGCAGGGCGCCTCGGACGGCGTCACGGTCCAGATCCCCGTGGTGCTCCTGAACCAGCTCGAGGCGCGGCCGTTCCACTGGCAGATCCCTGGACTGCGGGTGGAACTGGTCACCGCGCTGATCAAGTCCCTGCCAAAACAGGTGCGCAAGAACTTCATTCCCGCCCCCGATGTGGCCAGGAGCGCCGTTGCTGCCCTGAACACCGACTTCGATCCCGACCGGGACGACCTGGAGCAGTCGCTGGAACTGGCGTTGCGGCGGTTGAAGGGGCACATCATCGCGCCCGGTTCCTGGAACCGCGCCGTCCTGCCTGAACACCTCCTGATGACCTTCCAGGTGGTGGACGGCCAGGGCAAGATCCTCGACGAGGGCACCGACCTGGCCGCCCTGCAGGAGCGGTTGGCGCCGCAGACACGCCGCGCGATCGCCGAGTCCCTGGGTGCCACCCCGGCGACCACCCGGCCGGCCAAAGCTCCCGCGAGGGTGCAGTCGCGGGCCGCCGCGGCCGGCTCACCGACAGACATTGGGATCACCGAGCGGTCCGGACTCACCGCCTGGACCCTCGGTGACCTGCCCCGGCAGGTCACCCGGTTGGTGAATGGCCACACCGTGACCGGGTATCCGGCTCTGACCGACGAGGGCACCGCCGTCGGGCTGGCGGTCTTCCCCAACACCGCCGAGCAGGAAGCGTCAATGCGCGACGGCGTCATCCGCCTCCTCGCGGTCCGCGTGCCGAGCCCTGCCAAGTACGTGCTGGAGCATCTCAGCAATGCGGAAAAGCTCACGTTTACGCAGAACCCCCACGGCAGCGTGGCGGGACTGATCCAGGACTGCACCCTGGCGGCAGTCGACAAGCTCACCCCGGAGGTCCTGCCCTGGACCGAGGCCGAATTCACTGCCCTTTACGAGACCGTCAGGGCCGAGCTCATCGACACCGTGTTCACCGTGACGGCCACAGTGGAGAAGATCCTCTCCAGCACCCGGCGGATCGAGAAGCAGCTCAAGGGGACCACCAGCCTCGCCCTGATCACAGCGCTGAACGACGTGCGGAGCCAGCTGGAGCAGCTGGTGTACCCGGGCTTTGTCGCGAAAACCGGCTACACCCAGCTCAGCCAGCTACCCCGGTATTTGACCGGCATCGAGACGCGGATCGCCAAGCTGGCGGGCAACGTCCAGCGCGATTCCCTCGGAACGGCGGTGGTCCAGCGGCTGGAAGACGAGTACGACGACGCCGTCGCCGCCCTCGTTCCGGGCGGACGGAAGACTCCGCCCGCCCTGTTGCGGGTGCGCTGGATGCTCGAGGAACTGAGGATCAGCCTGTTCGCTCAGGAACTCGGCACCGCCTACACCGTCTCAGAGAAACGGATCCGCGCTGCGATCGGCGAGGCGATGGCAGCGCAGCGGACCGGGGTAGGGTCCGCCGGGTAAGCGCCCGGTGGGCGGCCAGCCGCTAGCTGGCCTCGGGCACGCGCGAGCCGTGACCAGCGTCCCGGAGCGCAGCCCGCAGGGCCGCCGCGTTGGCGTCAAGCCTCTCCGGGTCCGGGTTGTGGTCCACCGCATGAACGTCGAAGTCCTTGGAGCTCTGCGTCGGCCAGACGTGGACGTGCAGGTGCGGCACCTCGAACCCCTCCACGAGTACGCCTACCCGCTTCGGGGCGAAAGCGGCCGCCTGTGCCTTGCCGATGGTCTGCGCCACGGCCATCACCTTGCCCAGGAGCTCGGGTTCAGCATCCACCCAGTGCGCCACCTCCTGCCGGGGCAGCACCAGGGTGTGCCCGTCGGTCAGGGGCGCGATCGTGAGGAAAGCGACGACGTCGTCGTCCTTCCAGACGAAGCGCCCCGGAATCTCGCCGTCGATGATCTTGGTGAACAGGGTACTCATGCGAAACTCCTCAGCTTCAAGGTAGGGATGGGTGGGTGTCCGTCTAGGCTCCGGTTGCCACCGGCAACTCGGACCGCGACGACCATTGGGACCAGGATCCCGGATACAGCGCGGCACGGTAGCCGGCAATCTCCAGGGCGGCGATCTGATGGGCGGCGGTAATCCCCGACCCGCAGTACACGGCGACGTCGACCGTGTCGCTGACCCCGAGGGCCTCGAATCGTTCCCTGAGGTCCTGCGGCGTCTTGAACCGCAGGTCGGCGGCGAGGTTCTCGGTGGTGGGTGCACTGATCGCCCCGGGAATGTGGCCTGCCTTCGGATCCAGTGGTTCCACTTCGCCGCGGAACCGTTCACCGGCGCGGGCGTCCAGCAGGACTCCATCCCGGGCGAGGTCAGCTACGGCATCGAGGCCGGTCACCGGCATGGCCCCCTGCGTCAGGTCGACCTCGCCGAGACAGTGCTGCTCCTCGCCGCCCTCGGTCTCGAAGCCGGCTGCTGTCCAGGCGGTGAGCCCGCCGTCGAGCAGGTGCACCGTCTCGAGTCCGGCCCAGCGCAGCAGCCACCAGAGCCGTGCAGCCGAGGTGTTACCCGAGTTGTCGTAGGCGACGACGACGTCGCCGTCGTTGATCCCCCACTGCCGGGCGGCTTCCTGCAAGCGGTCAAGGCTCGGGAGTGGGTGCCTGCCCTCGCGGGCTGACGGTTCGGCGCTGAGCGTGGACTCCAGGTCAACGTAGACGGCGCCGGGGATGTGGGCTGATTGGTAATGGCCGTGGCCGTGGGGATCGCCCAGCGTCCAGCGGACATCCAGCAGAACCGTCTGCAGACCGGAGGTCATCCGGTCCCGCAGGGCCTGCACGTCCATCAGAGTCTTCATCAAGATCTCCTTTTGAATGTGACCGGCAACACTGCCGGGCCTATGTGCACCAGTCCACCACAGCCGGTGCTGGTTTTGTAATCCGGCACCTCAGACTCATCTGTGGGCTGGGAAGTGGCCGGTAGGCTGAACCCGTGACTATCCTGACGCCCCTCTCCGAACGGTCCTGGGCGGCGGAGGCGATCCGCCGCATCGAAGCCGAGAACAACCGGTCGGCCGATACGCACCTGTATGCGGTTCCATTGCCGGAGCACTGGGGTGTCGACCTGTTCCTCAAGGACGAGTCGACGCACCGCACCGGCAGCCTCAAGCATCGGTTGGCGCGGTCCCTGTTCCTCTTCGGCCTGGTCAACGGCTGGATCACCGAGAACACCACCATCGTGGAGGCATCCAGTGGTTCGACGGCGGTCTCGGAGGCCTATTTCGCTCAACTCCTCGACCTGCCGTTCATTGCCGTGATGACCCGGACCACCAGCAAGGAAAAGATCGACCTGATCGAACAGTACGGCGGAGCCTGCCACTTCGTGGAGCACGCTTCCGACGTGTATGACGCTGCCGCCGAGCTCGCTGCCACCGCCGGTGGCCACTACATGGACCAGTTCACGTACGCGGAGCGGGCCACCGACTGGCGCGGCAACAACAACATTGCAGAATCGATCTTCGGCCAGCTCGCCCTGGAACAGCACCCCATCCCCGACTGGATCGTGGTGGGCGCCGGAACCGGGGGCACCAGCGCCACCATCGGCCGGTATATCAGGTACCAGCGTCACCCAACCCGGCTGGCCGTCGTCGACCCGGAGAACTCGGCGTTCTACCCGGCCTGGCTCAACCGCGGCACCTCTGCGGCGGGCAGCCCCTCCCGCATCGAGGGCATCGGACGGCCCCGGCTGGAACCCAGTTTTGTGCCGGGAGTGATCGACCACATGATCCAGGTGCCCGATGCCGCCTCCGTCGCCGCTATGCGGCACCTGAGGGACCTCACCGGCCTTCATGCCGGGCCGTCCACCGGGACCAATCTGTGGGGCGTCTGGCGCCTGATCGCCGGAATGATCGCCGAGGGACGGAGGGGCAGCGTGGTCTCGTTGATGTGTGACGCCGGCACCCGGTACGCCGGGTCGTACGACGACGACGCCTGGCTGGCCGCCCGCGGCTTGGATCCGGCACCCGCGGCGGCCCAGCTGGAGCGGTTCTTCTCCACTGGAACGTGGCACGACTGAGCGACCCCAGATAGCGGCGGCCGCGTGAACCGGGTAGAACTGAGGCATGACTGATTCCCTGGTGCTTGGCCCCATGATGCGGTATGTCGACCTCACGTCGGCAAGCATCTGGGTGGAAACCCGCCGCGCGGCGCTGGTGACGGTCACTGCCGGGCAGCGTTCCTGGACTGCCCGGACCTTCGGCGTCCATGGCCACCACTACGCCCTCGTCGAAGTCGATGGCCTGGAACCCGGTTCCGTCTCCGAATACACGGTGTCGATCGACGGGGAACTGGTGTGGCCGGAAGAAGGGTCCCAGTATCCGCCATCGAAGATCGGCACCCTGGCCCCCGGCAAGCCCATCAAGATGGCTTTCGGCTCCTGCCGGACCAGTGTCCCCCACAACGAGGCCGGCAACGGCAAGCACGGCGTCGATTCAATGCGGGCCTATGCCCTCAACATGGCGAACGGCGTCGACGACGTGGCGTGGCCAGACCTGGTGGTCTTCCTTGGCGACCAGGTGTACGCGGACGTGACTTCCGACGCGATGCAGGAGTTCATCAAGGCCCGGAGGGACATCAGCGAGGAACCCGGCGAGGAACTGAAGGACTACGAGGAGTACGCGCACCTGTACAACCTTGCATGGTCGGACGACGCCAACCGGTGGCTGCTCTCCACCCTGCCCAGCGCCATGATTTTCGACGACCACGACATCCGGGACGACTGGAACACGTCCCTTAAGTGGAAACAGTCAATGGAAGAGACATCCTGGTGGCAGGGACGCATCGTCTCGGGACTTGGGTCCTACTGGGTCCACCAGCATCTGGGCAACCTCTCCCCCGAGCACCGGGCCGGGGACGAAATCTGGCAGGTCATTGCCGGCCATCAGGGCGAGGACGAGTTGGATATCAGCGACGTGCTGGACCGGTTCGCCGACCGGGCGAATCAGCAACCCTCCACCTACCGCTGGAGCTATGCCCGGGAAATCGGCGACGTGCGCCTGGTGGTCGTCGACTCGCGCGCGGGAAGGGTTCTCGACCCCGCCAGGCGCTCGATCCTCGATGAGCAGGAGATGGACTGGCTGGACGGCCAGATGCAGGGCGGCTTCCGTCATCTGCTGATCGCCACTTCGCTGCCCTTCCTGCTCCCCGCCGGCCTGCACCACATCGAGGCCTGGAACGAGGCGCTGGCCGACGGCGCCTGGGGAAAGGTTGGCGCGAAAATCGGCGAGAAAATGCGGCGCACCGTTGATCTGGAACACTGGGGGGCGTTCCAGCGGAGCTTCAGGACTGTCGCACGGATGGCGGTCGAGGTGGCCGACGGGCTGCGAGGCGCGGCGCCGGAGACGGTCACCTTCCTGTCCGGAGACGTGCACTTTTCCTACGTTTCCGAGGTGGAGCGCACCTCGGGCAGCCGGATTATCCAGGCGGTGTGCTCGCCGATCCGCAACCCGCTCCCTCGCGCCATGCGGTTTGCGACGGCAATCCTGTCCTATGGCGTCGCGAGCCCGGTGGGCGCACTGGTGGCCCGATCCGCCAAGGTCCCGAACCCGCCGTTCCGATGGTCAGGCCTCAAGGGGCCCTGGTTCGACAACAACCTCGCGGGCCTCCAGGACGGCCCGGACGGGCTCCGGTTCTGGTGGGAGCGCGGCGTCGTTGTCGACGGAGACCACCTCTCACCCCAGCTTGAGCAGGTGTCGACAGTGACCGTCTCCCCCAGGACCTCACCCGCCGTTACGGGGTCCTCCCAGCACTAGATGGTCACGCTGTCACCCGGGGCCAGATGGCGGAACTCGGTACCGTACAGTCCGCCGAGCCGGGCAACGTGGCCCTCGACCATCTGCAGTCCCGTGTCATTGAGCAGTGCATCGTGGATCTGATAGGCCCGCGGCGCGCGCACCGAAGTGACAAAGTCGATGACCTCAGCGATCTTTGACCACGGGGCATGCACCGGGACCAGCAGCGTGGTGATGTCGATACCGTGGGGAACGATGAAAGAATCTCCCGGATGGTAGAGGTTGCCGTCAATCACGTATCCGATATTCGCGACCACCGGGATCTGCGGGTGGATCATCGCGTGCTGGCCACCGAACGTCTGCACCTCGAAACCGGCAACGCTGTAGCGCTGCTCCGGCCCCGCTGTGCGGACTCTTCCGGAGGCGTCCTCGTCGAGCCGTTCGGCCAGCACACCCGCCACCACCTCCGGCGCGTACACCACCAGGGACGGGTCGTCCTGGAGCGCGGCCACCACCCGGTCCTCGTCGATGTGGTCGGGATGCTGGTGGGTAATGAGGAGGGCGTGCGCACCGGCGAGGGCGGTCTCCACCTCGGAGAACGATCCCGGATCGATGACCAGCACCGCACCCTCTTTTTCCAGCCGGACACAGGAGTGGGTGAATTTGGTGAGCTTCATCGCGTCAGCCTACCGTCAGGGCCCTGCCCGCCAACAGGGCGACCCGCGCAGCGCTGGTAATCTTGTTCGCGGGGTCAGTAATGTCCGAGCCGTCAGGAGGCGATTCACAGTGCCACCAACAGCAGAACCGGCAGCCCGTAAAGGGACTGAACAGCGGGTCACCAAGCAGCGACTGGCAGTGAGCGCAGCGCTCGATGACCTGGACGATTTTGTCAGTACCCAGGAGCTGCACCGGCTGTTGCACGAGGCGGGTCATGCGGTGTCCCTCGCCACCACGTACCGCATTCTGCAGTCGATGTCCGAGGACGGTCTGGTCGATGTGCTGAGGAACGGCGAAAACGAAGCCGTCTACCGCAGGTGCGCAGCCCCCCATCATCATCACCATCTGCTGTGCCGCAACTGCGGCAGAGCGGTGGAAATCGAAGCGCCGGCCGTCGAGAAGTGGGCCGCCAGGATTGCCGACGAGCACGGCTACACCGAGGTGGCGCACACCGTGGAGATCTACGGCCTGTGCCCGCTGTGCTCGACCGGTCAGGCGCCGGGCTAGGCGGAGCGCACCTGCGCGGGCTGGCGGGTACTGGAGCTGGTCCGCCGGCCCCGCTGCCAGCTGATGGTGCGGCAGATCAAATAGATGACAAAGGAAATGGTCGTCACGTAGGGGCTGATCGGAATCCGCCCACCGAGCGCCAGCAGGATGCCGCCGACCACCGAGAGGCAGGCGAACACCACGCTGAGCAGCACCACCAGCCGTGGCGATGAGGTCACCTTCAGCGCTGCCGCCGCCGGTGTGATGAGCAGGGCGAGCACCAGCAGGGCCCCCACCACCTGGATGGACAGGGCCACCGAGACGCCGAGCAGGAACATGAACATGATCGACAGTCCGCGCACGGGTACCCCCCGCGCCTCGGCGAGGTCGGCGTCGGCGCTGGCGAAGGTCAGCGGACGCCAGATCGCCAGCAGCGCCACCATCACGGCAAGGGCGCAGCCGACCAGAAGGGACAGCTGCACGTCGTCCACCGAGACGATCTGACCGGTCAGCAGACCGAACTTGTTGGCCGCACGGCCCTCGTAGAGTGCCAGGAAGAGGATGCCGAGGCCGAGGCCGAACGGCATGATCACGCCAATGATCGAGTTGCGGTCCCGGGCCCTGATGCCCATCACCCCGAGCAACACGGCAGCCATCACCGAACCGACGAGTGAGCCGTAGATGACGTTGGCGCCGATGAGCAGGGCGAACGCGGCGCCGGCAAAGGACAGTTCAGCGATGCCGTGTACGGCAAACGCCAAGTCCCTCATCATCACGAAGGTGCCGATCAGTCCACCCAGCAGCCCGAGTACTGCCCCCGCCCACAGCGAATTCTGCACCAGGGGCAACAGGTCGGCGTAGTTCTCAAAATTGAAGATGGCGGTGAAGATCTCCTGCAGGTCCACTGTCAGTGTCCTTCCGCATGGTGATGGGTGGTGTCATCGGGGAGCCCGACGACGATGATCCGCCCCTTGCTATGCAGGACCTCGACGTTGCTGTTGTAGAGCTCCGAGAGCACCTCGCTGGTCATCACCTCGTGCGGCGGTCCCACCCTGAACTGTCCGCCCGCCAGGTAAAGCACCCGGTCCACATAGTCGATGATGGGGTTGATCTCATGGGTGACGAAGACGACCGCTGAGTCGTTGTCCCGGCACTGGGAATTGATCAGGCCGCTGACTGCCTGCTGGTGGTGCAGGTCCAGTGACAGGAGCGGCTCGTCGCAGAGCAACACCTGGGGATTGCTGGCCAGTGCCTGCGCCGCGCGGAGCCGCTGCTGCTCGCCGCCGGACAGCCGACCGACCGGGGCGTCGGCGTAGTCCGAGGCCCCCACCTTGTCCAACAGCGCCTCGACTGTCGCGTTGTACTCCTTGCCCCGCCAGCGCAGTCCCCAGCGGTGCCCATCCACGCCCAGGCCCACCAGGTCCCGTGCCCGCAACGGGGTCTCGGGAGGGAACGATTTCTGCTGTGGGATATACCCGATGTCCCGGCTTCCCCGCCGCACCCCGGACCCGTTCACCGTGGCTGATCCGGAGTCGAGTTGCTGCAGACCCAGGAGGACCTTCAGGAGGCTGGTCTTGCCTGACCCGTTCGGCCCGAGGACGGCGAAAAACTCACCGGGGTGGATGTCGAGATCGAGGTCCCGCCAGAGCACGCGGTCGCCAAACGACAGGGACGCCGACCGCAGTTGAACCATCGGTTCAGCTGTGCGGTGATCAGTCGTTCGGTGTTCATGGGTCAAGGCCAGTGGGGTTCAGCTCCAGCAGAAGGTAGGTGGCACCAGATCAGGGGGCGAGGATGCTTTCGATGCCGTCCACGTTGGCGGTCATCCAGCTCAGGAAGTCCTCCCCGTCAGGCACCGTTTCGGTGAAGTTCACAATAGGCACCCCTGCCGCGTCCGCCGCGTCGCGGACGGTCTGGGTCTGGGGGCTTTCCGTCTGCTCATTATAGGCAAGGAAGGCCAGCGACTCGTCCTCCATCAGGTTCATCATGTCGTTCAGGACGGCCACTGACACATCGGAGCCTTCTTCGATGGCCTCGCTATAGCCTTCGGGGGTGACGTTCTGAAGTCCTGCCGCCTCCAGGAGGTAGACCGGGACGGGTTCGGTAATCGCGACGGTCTGCCCGTCGGCGGTGCTGCTGAGGTCAGCCAGCCGGTCGGTCAGTGCGCTGATCCCGGTGGTGAAGTCCTCGACGTTGCTCTGGTACGTTTCGGCGTTGTCCGGGTCGAGGCTGGACAGCTTCGACCCGATGTCCTCAGCGACTGTTGCCATCGCCGCAAGGTCGTACCAGACGTGCTCGTTCACGGATCCGTGGGAGTGATCCGAGTGGTCATCCTCGGCGTGGTCGCCGGACTCATCAGCATGGTCGGCGTGTTCCTCCTCGGACTCTTCGTAACCGGACACGGCGACCGCCGAGACAATGTAGTCGTGGTCCATTTCCACTTCGTCTGCCAGCTGGTGGAGGAACGGGTCATACCCTCCACCATTCTCGATCAGCAGCTCCGCCTCGGACACGGCCAGTTTGTCCTGCACCGTTGCCTCGTAGGAGTGCGGGTCCTGTGAGAGCGAGTTCACGATCGAGGTCACCGTGACGAACTCCCCGCCAATGGTCTCGGCAATGTCTCCGTAGACGTTGGTGGAGGACACTACCTGGATGCCTTCGGCGGAGGAGTCAGCAGCGGCCGGGTCACCTGACTGGCCGCACCCGGTCAGGGCAAGTGCCGCCGCTGCTACTCCGACGAAAGCTGTCGATGTGGAAAGACGTCGCATTGTTCCTCGATCTTCAGGGGGTGGGGCCTCGGATGACTACCCGGTGAATTCGAGTCTAACGCAAACGCGAATCATTCGCATATTCTGATGGGGCTACCTGAGACCTCGGTCCACCGTCAGCTCGACGACGCCCTCCCCCGTTCGGCGATGTCCCTGGTTCTGGGTGGCATCGCGGATCTCACCGATCAGCTGCTCAATCACATCCTCGAGGAACAGCACTCCGTGGGTCTCGCCGTCGGGACCGAGCACCCGAGCGAGGTGTGACCCGGTACGCTGCATGGTGCTCAACGCGGTCTCGATTTCGTCATCCAGGAACAGGTTTGCAAGAGTCCGGACCTTGTTCTCAGTGATCGGCTTGGAGTACATCTCCTCCGAGATCGACATGATGTCCTTGAGGTGCATGTAACCGGTGAGGACATCGTTCTCGTCCATCAGCACGAACCGGGAGAACCCTGTCCTGCCGACCGTCTTCTCAAACTCGGCGGGCGTGGAATCGGTCCGAACACTGACCAGTTCATCCAGTGGCACCATGACGGTGCCTGCTGTCTGGCCAGAGAACTCGAGCGCACCGGAGATCAGCCCTGAGCCGTCGTCGACCAACCCGTGCCGGGTGGACTCCTGGACGATTGATTGCACCTCCTCCAGGGTGAAGGACGAGGTCACCTCGTCCTTCGGCTCCACCCTCATGGCGCGCAGGATGTGGTTGGCCAGCCAGTTCAGCGAGCCGATGATCGGGTTCACGATGCGTGCGATCATGACCAGTGGCGGGGCCAGCAGCAAAGCTGCCTTGTCGGCGACCGACACCGAAATGTTCTTCGGAACCATCTCGCCGAACGTCACGTGCAGGAAGGTCACGACGAGCAGGGCAATCGCAAACGCGATGATGTCAGCCGGGCCCGCAGGGATTCCCACCGTCTCCAGGGGAACCACCAGGAGATGATGAATGGCAGGTTCAGCTACCTGGAGGATGAGCAGCGAGCAGACGGTGATACCGAGCTGCGCGCACGCCAGCATCAGGGAGACGTGTTCCATTGCCCACAGCGTGGTTTTCGCCCGCTTGGAGCCCGCATCGGCCAGCGGTTCGATCTGGCTGCGGCGGGCAGACATCACAGCGAATTCGGCGCCGACAAAAAAGGCGTTGCCGATCAGCAGGACAACCAGCCATATGATTCCGGCCCAGTCGCTCATCGTTGGCCTTCCGTTGCTGCGGCGTTTGCAACGCCTGTCTCATCTGCTGGTTGCAGGGGGATGAAACTGACCCGGTCGATCCGGCGGCCATCCATGCGCTCCACTTCGAGGAGCCCACCGGGGACGTCGACCCGGTCGCCAGGAACCGCTATCCGTCCCAGCTCGGCCATGATGTATCCGGCGACTGTCTCGTACCCTGCCTCGTCCGGCACCGCGAGGTTTGGGATCTGGTCGGTAACCTCGTCGGGACGCATGAGTCCGGGGAAGAACCAGTTGCCCGACGCGCTTTGCAGCACTCCTGGCTTCAGCTTGTCGTGTTCGTCGGCGACCTCGCCGACAATTTCCTCGACAAGGTCCTCCAGGGTGACCACGCCAGCGGTTCCACCGTATTCATCCAGCACCACCGCAAGCTGGAGGTTCGCCTCGCGCAGCTCGGCGAGAAGCGAATCCAGGTGGACTGTCTCCGGCACCCGCAGCACCTCGGTCATGATGGTTCCGGCCGGGAGCCCTGCCCGTTTGTTCCGGGGGACGGCAACTGCCTTCTTGACGTGCACCACACCCCTGATGTCGTCGGGTGAGTCGGCAATCAGCGGAAACCGCGAGAACCCGGTCCGACGGGCGAGGTCGACGACGTCGGCAACGCTCTGATCGGAGTCGATGGTTTCCATCCGGATCCGTGGGGTCATGACGTCTGCCGCGGTGCGTTCAGAGAAACTGAAGGTCCGCGCCAGGAAGTTTGCGGTACCGGCGTCGAGGGTCCCCATCTCGGCAGACCGGCGGACCAGCGAGGACAGCTCCGAAGGGGTGCGGGCGCCGGAGATCTCCTCCTTCGCCTCCAGTCCAAAAAGGTTCAGCACGCGGTTCGAGAAGCCGTTGAGGACAATGATCGCGGGTTTGAACACACCGGTGAAGATCAGCTGCGGCCGTGCCAGCAGTTTGCCGATCTTGAAAGGGAGTGCGATCGCGAGATTCTTCGGGACCAGCTCGCCGATCAGCATCGACAACAAGGTGGCGAGGGTCATCGCGATCACCAGGGAAACGGTGCCCAGTACTGCGTCGGGGACGCCGATCGAGGTGAGCGGACCCTGAATCAGTCGCCCGACCGAGGGTTCCATCACATACCCGGTTAACAGGGTGGTGAGGGTGATGCCCAGCTGGCAGCTGGACAGCTGGGTCGAAAGGGACTTCAGGCACTTGAGCAGGGGCACTGCACCCTTGTCTCCGTTGTCCACAGCGCGCTGAACATACGTTTGATCCAGGGCGACCAGGGAGAATTCCACGGCAACGAAGAACCCGGTGCCCAGGATGAGCAGCATGCCAGCTATCAGGAAATAGATCTCCATGGTGCCGTCACCGCCGCCCGGGCGGTATGGCCCTGATCGCTAGGGGAACACAGTGAATAGCCGGGTGACCCCGGTCTAGAAGGCTCCGAAAGCGGCTCGGTGGAACGTGCTGCCGCGATGCCGGACCCATTGGGGTCGGGCTCAGTGGGGCTCAGAGGTGCCGGTAGGTGATGGGCGTAAGTGCGGGGGCTGCCGGCGCAAGTCGATCGTGCTGCGGAGATTCGCTGCGCACGCATCGCGGGCCGGCCCCTAGAGGAACTGTCCATAAGAGCTTCAGTTTACATCAGGGACCGGACCGCACCAGTCCCTGCTACCAGCTCTGTGGCAGCGGCCTGCCTTCTTCATAGCCCGCCGCCGACTGGACGCCCACCACTGCGTTTTCCCGGAACTCGGCGAGGCTGCGCGCACCCGCGTAGGTCATCGAGCTGCGCAAACCGGCGGTGATCATATCCAGGAGATCCTCCACGCCCGGGCGGGCCGGGTCAAGGTACATTTTGGACGTCGAGATTCCCTCTTCGAAAAGTCCCTTCCGTGCCCGTGCGAACACGTCGTCGCGCTGGGTCCGGTTCTGGACGGCGCGTGCCGAAGCCATGCCGAAGCTCTCCTTGTACTGCCGGCCGCTGCTGTCGGTCTGCAGATCACCCGGGCTCTCATACGTGCCAGCGAACCACGAGCCGATCATCACCTGACTGGCACCAGCCGCCAGGGCCAGGGCGACGTCGCGCGGGTACCGGACCCCGCCGTCGGCCCAGACCTGGGCACCGAGGGCTCGCGCCGCCTCGGCGCACTCCTGGACAGCTGAGAACTGGGGACGTCCGACGGCGGTCATCATCCGGGTGGTGCACATGGCACCTGGCCCCACCCCGACCTTCACGATGTTGGCGCCAGCCTCCACCAGGTCCCGGACACCGCCAGCACTCACAACGTTCCCGGCGACGATCGGGACTGGCCGGGCGAGCCCGTTGGCAACGCTGCGGACCACCTTCAGGGCGTCGAGCATCTTGCGCTGGTGCCCGTGGGCGGTATCCACCACCAGGACGTCCACCCCGGCGTCGAGCAGCGCCGAGGCTTTGGCCTCTACATCACCGTTGATTCCGACGGCCGCCGCGACCCGGAGGGCGCCCTTCGCATCCAGTGCCGGCCGGTAGATCGTGGAGCGGAGCGCACCCTTGCGGGTCAGCACGCCCAGGAGTTCACCATCGCGCAGCACGGGGGCCAGGTTGGTGCTGGATGCGTCGAGTTCCTCAAACGCCCGCTGCAGTCCCGCCGCGGGATCTCCCTCGAACCGGGTGGACTCGAAACTGATGAAGCTGGTGCGCATCACCGATTCCAGCGACGCGAACCGGTCGACTCCCTCGCAGTCGGCGGACCGGACCACCCCGACACAGCGGTTCTGTTCATCCACCACCATCACTGCCCCATGAGAGCGCTTGTTGATCAGGTGCAGTGCGTCGATGACGGTGTTGCCCGGCTTCAACCGCAGCGGTGTCTCGTAGACAGCATCGCGGCTCTTCACCCACTGGGTGACCTCCGCGATCACCTCGGACGGGATGTCCTGCGGCAGCACCGCCAGCCCACCGCGGCGGGCGACAGTTTCCACCATCCGCCGTCCCGTCACCGCTGTCATGTTCGCGACGACGAGGGGAATGGTGGTGCCCGAGGAATCGTCACTGGACAGGTCCACATCGAATCTGGAGACCACTTCGGACGCTGACGGGACCAAAAACACGTCCGAATAGGTGAGGTCAGTGGCGGGCTGGTTGATAAAACGCATGGGTGTTGCTCCTGGCTCGGCTTCCCTAAAAGTCTAGGCGGTTCACGCGTCGGCGCGTGATTGCCCCGGTGATTGGCTTGTTACCTCAGACTGTCATTAGACTGGCAGCGGGTCTGTATACAGTTTTATCTAGCGACGAAAAAGCTGCAGGCTGTTCCCACCGGGCTCAGGGCAAACTTACGGAAGAGGCGTATTACTAGTGCCAGAACAACCCAACCACCGTCTACCTGAAGAATTCGGCGGAAACGAGTGGCTTGTCGACGAGTTATACGAGCAGTTCCAGAAGGACCGGAACTCGGTGGACAAGAAGTGGTGGACATTGTTCGACTCCTTTGCCGCCGATGACTCCAAGTCCGGAAACGGGCGCCCCGCACCGAGCAACAGCGGCTCGAAGGACAGCGGCGTCAATAACAGCAGTGGCGAACTCGGCCACAACCCGGCCACCCGCGAACTGCCCGTGGTGAACGCGGAAAGCAGCACCCCCAAAGCATCTGGCGAGTCCCCCGCGAGCTTCGAGGAGTCGGCAAAGCCGCCGGTTCCTAAGGAGACGCACACCAAAGCCGAGATCAAGGCCGAGGACAACGCTGATAAGGCCATGGATAAGGCAGCCAAGGAAAGAGCCGAGAAGCCTGTGTCCAAGCAGTCCGAGAGCGCCAAGGCAGAGAAGCCGGCGACGACGCCCATTCCCGCCCAGTTGCCCAAGTCTGATCGCAGCACCGACATGGACGAGGACACGGTAAAGGTTCTCCGGGGCCCGGCCAAGGCCATCGCTACGAACATGGATGCCAGCCTGACCGTCCCGACCGCGACAAGCGTCCGCGCCATCCCGGCGAAGCTGCTCATCGACAACCGGGTTGTGATCAACAACCATCTGGCGCGCGCCCGCGGCGGGAAGGTGTCCTTCACCCACCTCATCGGCTACGCCATCATCCGCGCGCTGGCCCAGTTCCCTTCCCAGAACGTGTACTACGACGTCGTCGACGGCAAGCCCTCAGCGGTGCAGCCCGCACACGTGAACTTCGGCCTGGCCATCGACATGCCGAAGCCGGACGGCACCCGCCTGCTGGTGGTTCCGAACATCAAGAAGGCCGAGCAGATGAACTTCTCGGACTTCTGGCACGCCTACGAGGACCTGGTCAAGAAGGCCCGCGGCGGCAAGCTGGGTGCGGACGACTACGCGGGGACGACTGTTTCCCTGACCAACCCCGGCGGGATCGGTACCGTCCACTCGGTGCCCCGCCTGTCCAAGGGCCAGGCCTGCATCATCGGCGCCGGTGCCCTGGAGTACCCTGCCGAGTTCCAGGGTTCCAGCGAGAAAACCCTCGCCCAGCACGCCATCAGCAAGACCATCACCCTGACGTCCACCTACGATCACCGCGTGATCCAGGGCGCAGGAAGTGGCGAGTTCCTGCGGATCATCCACCAGCTCCTGCTCGGTGAGCAGAACTTCTACGACGAGATCTTCGAGGCCCTGCGGATCCCCTACGAGCCGGTCCGGTGGAGCGCCGACATCCAGGTTGATCCGATGGATGAGATCAACAAGGTTGCCCGCATCCAGCAGCTGATTCACGCCTACCGGGTACGCGGCCACCTGATGGCCGACACCAACCCGCTGGAGTACGTGCAGCGCAAGCACGCCGACCTCGACGTGCGCACCCACGGACTGACCCTGTGGGACCTGGACCGCGAGTGGCCCACCGGGGGCTTCGGTGGCAAGCCGATGCTCAAGTTCCGGACCATACTCGGAGTGCTGCGTGACGCCTACTGCCGCACCACCGGCATCGAGTACATGCACATCCAGGATCCCGAGGAGCGTCAGTGGTTCCAGGATGAGCTGGAGCACTCTTACTCCAAGCCCAGCCGCGAAGAGCAGATGCGGGTGCTGCATCAGCTCAACGCAGCCGAGGCTTTCGAGACCTTCCTGCAGACGAAGTTCGTCGGCCAGAAGCGGTTCTCCCTTGAGGGTGGCGAATCACTGATTCCGCTGCTGGACTCGATCATTTCCAACGCCGCCGACGACGGCCTCGACGAGGTAGCGATCGGCATGGCACACCGTGGCCGGCTGAACGTCCTGACCAACATTGCCGGCAAGACCTACGGCCAGGTCTTCCGCGAGTTCGAGGGCACCCAGGATCCGCGGTCGGTGCAGGGCTCCGGAGACGTGAAGTACCACCTGGGCACCGAGGGCACCTTCACATCGGACAGCGGCAACGAGACGAAGATCTACCTCGCCGCGAACCCGTCACACCTTGAAGCGGTGGACTCGGTCCTCGAGGGCATCGTCCGGGCCAAGCAGGACCGGCTCGACATGGGCAACGCGTTCCCCGTGCTGCCCATCCAGATCCACGGCGACGCGGCCTTCGCTGGCCAGGGCGTCGTTGCTGAGACACTGAACCTGTCCCAGCTCCGCGGGTACCGCACGGGTGGCACCATCCACATCATCGTGAACAACCAGGTCGGCTTCACCACCTCCCCCACCTCGTCGCGCTCCTCGGTCTACTCGACCGACGTCGCGAAAATGGTGCAGGCGCCGATCTTCCACGTCAACGGTGATGACCCCGAAGCCGTGGTCCGGGTCGGACAGCTGGCGTACCAGTTCCGCCAGAAGTTCAACAAGGATGTTGTGATCGACATGGTGTGCTACCGCCGCCGTGGCCACAACGAGGGCGACGACCCGTCGATGACCCAGCCCATGATGTACAACCTCATCGAAGCGAAGCGGTCCGTCCGCAAGCTGTACACCGAGGCCCTGATCGGCCGCGGCGACATCAGCCAGGACGAGGCCGAGCAGGCGCTGAAGGACTACCAGGAGCGCCTGGAACGGGTGTTCGCCGAGACACACGCAGCCCAGACGTCACCGATCCCAATCGTGACCAAGGATGCGGCTGCCGTGTCGGATATCGAGCGGCCGATTGCGCAGCAGTCCGATACCGGCGTCGGGGTACCCGCCAGCACCGCCATCACCGCTGAGACCCTTGCCCACATTGGCAAGGTGCATACCGCAATTCCCGAGAACTTCACTGTGCATCCGAAGCTGAAGGCGCTGCTGGACAAGCGGGAGCAGATGTCCCGCGAGGGTGGCATCGACTGGGGATTCGGCGAGCTCGCCGCGTTCGGGTCGTTGCTGATGGAGGGTGTCCCCGTCCGCCTGGCAGGCCAGGACTCCCGCCGTGGCACGTTTGTGCAGCGGCACGCGGTGTTCCACGATCGGGCCACCGGCGAGGAATGGCTGCCGCTCGATGATCTCAGTGAGGGCCAGGCCAAGTTCTGGATCTACGATTCGCTGTTGTCCGAATACGCGGCAATGGGCTTCGAGTACGGCTACTCGGTCGAGCGCCCCGATGCGCTCGTCCTATGGGAGGCCCAGTTCGGCGACTTCGTCAACGGCGCCCAGACGATCATTGACGAGTTCATCAGCTCCGCTGAGCAGAAGTGGGGACAGCGCTCTTCCCTGGTCCTGATGCTGCCGCATGGGTACGAGGGCCAGGGCCCCGACCACTCGTCGGCCCGCATTGAACGGTTCCTGCAGATGTGTGCCGAGGACAACATGGTGGTGGCCAACCCCACCACCGCCGCGTCGCACTTCCACCTGCTCCGCCGTCAGGCCTACACCCGGCCGCGCAAGCCGCTGATCATCTTCACCCCGAAGCAGCTGCTTCGGCTGAAGGCCGCCGCAAGCTCGGTGGAGGACTTCACCACCGGCAGCTTCCTGCCCGTCATCCCGGACAAGCAGGAACTCACCGCGAACGACGTCGACCACGTCATCCTCGTCTCCGGACGCCTGTACTACGATCTGCTGGCCGCCCGCCAGAAGACCGGTGACCAGAAGACAGCGATCATCCGGGTGGAGCAGCTGGCGCCGCTCCCGGTGGATGACATCCTCGCCGCCATCGGCAAGTACCCGAACGCCGACCTGGTCTGGGCACAGGATGAACCAGCAAACCAGGGTCCGTGGCCGTTCATTGGCCTGAACCTGCCCGAGCACCTGGACCGCCCCCTGCGGCTGGCATCCCGTCCGGCTTCGGCCTCCACCGCGACAGGCTCGGCCAAGCGTCACGCCGTGGAGCAGGAGATCCTGGTCAAGAAGGCGTTCGAACGCAACTAGCAGGTAACCAACTGCCGGGTACGTATGATGTTGGGTGGGGTGCCAGGCACCCCACCCAACACCAGTTTCAGACTGGATTTTTATACTGGGTTCGAAACGCGGACCGCAGTAGTGCAATCGATGAGCGGACAAAGGTAACCAACCAGTGGAACAACGCAGAATCCGGCTCGCAGCCGTAGGTGACGAACTGCTCGCAGGCCTGGGCGACCCTCGTGCGCTTGGCTGGTTCGGCCGCGTTCTGGCCCGGACCTCTCCCGACGGCGTCTCGCTCCAGGCCTTTACTCTTGCCGCACCCCAGGAGGGTACCGAGGCACTGGCCAACCGCTGGCAGCAGGAAACCGGGCGGAGGTTCGACAACGGGTTCGAGAACCGGCTGGTGATTGGCCTCTCCGACCGGGACCTTGACCTGGACCTGTCCACTGCACGCAGCCGCCTCAATCTTGCCAACATCCTGGATGGCGCAGCCCAGATGAGCATCAAGGTGCTCGTGGTCGGCCCTCCCCCCGGTCTCGACCCCGAACGGAACCGCCGGCTCGCAGACCTGTCGGCTGCCTACGCGGATGTGACCACACGCCGGAAACACGTCTACGTGGATACCTTCACCCCGTTGCAGGCCCATGAGCAATGGCGCAGCGATCTGGCAGCGAACGGCGGCGGACCCGGGCAGGCTGGCTACGGCCTGATGGCCTGGCTTGTCCTCCACCGTGGCTGGTTCCAGTGGCTGGATGTACCTGCGCCTGAGTAGCGCCCGTGGCCGGCACTGACTCCTAAAGGAGCCGATCCGTCAGCGGGTCCGGCTCGCCGTCGAAGTACCGCTCCAGCACCTGGTCAAAGACCCGCTGCTCGGGATCCGCCCGCGAAAACAGTGTCATTGAGGATCGTAGCTTCTGCGCGTCCACTGAGCCGAAAATCCGTTGCGCGCTGGTCCCGCTGAGCGACAGCAGTCGCTGGGCGGCAGCCACCAGCCTCGGACCCAGGACGGGGTGCCCCAGGTAGGCCCTGGCCTCGGCAATAGACATCACCGCGTACCGCTGCGCCGTCGGGCTCCTGCCCAGTCCGGCAAGCTGGGGGAAGACAAACCACATCCAGTGGGACTCTTTGCGCCCCGCAGCCAGTTCCTCCATCGCCCGCTCGTAGATTCCCTCGCTGTCCTGGGCCGAGACGAAACGTTGCAGCTCACCAGTGGTCATCGGACATCTCCCTGCTCGGTACCTGGAACCTTCACATCGACTGAGGGTTGCGGACCCAGTCTATTGCGCTCTTTCATAACGCGATATATCGTGTTCCTCAACGCGATATATCGCATCCGGATAATCGCATCAGCTGGAGCAGGACCGGGAAAGGACAGGAAGATGGAAAACCAACAGTGGAGCGTTAACTCCCCGCAAACCATCGAAATCGACGGGGTACAGCGGCTTCGCGCCGGAATCGTCGCCGGGAGGGTGGACATCCTGGTGCACGACGAACCCAGCACCCTGGTGGAGGTGTCGGAGGTGGACGGACAACCCCTGGAACTGACGCTGACGAATGGGCTCCTTGAACTGCGGCACCAGAGTGCCGCGGGCCGCGGCCTGGGATGGCTGGGCTTCCAGGGCCAGATCATGACCGGGCGCACCAGGGAAACCGCTGTCATCAGTATCGCGGTGCCCGCCGGCACCCAGGTGGTACTTCACACAGTGACCGGCGATGGCATGGCCTGCGGCACCCAGGACACCAGACTGGACACCGTCTCCGGCTCGATTCTCGCCGACGACACCACCGGCACCCTCACGGTCAGCACCGTCTCCGGTGAGGCAATTGTCCGCCATCACACGGGCACGCTCGCGGCAAAGAGCGTGTCGGGTGAGGTCACTATCTCCGGCTACCTTGAGTCAGCTACAGCCAACACGGTCAGCGGTGGAATGAGCCTTGACCTCCTCGGCACGCCGCGGGAACTGAACGCAAAGACCGTGTCCGGCGAACTCACGGTCAGGGTGCCGGAGGAAGTGGGGATTGACCTCACCTTCAGCTCGGTCTCCGGCGGGGTCACCGTCAACGACCAGTCCCTGAAGGGCAAGGGAAAGACCTTCCACGGTGAGCCCGGCACCACCGGGCAGCGCATGGTCATGCGCACCCGCTCGGTGTCCGGTTCAGTAGCAATCTTCCACCGCACACCGGATACCGGGCGGTTGCGCTCACCGCAGGCCAACGGCCTGAATGATGAGGCTCACTGATGCCGCCAGTCTTTGCCCACGGAGCGCTTCGGCTCTACCTCTTGGCACTCCTGCAGGACGGCCCCAAACACGGTTACGAGGTCATCAAGGCCCTCAGCGACCGGTTCGGCGGCACCTACTCCCCCAGCGCCGGCACGGTCTATCCCCGGCTCACCAAGCTTGAGGGTGAAGGACTGGTGACCACTGAGACCGACGGGCGCCGAACGATCTATCGCATCACCGATGCCGGGAGGCTGGAACTGTCCCGGCGCGCCGATGACCTCGCCGATGTGGAGGAGGACATCTCGGCCTCGGTACGCCGCCTGGCGGACGATCTCCGGGGCGACATCCGCCAGAACATGCGCGGGCTCCGCGCCGAGCTGGCGGCGACCGCGGAGGCGGCCAAACGTTCCGCCCGTCACGCACCCCAGCGCGGCGACGTCCTCGGACAACGTGCCGTCAAGGAACTCGAGCACCTGATCAATGAGTTCCGCGACGATGTGCGGATGGATCTAAGGCGCCACGCGGCCGGACGGCTCGGCGCCCCGGGGGTCAGCGACCTCACCGCCCAGACCATCAGAACGGTGCTGGACCAGGCGCGCATCTCGATTCGCGCCTCTCTGGTGACCGGCGAGCAACCACGGCCCGAGCCCCCCGAATAACCAGCCCGGCCCAGCTCATCGTCCTCTCATGTTCCCTGTGTACGGTGGGGCACTGACCAATAGACCGATCACGCACGACTGATTCATCAGGGAACGGACGTATCCGCCATGAAGACCACCCTTTCGAAAAAAGCCTCGGCAGCCGCTTTCATCCTCGCCGCACTCTTCCTCGTCGGTTGTGACGACACCAACGGTGACAACCAGGAACAGCAGCAGGAAGACAGCGGATCAAACTTCAACAACAACGACAACAATTCAGGTGATGGCGACTCCGACGACGATTCTGACGACGACGGCGACGATGATTCAGACGGCGACGACGACTAGGGCACGATACAGCGGGGACTCAGCCCCGACGCCTCCCGTTCGGTGTCCGGGCGGCTAATGCCTGAAAACGATCTTTCCAAAGACGTCACCGTCGGCCATCTTGCGGAAGCCCTTCTCCGCATCATCGAGCGGCAACACCTCGTCAATTTCCGGACGGACGCCGGTCGCGACCAGGAACCGGGTGAGCCGGAGCAGTTCCTCCCGCGTGCCCATGGTGGACCCCAGCACCTTCAGCTGGAGGAAGAACACCCGGTTCAGGTCCGCGCTGGGTGCCGGACCGCTGGTGGCGCCGCAGGTCACCACAGCACCGCCGGGCTTCAAGGCCTTGAGCGAGTGACTCCAGGTGGCCTCGCCCACTGAATCGAAGACGACGTCCACGCGTTCGGGGAGGCGCGCGCCGTCGTCGAACACTGCCGCTGCACCGAGCGCGAGCGCGCGCTCCTGCTTGGCCTTGCTCCGGCTGGTGGCCCAGACCCTGAATCCGGCCGCGCTTGCCATCGCGATGAGCGCCGTCGCGACCCCGCCTCCAGCCCCCTGCACCAGAAGAGTGGATCCCGGCGCTGCGGGGGAAACGGTGAACAGCATCCGGTAGGCGGTGAGCCATGACGTGGGCAGGCAGGCTGCCTCCTCGAAGCTGAGCTCGGCAGGCTTGGGGACCAGGTTGCGTGCCGGGACCCACACCACATCAGCCATGGCGCCAGGCAACTTCTCGGACAATAGGGTCCGGCGGGGATCGAGGGTTTCGTCGCCCTCCCAGCCTGGCGAGGAAATGACCCCATGCACGATGACCTCGTTGCCGTCGTCGTCGACGCCCGCTGCGTCACAGCCGAGAATCATCGGTAGCTTGTCCTCGCCCAGGCCCACCCCACGGAGGGACCACAGGTCGTGGTGGTTCAGCGCGGAGGCACGAACGGTGACCCGCCGGTACCCCTCGGGGGGCTCGCTGACCGGCCGGTCGCCGATCACCAGCCCAGCCAGCGGGTCGTCAGCGGAAAATGACTCAACGTATACGGCGCGGGTCACGTGATGCTCCTTTGGATCGACAGTCCTTCCATCCTAGGACTCCCGGCACCGGGGATGGCGGAATTGACGGTTGGCCTCTGTGAAGTGTGGGAGACTGGATGGTAGTCCACATACTTAAGAAGCAAGGAGGCAGCCATGAGCAAGCGAGCACGCAAGAAGCGCGACCGCAAGAAGGGCGGCGCTAACCACGGTAAGCGCCCCAACGCCTGAGCAGTCGGGCTAGCACCATAAAGAGAGCCCCCGCGCCGATCATCGGCTGCGGGGGCTCTCTTTTTGTCTGGTGCAGACTGTGCTCCTGTGAGCTAGTGCTCAGCGGTCTTGATCTGGCTGATCCGGTCCAGGATGCTGGTCTTGAGAGTGGTGGGTGCCACCTCGGTGCAGGACCTCTTCACCACTGAGCGGATGACGCACTCCAGGTCGTGCTCTTCCGCGCACTCGGGGCAGTCTTCAAGGTGGTTCTTGATTTCCACCAGATCGTCGTGGGACAGTGCCCCATCTAGGTAGTCGTACAGGCGCTCGATCCGGGAATCGGCGCAGTCGCCAAGGCTCTGACAATCGCTCATTTTCCACCCTCCTGTGTCTTTGCCGTGCCGCTACCCGCCGCCATCTTCGCGGCCCCCAGGCCGCGTTCGTGAGCATATTCGGCAAGCAGTTCACGCAACAGCTTGCGCCCACGGTGCAGCCGCGACATTACGGTGCCAATGGGCGTGTTCATGATTTCTGAAATTTCCTTGTACGCGTACCCCTCCACATCGGAGAAGTAGACGGCCAGCCGGAACTCTTCCGGGATGGCCTGCAGCGCCTGTTTCACGTCCGAATCCGGAAGGTGGTCAAGCGCCTCCACCTCGGCAGACCGCAGGCCCGTGGGAGTGTGCTCGGCGGCCTTCGCCAGCTGCCAGTCCTCGATCGTGTCCGAGTGGGACTGCAACGGTTCGCGCTGACGCTTCCGGTACAGGTTGATATACGTGTTCGTCAGAATGCGGTACAGCCACGCCTTCAGGTTGGTCCCGGGCTTGTACTGGTGGAACGCCGAAAAAGCCTTCGTGTAGGCCTCCTGCACCAGGTCCTCGGCATCAGCGGGATTGCGGGCCATACGCATCGCAGCTGAGTACAGCTGATCCACGTACTGCATGGCATCCCGCTCGAAGCGGATCTTCCGATCCGCATCCGACTCGGTCGACACATCCAGTTGGGCGTCTTCGGCTGGGACACTGCCCGCCGCGGCTGTTGTATTCATTGATGAAAAGTCTACGCGCCCGGCCCTAGCCGGCCGGACGGGATCCACCGTCAGCTGGAAATCGGGCGTTTGACTGACTGTCGCGGCTGGTGCCGTCATTATCCGCCTCTCGTGAGCTTGCAGTTGGTTCTGCCGTACCTATTCGGTCTCTGCTGGACATAACCGCTACCCCCAGGTGGTTATTCCTCACTGATCGTTCGTTCCCGATCGGCGCAGGGCGCCGCCGTCGCGCCTTTGGGCGCCACCCGCCGATACCCATGTCGCCTTACCAATTTAAAAGTGCAAAACTAGAACCCAAGTGCCCGATCAGTCCACTGCCAGGAGGCAATCATGACCCTTGTTCGCGTAGTAGCCCGCCCAATGCTTGCAAGTTCGTTCGTGGTGGCCGGTATTGACCGGCTGCGGAACGCCGAAGCAGCAGGCACGCAGCTCCGTCCCACCCTTGACCGGATCACCAAGGCTGTCCCTTCAGCCTCGTCGGTCACCGCCAACGAAAAGGTAGTGGCGCAGGCCCTCGGCGCAGCGCAGGTCGGTGCTGCGGCACTGCTGGGCATCGGACGGTTCTCCCGGGTTGCTGCGCTGGTACTCGTCGGCACCGCAGGCCTGAACACCCTCGTTGACTACAAGTCAGCCGACTCCTCCACCTCCGAGGCGCGCAAGGCCCGCCGCAACCAGCTCCTGAAGAACGTCTCGCTGCTGGGCGCCGTCCTGCTGGCCTCCGTGGACACGAACGGTCGCCCGGGCCTCGCCTGGCGCGCCGAGCACTTCGCGTCCGACGCGAAGCGCAACGCGAAGGCCCTCAGCCACGACACGCGCAAGAGCGCCAAGTCCATTGCCAAGGACACCGAGAAGCAGCTGAAGAAGGCCAACAAGTCTGTTCGCAAGACCGCCACCGATCTGGTGGGCTAGCAAAAACGTGACCCACGTGGAACTGTCGCATTGGCCCGCACCCTTCGCTACCTCGCCGGTCGATGCGACAGTTCAGGTTCCCGGCTCCAAATCACTCACCAACCGGTTCCTCGTCCTTGCCGCACTGGCCGACGGCCCGTCACGGCTGCGCGCCCCGCTGATCTCCCGCGACTCCGCGCTGATGGTGCAGGCTCTGACCGCTCTGGGCGCAGGGTTCACCGAGGTGGCCGGGGACGGTGCCTTCGGCCCGGATCTTCTCGTCACACCGCTGGATCCTGCCGCCACGGGCGACGTGTCCATTGACTGCGGCCTGGCAGGGACAGTCATGCGGTTCGTTCCACCCCTGGCCGCGCTGCGCACCGGGTCCGCCTCCTTCGACGGTGATCCGCATGCCCGTCAGCGCCCGATGGGTGCTGTTATCCAGGCCCTAAGGGGTCTGGGGATCGCTGTCGACGACGACGGCGACGGGCAGCTCCCGTTCACCGTCGCCGGTACCGGCTCAGTCCCCGGAGGAAAGCTGGTGGTGGACGCCAGCGCCTCGTCCCAGTTCATTTCCGCGCTACTCCTGGTCGGCGCCCGGTTCACCGATGGACTGCACTTGGAGCACGTGGGGCCGCCCGTTCCGAGCCTCGACCACATCGCCATGACGGTGCGGGTGCTGCGCGAGGTGGGCGTTGACGTCGACGATTCACTTCCAAACCAGTGGCGGGTCTCCCCCGGCAGCATCAGCGCCTTCGACGTCCGGATCGAACAAGACCTCTCCAATGCTGGCCCCTTCCTCGCGGCAGCCCTGGTCACCGGCGGCACTGTGAGGATTCCCAACTGGCCCTTGGGCACCACCCAGGTCGGCGATCAGTGGCGGGACATCCTGACACAGCTCGGTGCCAAGGTGGATCTGGCCGAGGGGACTCTCACGGTGACCGGTGGGGCCCGCATCCGCGGAGCACACCTGGCCGACACCAGTGAACTCGCCCCCACCGTCGCGGCACTTTGCGCGCTGGCCGACTCGCCGTCGACCCTGAGCGGGATTGCCCACCTGCGTGGCCACGAGACCGACCGGCTCAAGGCATTGGCGACTGAGATCAACCGGCTGGGTGGCGACGTGACTGAGACAGACGACGGGCTGTCGATCAGCCCGGCACCACTGCACGGCGGCGTATTCATGACCTATGAGGACCACCGGATGGCGACCGCCGGGGCGATCATCGGGTTGGCCACTGAGGGCGTCGAGGTGGAGAACATCGGGACCACCGCCAAGACCATGCCCCAGTTCCCCGAACTCTGGGCGGACCTCGCGGCGACCGGGCGCACCACTGCAGCCGAACCCGTCCCCGGCGGCGGGCGCTGACGTGGCCACCGGAGGAAATCGCGGCGGCGCACGGTCCTGGGACGAATCCGACATCAGGGTACGACCCAACAAGAAGGGCACCCGTCCCCGCACCAAGGACCGGCCGGCCTATGACGACGCTGTCACCGGACGGATCGTCACCGTCGACCGCGGACGCTACACCGCCGTCGTCGACGAGGATGGCGCCGACGAGCGAATTGTTATTGCCGCCCGGGCCCGGGAGCTGCGGCGCACCCCCGTCGTTGCCGGGGACCTGGTGGCCCTGGTGGGTGACCTCACCGGCGGACCCGACGCACTCGCCAGGCTGGTTCGGGTCGAAGAGCGGCGGACGCTGCTCCGGCGCAGCGCCGACGATACCGATCCGGTGGAGCGTGCCGTCGTCGCCAACGCCGACCAGCTGGTGATCGTCGTTGCCGCCGCCAACCCGGAGCCGCGCACCGGGTTCATTGACCGGGCACTGGTGGCAGCATACGACTCAGGTATTCAGCCCATCCTCTGTGTGACCAAAGCAGACCTGAAGGACCCATCCGAGCTGCTCGATAACTACCGGCATCTTGATCTTCCGGTCATCATCAGCCGGACCGCGGCCGACGACGACGGGGTGGACAGCACGTCCGACGACGGGTTATCCGCCCGGTTGCTCGGTGACGCGGTCAACCAGCTTCGGTCGCACCTCGACGGGAAGGTCAGCGTGCTGTTGGGACACTCAGGGGTGGGTAAATCCACGATGGTCAACGCGTTGACCGGATCAAACCGGGCAACCGGCGGCGTGAACGCCGTGACCGGCCGGGGCAGGCATACGTCGTCGTCGGCAATCGCGCTGAAAGCCGGGGATTCCCTGCCTGGCACCTGGATCATCGACACCCCCGGGATCCGTTCGTTCGGGCTGGCCCATGTGGACCCCGACCGGATCCTTCAGGCGTTCCCGGACCTGGAACCCGGGACGGCAGACTGCGCGAAGGGCTGCCGCCACGACCGGACGGCAGTGAAGTGCGGGTTGGACCCCTGGGTGCGCGATGGGCTGGCTGGCACCTCGGGGCCGGTGCGGCTCGCGTCCCTCCGACGGTTGCTTGGCTCCAGTATTCCTGAGGCGAAAGGAAATACTCAGGAAGCCAAAGAGCTGGGCGAACAGTAGACCTGATAGGCTTAAACCAGTTGTGGCGTTGCGCACGTTGTAGCACTGCAACGAGAACCCCGAAGCACGGGGGGATTCTCACACACAAGGAATATGAAAAAAATGGCAACAGGTACAGTCAAATGGTTCAACGCTGAAAAGGGCTTTGGATTCATTGCTCCTGACGACGGCGGCGCGGATGTATTCGCCCACTTCTCGGCAATCAACTCCAGCGGGTTCCGCGCGCTCGAAGAGAACCAGAAGGTCAACTTCGAGACCACGCAGGGCCCCAAGGGACCGCAGGCCGAGAACATCACCGTTATCTAGTAACCCAGATACGTAGGCCGCCCCACTGGGCGGCTCCCCCACAGGACACTGACGCGGCACTATGCCGCCGGTGTCCTGTGGTGTTTAACGGCAGGGCCTCCCGCACTCTGCGAGGGAAGGCGATAGGTTGAAGGTATGAACCACCGCCAAAGTTATAACGATGATCTGCGCCTTGCCCACGTGATGGCCGATTCTGTTGACGACCAGACCATGTCGCGATTCAAGGCTTTGGATCTGGTGGTGGAAACGAAACCTGACCTCACTCCGGTGACCGATGCTGACAAGGCCGCCGAGGAATCGATCCGCGGCCAGCTCTCCCGTGCACGCCCCCGCGACGCAGTGCTGGGCGAGGAATTCGGTAGCACCGGCGCCGGATCGCGACGCTGGATCATCGACCCCATTGACGGCACCAAAAGCTTTGTCCGCGGCGTCCCGGTCTGGGCCACCCTGATCGCCCTCGTCGACGAGGGACAGCCCGTAGTGGGCCTGGTCAGTGCGCCGGCCCTGGGGAAACGCTGGTGGGCGGCCACCGGAACCGGCGCCTACATGGGCAAATCGCTCGCCGCGGCGAGCCGGTTGAAAGTCTCGAACGTCTCCCGGCTTGAGGACGCTTCCCTGTCCTACTCGAGCCTCTCCGGCTGGAAGGAGCGCGGGAACCTGCCCGAGTTCATGTCGCTGACCGAAAAGGTCTGGCGTAGCCGGGCGTACGGCGATTTCTGGTCCTACTGCATGGTCGCCGAGGGTGCTGTCGACATCGCCTGCGAACCTGTTCTGAACCTCTATGACATGGCCGCACTGGTGCCGATCATCACCGAGGCTGGCGGACGTTTCACCTCCCTCGAAGGCACCGATGGGCCTTTCGGTGGCAACGCCCTCGCCACCAACAGCACGCTCCACAACGATGTGCTCCAGATCCTCAACCCCGATGTGGATGACCTCCTGTAGGAATCCGATGACCATGCCCCGCGGCGGCCCGCGCCTGTACCAGAACCGACGAGTCCATCTCGCGGGTGGCTATCTCGCCGGCGGCGAACAGTATGACCGGGTCAGACCCGGGTATCCGTCCGAAAGCGTCGACTGGTCGGTGCCGGACGGTGCGGGAGCCGCAGTCGATCTGGGAGCGGGTACCGGCCTCTTCACCGCCGAGCTGGTGAAGCGCGGGCTCCGGGTGACCGCCGTCGACCCGTCCAGCGACATGCTGGGGGTGCTCAGCGCGAAGCTCCCCCAGGTCACCACTGTGGTGGGGACCGCCGAGTCGACCGGCCTCGCCGCCGCCTCCACCGACCTTGTGACGATCGCACAGGCCTGGCACTGGCTGGATCCGGTCGCGGCATCGGCGGAAGTGGCCCGCATCCTGGTTCCCGGCGGCCGGATCGCCCTGCTCTGGAACCAGCTCGACGTGTCGGTCCCCTGGGTACACCGGCTCAGCCGCATCATGCATGCCGGGGATGTGTATACCCCCGAGTACCGGCCGGGGATCGGCCCCGGGTTCGGGGTAGCCGAGCACCTGACAACCCGGTGGAACCAGCAGTTGGGCACGTCCGACATCGTTGAACTGGCAAAGTCCCGCAGCTACTATCGTCGCGCCAGCCCTGCCATCCGCCTCAAGGTGGAGACCAATCTGGACTGGTACCTGCACGAGCATCTGGGGTTTGACTCCGACGCAGCGGTGGACCTGCCCTACTTCACCCATTCCTGGCGGGCAGCCCGCAACTGATCGGACCTTTTCATACTGTTAAGGCATGCCTATGAGTTAGATTTAGGTATGCCGAAATATTGTCTTCCGCTGGTGCTGGCGACGCTGCTGGCGGTCGCTGGCTGTGGCGCCAGTCCGGCGGCCCAGGCGCGGCCGGCCGGCGACGATGAACGCCCCATGGTGCTGACCACCTTTACCGTTCTCGCCGATCTCGCCGACCAGGTCGGTGGAGGGCACGTCCGGGTCGAGTCCATCACCAAGGTCGGCGCGGAGATCCACGGCTACGATCCCACCCCTTCGGACCTCGTGAATGCGCAGGATGCCGACCTGATCCTGGACAACGGCCTCGGTCTTGAACGGTGGTTCGAGCGGTTCCTACTCTCCGTTGACGCTCCACACGCCGTGCTGTCCGAGGGCGTGGAACCGGTCGATATCCGGTCCGGCAACTACAGTGGGCTGGCCAACCCGCACGCCTGGATGTCGCCCCGCGCCGCACAGACCTATGTGGACAACATCGTTGCGGCGCTCACCGACCTCGATCCCGCCCACGCCAGGGACTTCGAGGCGAACGGTGGGCGGATCAAGGCCGAGCTGCAGGGAATGCTCGACGATCTTGAAGCTGCGTTCGCCGACGGCGGCACACCCGCCCTGGTTACCTGCGAGGGCGCCTTCTCCTACCTGGCGCGGGACGCGGGTCTCGACGAGGCGTTCATCTGGCCGGTCAACTCCGACGCCGAGGGCACTCCCCGGCAGATCAAGGAGGTTATCGGTTTCGTCGAGGCCAACGAGGTGCCCACGGTGTTCTGCGAATCGACGGTGAACCCCTCAGCGCAGGAACAGGTGGCGCTGGCCACCGGGGCGGACCTGTCGGGGCCCCTGTATGTCGATTCGCTCTCGGGACCGGACGGCCCGGTACCCACCTTCCTCGACCTCCTGCGCTACGACATTGCCCTGATCACCGAAGGACTCGCCCCATGAGCTGGTACGCCCCCACACATCCCGCGCCGGCGCCCGGTGACCATGACCGGGTGGCCGCCCTCTCCGTGTCCGGACTCAGTGTGAGCTACAACGAGGTACGGGCGCTGATCGACGTCGATCTGACTGTCGAGCGGGCCAGAATCTGCGGTCTGATCGGTGTCAACGGCTCAGGCAAGTCAACACTCTTCAAGTGCCTGATGGGCCTGGTCCAGCCCTCCGTGGGAACGGTGGCTCTGTTCGGCAAGGATCACCGCACCGCGCGGCGCACCAACCTGGTGGCCTATGTCCCCCAGTCGGAGGATGTTGACTGGACCTTCCCCCTTTCGGTACAGGACGTGGTCCTGATGGGCCGGTACGGGCGGATGGGGCCGTCCCGCCGCGCCAGCCGTGCCGACCGGGACGCTGTCGACGAGGCACTGGACCGGGTGGGGCTGACCGCCCAGCGGGGACGGCAGATCGGTGAGCTTTCCGGCGGGCAGAAAAAGCGTGCGTTCGTCGCCCGGAGCATCGCCCAGGACGCCCAGCTGCTCCTCCTGGATGAGCCGTTCGCCGGGGTGGACAAGTCCAGCGAAGCCACGTTGATCAGCCTGCTCCAGGAGCTCCGGGACGAGGGACGGACGGCGCTGATCTCCACCCACGACCTCGCGGGGATCCCCGAGCTCTGCGACGAGGCGGTACTCCTGCATAACCGGGTCCTTGCCCATGGCCCCCCCGCCGAGGTGCTGACCCACGAAAAGCTGGCCCTCGCGTTCGGGCCGCTTCCCGCGGCCGGGCCCGACCCGCGCCGTCCCTCCCCGGCCGCCGAACAAAACCAGGAGCAGTGATGGAATTCCTGTCCTTCCTGACCGAGCCGTTGCAGTATGGCTTTCTTACCCGCGCCCTGGTGGTCACGGTGTGCGCGGCGGTAGTCGCGTCGGTGCTCTCCTGCTGGCTGATCCTGATGGGCTGGTCGCTGATGGGCGACGCCGTCTCGCACGCCGTCCTGCCGGGGGTCGCCCTGGCCTACATCATCGGGATCCCATTCTCGATCGGCGCGTTCGTCTTCGGTGCGGGAGCCGTCGCCCTGATCGGTGTGGTGAAATCGACGACCAAGCTGAAGTCGGACACGGTGATCGGCGTCGTCTTCACCGGATTGTTCGCGGTCGGGCTGGCGATCGTGTCCCGGACCCCGTCCCAGGTGGACCTCATGCATATCCTCTTCGGCAACGTCCTGGGTGTGACAGACGGTGAACTCTGGCAGGTGGTCATCCTCGGCGCGCTGACCCTCGCCGTCGTGTTGTACAAACGCCGGGACCTGACCCTGTTCGCCTTTGACCGCACCCACGCCCACGTGATCGGGCTGAACACCCGGGCGCTGTCCACACTCCTGCTGGGCCTGATGGCGCTCAGCGTCGTCGTCGGGCTGCAGGCGGTCGGCATCATCCTGGTGGTGGCCATGCTCATCACCCCCGGGGCGACGGCGTTCCTGCTGACCCGCAGCTTCGACCTGATGCTGATCCTCGCCGCGAGCATCACCACTGTGGCGTCGGTGGCCGGAATCTACGCCAGCTACTACCTGGATATCTCGACGGGCGCGGCAGTGGTCCTGTCCCAGTCGCTCGTCTTTGTGCTCGTCTACCTATTTGCCCGCCGGACGGGGATCATCTGGCAGGCCGTCACCCGGCGTCGGCTGCGCCGGACCACCCCGCCGGACGACGTCGGGAAACCGGCCAGTCTGCAACCGACAGGAAGGGCCTGACCCATGGCCAAACGCACCGCCGCCACCCTGAGCGCCGGGTCCTCCAGCGTGCAGGACTATGTAAAGGTCATCTACTCGTTCACTGAATGGCACAATCGCCCAGTCACCGCCTCACAGCTGGCCGCCCGATTGTCGGTGGCCAACTCCTCCGTCTCGGAGATGGTGCGCAAGCTCAGGGATCTGGGCCTTGCCCACCACGAGCCCTACGGCGCGGTGGAGCTGACGGGTGACGGGCGGCAGCTGGCCCTGGCGATGGTGCGCCGGCACCGGCTCCTGGAAACCTTTTTGGTCAGCGAGCTGGGCTACAGCTGGGACGAGGTACATGACGAGGCCGAGCTGCTCGAGCACACGGTCTCCGACACCTTCATCGAACGGCTGGACCGGAAACTCTCCCATCCCACCCGTGACCCGCATGGGGATCCCATTCCCACCGCTGACGGAAGAATCACCCTGCCTGCCGCTCACCTGCTACAGGATCTCGACGACGGCCACCCCGGACGGATCACGCGGATCAGCGACGCGAACCCAGACCTGCTGCGGTTCCTCGCCTCGGAATCCATCGACCTGGACACACCGGTCCGCGTGGTGGAGCGTAAACCCTTCGGTGGCCCCCTGGTGGTTGCCGTGGGTGGGACAGCCGACGCGAGGACCTACGACTTCGGCGAGGAGCTGACCCAGGCCCTCTGGATCGAGACGGACGGAACCCACACCGGCTGCAGGCTTCCAGAACCCGCCCGGTAGTAGCCCAGGGACAGTGCGTCAGGCAGCGGCGAGGAGGGTTCCGACGGCGACCCCGGCCCCGGCGGCGAGAAGCGCCAGGGCGGCGGTACCCACCGCATTAATCAGGCCACGACCCACCCGTCCGCTCTGCAGCAGCCTCACGGTTTCCACGCTGGCGGTGCTGAACGTGGTGAACCCGCCCAGGAATCCGACGCCGGCAATCACCTCGGTAGCGGGCGGGATGCCGCCCGCCAGGCCCAGCCCGGCCAGCAGCCCGAGCAGCCCCGAACCGACCACGTTGATCGCCACGGTCCCCCACGGGATGGCTGTCCGGAACCGTGACCTCACCACGCCGTCGAGCATGAATCGGGTCACCGCCCCCAACCCTCCAGCCGCACCCACCAGCAGTACCAGAAGCACACTCATCGGGTAACTCCGCCCTCGCCGGAGCGCGGCCGGCCCGCGCCGCGCCGGTGCAGGACTGACGCCAGGGCAATCCCCGCAAAGCTCAACAGGACCCCGCCGATCAGGCTGATGACTACATACAGAGCCGCCCACCCGGCATCGCCGTCGATCCCCAAGGCGACCGCCTCGACCGCGAACGTGCTGTAGGTGGTGAAACCGCCGAGCAGCCCGGTGCCGAGGAGCAGTCGGGCGGACCGAAGTTTCCCTTGGTCCGGTCCAGCACGCAGGAGCGCTTCCAGCAACAGGCCCAGCAGGAAGGCCCCGAGAAGGTTGATGGCCAGGGTGGGCACCGGGAGTCCCAACGGCCTGGGGACGACCCCCTCCAGCCAGTACCTGCACAGGGTTCCCGCCATTCCTCCGACGAAGACGAGGAGAATGAGGCCCGGCCGCCAGTGGGGACGCCGCTCGGCCGGCGTCGGCGTCGTCGCACTGGAAACGGTTGGATGCGATGCCATCAGCGCCCGCCCCGCGCCCGGGAGGAGGCAGCGGGCACCACCAGGACGGGCGTCGGCTGATGATGCGCGAGGTGAGCGGCCACCGACCCGGTGAGGAGATTCTCCATGCGCCGTGCCACGGTCTGCCGCCGCGCTCCCACAACGATCATGAATGCCCTGGCCGCCTTAGCCGCCTGGGCAAGCTCATCCGCGGCCTCGCCGCGGACCAGCCGGTAGCTCCACCCAATCCCGGAGTCGGCGAGCCCGGCGCTGATCAGGGATTCGAGGTGCGCCGACCGGGAGTCGTCGTCCTCGACGTCGGGGTCAATCGAGGCGAAGCGCTCCCCGCCGTCGGGCTCCTGCACCCGGAACCCGGCGGGATCGACGTAGACGAAGGCGATAGTGGTGTGCGGGGCCTGCGCCAAGGTGATGGCGGTGTCAAGAACCGCCCGGTCCTGCCCCGGTATCACCCCGACCAGGAGGGGGCCTCGAACGGAATTCTCTGTGGTCACGGTGCACCTGCCTCTTGTGAGTGTCAAGGCAGGAACCATCAGCCCTGGTGGCGGTTCGGGCAGTGCCCAGGCGGGATCCATCGCCGTTGCCTCGACTATAGCGGATTGGTCCACCGGATCCCCGGGGGCCGCAGCGCGTCACAGTATTATCGACCGGCCAACAAATGCAATGATCACTACATGACAACGCTGGGGATTGAAGAAGAGTACCTCCTGCTGGACCCGACGTCGGGATTGCCCGTCTATAAGGCCAACGAGGTGCAGGCGTTACTGGAGCAGTCGTCGACGATCGAGGCCGACGACATCCAGCGCGAGCTCCTGAGCTGCCAGCTGGAAACCGCGACGCCGGTCTGCGCCACCCTCACCGAGGCCGAGGAATCCTTGCTGCATTTCCGGCGGCGGATCTCCGCGGCGGCCCGGAAGGCCGGGGTGCGCGCCAGCGGGTCGGCGACAGCCCCGCGGATCGAATCCGCATACCCCACGCTGACCGACAAGCAGCGCTACCACGAGCTCCGCGCGAGCGCCCGCGGGATTGTCGCTGACCAGTTCGTGAACGGCCTGCATGTGCACGTGGGCATCCCGGACAAGGAAACCGGGGTGCAGGCACTGAACCGGATCCGGCCCTGGCTCCCGGTCATCACCGCTCTGAGCACCAATTCTCCGTTCTGGCTGGACCGGGACAGCGGCTTCGCCAGCTGGCGGGTGGTGCACTACCGCCGGTGGCCGGTGCAGGGCTGCCCCCCGGTGTTCGCCGATGCCGCCGATTACGAACGACGGATTGAACGCCTGGTGGCCACCGGCGTCATCATCGACCGCGGCGTGCTGACCTGGATGGCGCGGCTCTCCGACACGTATCCCACCCTTGAGGTGCGGGCCGGCGACGCCCAGCTGGAGGCACAGGATTCGGTGTTGCAGGCGGCCCTGGTCCGGGGGCTGGTATCCACGGCCATCCGGGAGGCGGAGGCTGGACTGCCGTTCCTGGATCCGGACCCGGAGTTGCTCGATGCGGCCATGTGGCAGGCCGCCCGCCACGGGCTTGCCGGAGACCTGGTGGACCTCACCACGGGCGATCTCATTCCTGCACGTGAGCAGATGGACCGGTTGCTGGGCTACACCTCTGACGCCGTGGACAAGGAGGGCGACGCCGACTGGATCGCCGCTGGCCTGGCGACGGTCTGGGAGCGCGGAACGGGCGCTGAACGGCAGCGCAGGGCGATGGAGAGCGGCGGAATGGCTGCGCTGCTGGATCTGTACAGCGAAACCCTCACCGCCGAACGCTAACCCGGCTTCTGGTTGGCCTTGCCCTCCGCAAGGCGCTGTACCGTCCGTTGGATGCGCGCCTCCCTGGTCGCTGGCCGTTTGGCCGCCGCGATCCACAGGGCGTACTCGCGCTGGCGGGAGTAGGACAGTGCCCTGAACGCATCCACTTCGCCGCCCGCGACCAGGGCCGCCGATACGTCGTCGGCCAGGGCCACTACCCGTTCACTGGTGTCGAGAGTGAGGGACACCCGCACCGTGTCGCCGGCGGCTTTCCCGATTTCTTCCTGCACATCGGAACGCACCAGCAACAGGTGCGCGTCGCCGTAGGTGACCAGCGAGCCGCGGTAGCCGACGCCGTCGAACGCCGCCATCACCGGCACGCGGCCGCTTGCGCCGAAGGTTTCCGGCACGCTGTGCGGGAACTCGACGTACGCTGCCGAACCGATGACAGCAGAGCGCTGGATAACCGCGTCGAACTCGATGGGGCCGGGATCTCGGTATTGGGCCATTTCAGAAGCTTAGCGAACCCGTCTACCGAACGGTCGTCCGCAACACGCGTGCTTCCCAGGGTTGGAGTCGCAGCGCCTCCCGGGCCGGGTAGTTTCCCAGCACCCATTCGCCCTGGCCGAACTCCGGTGGCAGCGTGAGCTCCTCCCCCGACACGTTGCCGAGCACTGTCAGCGTCTCGCCGTCGTGGGTGCGGGTGAAGGCGTACAGGGTGCGGTGGGATTCCTCGATCAGCGTGTTGGTTCCGAGCCGGACGACAGCGCTGTCGTGGCGCAGCCTGATGAGCTTTTGGTAGAACCGGTAGATGGACTGGTCGCCTGATCGATCGGAGTCGGCGTTGATGGTCGGGTAGTTCGGGTTGAGAGCCAGCCATGGTTCACCGGTGGTGAATCCCGCCTGCGGGCCGGCCGTCCACTGCATTGGGGTGCGGGCGTTGTCCCGACTCATGATGCGGATTTTTGCCAGCACCTCTTCAGGGTCACGTCCCAGCGCAATGGTGGCTTCGTTGTAGTAGTTGATGGATTCGAGGTCCTGGAAGTCCTCGATCGAGGTGAACGGGACGTTGGTCATCCCCAGTTCCTCCCCCTGGTAGATGTAGGGGGTCCCCCGCTGGAGGTGGAGCAACGTAGCCCACAGGGTGGCCGATTCGTACCGGTAGCGGAAGTCGTCGCCGAACCGGGACACCAGCCGCGGCTGGTCATGGTTGTTCAGGTAGAGGCTGTTCCAGCCGGTGTCAGCCAAACCCTTCTGCCAGCGGTTCCAGGACGTTTTCAGGTCCCGGAGGTCCAGCCCGCGGTAATCCCATTTCCCGCCTGGCCCGTAGTCGAGTCCCACGTGCTCGAACTGGAAGATCATGTCCAGTTCCTTGCGGGCCGGATCGGTGAAGAGCCGCGCCTCGTCGAGGGTGGCACCGGGCATCTCGCCCACCGTGATCAGGTCGGCGGTCCTGCCGCTAAACACTTCGCGGTGCATCTCCTGGAGGTAGTCGTGGATCCGCGGCCCGGAGATGAAATGTGGACCTCCGTCGCCCCAGAGCCCACCGGCGGGCACCACGCCGTCGGGCAGGGAGGGGTCCTTGGAGATGTAGTTGATGACGTCCATCCGGAAACCGTCGACGCCCAGGTCAAGCCACCAGTTCATCATGTCGTACACGGCGGACCGGACGTCGGCGTTTTCCCAGTTGAGATCCGGCTGCTGGGGCGCGAACAGGTGCAGGTAGTACTGTCCGGAGGCCTGATCGAGCGTCCAGGCCGGTCCGCTGAAGGCCGACCCCCAGTTGGTCGGTTCGGCACCCGGCTCCCCCGCGGCAAAACCGTCCCGCGGATCGCGCCACCAGTACCAGTCCCGCTTGGGCGAGTCGACCGAGGAGGACGCCTCCCTGAACCACTCGTGTTCATGGGAGGTGTGGTTGACCACCAGATCCATCACCAGTTTCATGCCCCGCTGATGCGCCCCGTCCAGCAGCTCGCTGAACTGCTCGAGGGTGCCGAACGTGGGGTCGATGCTGCGGTAGTCGCTGATGTCGTAGCCGTTGTCGTGCTGTGGCGACTGGTAGATGGGAGACAGCCAGAGCACGTCCACCCCGAGTTCAGCCAGATAATCGAGCTTGCCGATGATCCCGCCCAGGTCGCCGACGCCGTCGTTGTTGGAATCAGCGAAGCTGCGTGGATACACCTGATAGACGACGGCGTGGGTCCACCAGGCGGGCTGGTCCTGTACTGGGTCGGTGTTCATGGGGTCGATCCTCTCACGGGACCTGCCGGACCTCGATCAGGACCGACTGTTCGGGAAACAGCACCGGTGCCTGGACCCCACTCGAACCCAGGAGCCTGCCCGAGAGGACCAGGGGTGTTCCGCCCAGCGCGGCCTCGACCCAGTCCAGGCGTGACTGGCCGGCGTCGGGATGCTCCAGTGCGCCCGCGGCCGGCGCCACTGTATACCTCGCGGTGGGGTCAAGGCCCGGGAACCGGATCCGTCCGGGTGGGTAGGAGGCACTGGATCCGGTGAGGGTGTAGGCAAACAATGCAGCGGTGCGGTCCTGGCCGACAATCCCGCGCAGGTCCATCGCTGGGTCCGGGAGGTCGGCGTGGACCACTTGACCGGTGTGGAGCAGTCCCCGCCACCGCTGGTGCAGGGCAATCCACGATGCCAGCTCGGCGGTGTCCTGTTCGTCCAGGTCGGCAATATCCCACTCGACGCCGTAGTGCCCGAATACCGCGGTGGCCGCCCTGAACGGCAGTGAGTGGGCCCGGTGGGTGGAGTGGGACACCGGACCACCGATGTGCATCCCCATGAGTTCCGGCGCGACCAGTAGCCCGGTGTATTTCTGGATCACCAACCGCTCCAGCGGGTCGATGCAGTCACTCGTCCAGATCCGGTCGGTGCGGGCGAGGATCCCCAGGTCCACCCGGCCACCGCCCGAGGCGCAACTTTCGATCTCCAGCGCCGGGTGCCGCCGTTTAAGCTCGTCAAGCAACCGATACAGTGCCAGCACGTTGCGGTGGACTGCTGCACCACCCGATCCGGCGGTGGCCGCCTCCATCAGGTCCCGGTTGTGGTCCCACTTGATGTAGGCAATATCGTGGGCAGCCAGGATCGCGTCCATCCGCTCCAGGATGTAGTCCCAGGCCTCGGGAATGGCGAGGTTGAGCACCTGCTGTTGGCGGGCCGACGGCGGCAGCCGCCCCGCAGCCTGCAGAATCCAGTCCGGGTGCTCGCGGGCGAGGTCGGAGTCCGGGTTGATCATCTCGGGTTCGAACCACAGCCCAAACTCCATGCCGAGTGAGCGCACGTGGTCGATCAGGGGGTCGAGCCCGTCGGGCCAGACGCCGTCGTCGACAAACCAGTCCCCCAGGCCGGCCGTGTCATCGCGCCGCCCCCGGAACCAGCCGTCGTCGAGCACAAACCGCTCGATACCCACCCTGGCCGCCTGGTCCGCAAGCCGGGTGAGCCGGGAGAGGTCGTGATCGAAATAGACGGCTTCCCAGGTGTTCAGCGTGACCGGCCGTGCACGGCGTGGGTGGGAGGGCCGGGTCCGCTGCTCCTGATGGAACCGCTGCGCCAGCTGGTTGAGTCCGTTCCCCCAGGAGGCGAGGGCGTCCGGAGCGGCATAGGTTTCGCCGGGTTCAAGCACTATCTCCCGTGGCAGGAGCAACTCTCCGGCGGCGATGAACTCGGCCCCCGTGGGAGTCTTTTCCACCAGCAGCTGATGGTTCCCGCTCCACGCGCAGTGCACGGCGTGCACCTGGCCGGATTCGAAGCCGAAGGCCGTCTCGCCCGCAGCCAGCAGGAGGGTCGCGTCGAGCCCGGGGCGGCCCCGGCGGCTCTCCCGCCGATAGGTTCCGGTGGTGAGGGTGTGCCGCTGGGGGCTGCGTTCGCGGAGGTGGCGGCCGGTGGTGTCGAGGACTTCCACTGCCGAGGACGGCACCGGGAACACGGCCAGCAGCGATCCGACCTCGCAGGGGGTCGGGCCTTCGTTCGTCAGGTGGAGCCGCTGCCGGAGCAGCCCCGCCCCGGTGACACTGATGATGGCGTCGAGGCGAAGGCCGGCGCCGGGATCCGCCGCGGTGAACCGCAGCTCGCTCCCCGTCGAGGACATGTCGGTAGTGGTGAGCCGGGGGAACAACGCCAGGCCTTCGCGGGTGCCGGTGAGGCCGGGGGTCCCCTGCCAGCCGAACGACTCCTGCGGCACGAGGGTGAGCTGGGCCGGGGTGTCGAGACCGCCCGAGACCCGCTGCGGCCGGGAGGCGGTGGCGAAGTCCTCAAGGCTCCCCTGCTCTCCTAAGCCCTCACCCCAGTACAGGATCGCGGGGAGGCCGGCGGATGAGGCGTCGATGATGACACTGGTGCCACCGTTCGTGAGGTGGAAGACAGTCGAGGGATCCATTGGTTATTTTTATCGTAAAAGTAATTGGGGGGTCAAGGTAGATTGGTTTTCGTAGCCATCGAAAACCAGTGAGGTCGGGGGTAAGGGCGTGAAGGAAGTGTTGCCGCTGCCTGCGGACAGCCCCGCCCGCATTGTCGCCCGCGAGGTGCTGGTCCGCGGACCGATCTCACGGTCGGAGCTGGCCCGCACCCTGGGCCTGTCCGCAGCGAGCCTGACCCGGTTGAGCAGGCCGCTGCTGGAAGCTGGCATCCTGCAGGAGGGCATCGATGTGCAGGCGGGGCAGGTGGGCCGCCCTACCCGGCCGCTTGACATCCGCCCGGAGGCCCACCGGTTTGTCGGGATCAAACTCACGGGTGATACCGCCAGCGGAGTCGCAACCGATCTGCGGTGCCGTCCCACCGCGTCCTCGGCACGCCCCCTGGACAGCCACGCGGTGGACGACGTCGTCGACGTCATCTGCGCTTTGATCGGTGACCTGTCCGCTGGCGGGGGCTTCAGCGGCATCGGGATCAGCCTTGGGGGCAAGGTGGGATCCGGTGAAGCCTCCGGGGTGGTGCAGCGGGCCCCCTTCCTGGGCTGGCGGGAGGTGCCATTGGCCCGGCTGGTGCAGGAACGCCTCGGGATACCGGTGGTACTGGCGAACGACGTCGTCGCGCTCACCGTCGCCCAACAATGGTTTGGCGCGGGACGCGGGATTCCCAACTTCGCCGTCCTGACCATCGGTGCCGGGGTGGGCTATGGACTGGTGATCAACGACCGGGTTATTGCCCCACCGGATGCGGGACTGGGCCTCGTCGGCCACTACCCCCTGAGTTCCTCAGGCCCCCTGTGCTCAGTAGGCCACCGGGGGTGTTCAACGGCGATGCTCACCATGCCGGGCATCACGGAGCAGCTGGCGCCGTCCACGGGTATTGCCCCTTCGTACGCCGAGGTGCTCCAGCAGGCCCGCGACAACCACCCGGAGGCGCTGTCGGTCATCACCAGCGCCGGAACGGCCCTCGGCACCCTCATCGCGGCGATCGCCAACCTCACCATGGTTCAGACAGTGATCCTCTCGGGGGAGGGAATGGATCTGGCCGCAGTGGCAGCCGAACCGATTGACGCCGCACTCAGTGCGCACCGCGACCCCGAGGCACACCCCATCCAGCTGGTCCGGGAACCGGCGGACTTCGGCCAGTGGGCGCGCGGAGCGGCCGCCGTCGTGATTCAGCAGTCGATCGTGGGAGCCCTCACCTGACGGTCAACGGCCTTCGTTGCGCCTGACCATCCCGATGATGAGGAAGATCAAGCCGAGAGCCAGCGGGATCAAGGTGAACAGGGTATGGGTGCCACCGATGAAGCTCATGTAGAAAATGAAAATGAAGGTCCCGATCACCAGGATCAAGCCTGTGGTGACCAGTGCGCGGCCACGATTGGGCGGCGGCAGCGGAGGAAGCCACGGTGGCGGATCATCCGTCCAGTTCATACAGGTCAGTCTACGGCTGGCAGCCGGGTGTTGACGCCACAGAGGCGTTGCCGCTGCGGGTCCTGCGCCTTAACGACAAAACGTCCCTCCCCCAAAGGGTAAGGACGTTTTGTCTGTAGCTCCAGACGGAGCCGGGGTGTGGAGATGGCGGGAATTGAACCCGCGTCCGATGCAGTGTAGTCAGGGCTTCTCCGGGCGCAGTTTGCGTCGGTTTTTCTCAGCTCCAGCAGTTCTGCAAACAGACTGCTGCCAAGCTCAGTTACATAAGAGTCCCCCTGAAACCTGTAACGAGTTTCAGGAGCAGTGGCCCTCTAAATGACGCCAGGATCCGGGACGAGAGCATTCCCGGGCTGACGGACTTGGTCTTACTGCTTAGGCAGCGAGAGCGAAGTCAGTGCGTTTTTGTTCGGCACTTATATTTTTACAAGGAGCGTTTACGAGTTAACCTTGTAAATCCTCGGCCCGCTTCCCCTGTCGCGACTAACATCGTCGAAACCTGTCATCCCCGTGTGTAGTTATCAACTGTGGTGCAGTCCGGTTACCCCGGATATCCAAGTGTAACGCACCGTTACACGCGGTGTATTCCCGGCGGACCGGCTAGAGGGTGATCCCGAAGATGACGATCGGGGACTGCCACAGTGACACCACCACGAAAGACACCACCACGAACGCGAGCCCGACGGCGGCCAGCGCGGTGGTCGCCGCCTGCTTGCGCTTGAAGCTCCACCAGAACACCACCACGTTCATCACGATGAGCAGCGGGGCGACCCAGATGATCAGCTGCGCCAGGTACAGGTAGATCAGGAAGAAGAAGGGGATCAGCGCAAAGATCCCTACCGGGACGATCGCGAGCAGGAGCAACAGGTCGATCAGGGCGACGACGGTGACCCACCAGGGTCTGCGGTACCGCAGCTCGGACTCGTCGGGATCCTCGACAGGTTCCTGGGCATCCCAGAAAACATCGCTCATCCCTCAGGTGCCCCGGTTTTTTTCACGCATATCCCGCAGTGCCTCGCGGTTGTCCTGCTTCTCCCGCAGGGTCTGTCGCTTGTCGTAGTCCCGCTTACCGCGGGCGACGGCGATTTCCACCTTCGCGCGGCCGTTCAGGAAGTACAGCTGCAGCGGCACCAGGGTGAACCCGCTCTCGCGGATCCGCTGTGAGATGCGGGTGAGCTCGTCACGGTGCAGCAGCAGCTTGCGACGACGTCGGGCGGCATGATTGGTCCAGCTGCCCTGCGTGTACTCGGGGATGTGGATGCCCTCGAGCCAGAGTTCATCGTTGTAGAAGATCGCGAACCCGTCCATCAGGGAGGCGCGTCCGGCGCGGAGGGACTTCACCTCGGTGCCCATCAGGGCAAGGCCAGCCTCATAGGTGTCCAGCACCTCATAGTCGTGCCGGGCCTTCCGATTGGTGGCCACTACTTTTCGGCCACTTTCCTTGGGCACGGTACAACTCCTTTTGCAGGTGGGCGGCTCCACGGCATACCACCGGGGGCGACGAACAGTCCCTCCAGTCTAGTGTGTCGGTCCCTACAGCAGGCCCAGCGGGTCGACGAGGCTGCCGTTGAGCTGCGTTTCGAAGTGTAGGTGGCAGCCGTTGGAGTTACCGGTGGTACCGGTGCGGCCAATCAATTGGCCGGCACTGACCTTCTGCCCTACCGACACGTTGAAGCTGGACAGGTGGTAGTAGTTGGTCGCGAGGGCGTTCCCCTGCAGGACGCCATGGTTGATGACGATGCGGTTACCTGCCCCGGTGATTGCGTTGGAGTCGGCGTACCAGATCTCGCCAGCCGCCGCAGCGTACAGCGGTGTGCCGCACCCCACGCCGTAGTCGATCCCGGTGTGCGTGTAACCGCCGGAGCCGTCGAAGTCGATCGTGCCTACCGGCGTCGCCCGCCAACCGAAGCCGGAAGAGATGGGACCGTTGACCGGTGCCCGCAGCCCGAAGGCCGAGGGATTACCGGACTGGACGGGACCGATCGGGCCGACCGTCGCGGGAACAACTGCGGCTGGCTCCACGGGTGCCGGTGCCGGCTGGCGTGCCGCGGCGGCGGCCGCGGCTGCTGCCGCGTTCTCTGCCGCGGCCTTGTCAGCCGCGGCCTGGGCACGGCGTTCGGTTTCGATCCGGGCCCGCTCCTCGGCCTCGGCACGGAGCCGGGCTTCCTCGCGCTTGCGTGCTTCCTCGATCAGCCGCGCCTGCCGCGCAGCGATGTCAGCGGTGACCTTCTGGTGGGCGGATTCCACCTCGGCCAGCTGTGCCTCGATCACCGGCTTCTGTTCCTGGAGTTCGTCGGACAGTTCAGAGGTGTCGGCCACCAGGGTGTCGACTTTACTTTTCTGCGCCGCTGCCTCGTCGCGGGCTACCTGTTCGGCGGCGAGTGCCTCCTCCGCCTGCGTCTTGAGATCGAGGATCTCTGCCTCGATAGCGATCAGGCGCGCCTCCGAATTGACGTTGGTCGCGTTTTGTTGGGAAAGCTGGTCCATGGCGGCGTTCTGGCTGCGCAGCGCCTGGTCGACCATGTCAATTGAGTCTGTGAGGCTCTCCGAACCTTCAGCACCAAACAACAGGGAGAGGTTCGAGGGCACTCCCCCGTTCTTGTAGGCCTGGGTGGCGATCTGCCCGATCATCTCCCGGGTTTCGCCCATCGCCTCACGATCGAGGTCGATCTGCTCGTTGATCTTGTTCTTTCGTTCCTGCGCAAGATCGACCCGCTGGGTCAGAGCGGCGACCTGGCCGGTGGCCGATTCGACGCGCCCCTGGGCATCCGCGAGAGCCTGCTGCGCGGCGGGTAACTGGCCCTGGTACACCCGGAGCTGGGCAATGGTCTTCGTGATGTCGGCATCGAGGTACTCGATTGACTGCTGGACATCCTCGATTTCCTGCTCTAGTGCGCTCTGCCGGTTATCCAGTTCATCAGCGAAGACGGGTGCGCTGAAGCCCAGTGCCAACGCCACAATCACCGCGACGGAGGTACCGGCAGCGGCCTTGGTCGCGACTGATTGTTTGGCCGGTTTGAACGACCAGGATTTTAGGGCAGGCATAGGCTCTCTTTCTTTCCTGGACATCACTCTAAACCCTCAAATAGCGTCTGAGAGTAAGAAGTGATGACACTCCGGCAAGAACTCCACCCAACAAAATGAGAAGTGGGGCCAAGAGAAGCACCTCCGACGAGGAAATAAATGCGGTTTCCGGATACATTTCAGCGAGCACGCCATTGAGGGCGAAGTGGGCGACGGCCCACAGGGTAACAGTGGCCAACAGCCCACCAATCACCGCCGCAATCACCCCCTCCAGGACAAACGGAAGCTGGATGACTGCCTTGCTGGCACCCACCAGCCGCATGATTCCGGTCTCGCGGCGTCGGCTAAACGCCGAAAGCCGAATAGTAGTTGCCACCAGCAACACAGCACAGAGCAGCATTACGCCGGCTATGGTCAAGGCGATTGCCGACGCTACATTCATGTAGGTGAAAAGCCGTTCCAGCAATTCCCTTTGGTCGCTGACCACATCAACGCCGGGCGTCGAGGAAAAGGCTTCGTTGATGACCTCATACTTCTCGGGGTCCACCAGATTGACCCTGAAAGATTCGGGCAGCTGATCCGCGGTGACCGAATCCACGATCGGTGAATTGGCAAACTGATCCTGGAAATGGCCGAGGGCCTCTTCCTGCGATTCGTATTCGACAGTCGAGACGTACTCACTAAAAGAGGCCGATTCGAGGGTCGCTTTGATGTCCTCACGCTGGTCATCGGTGACCGGGCCGGCGGCGCAGCTCGGAGAGGTGGAGTTATCCACGCAGAGGAACACGGCAACCTGAACGCGGTCGTACCAGTAGCCCTTCATCTGGTTGATCTGCAGTTGCAGGAGGCCTGCCGCTCCCACGAAGGTCAGGGAAATAAAGGTGACGAGGATAATCGACACGACCATGGCAAGGTTCCGGCGCAGTCCGGATCCCAGCTCGCCGAGGACGAAAGCGAACCTCATTGCGCTGACACCCCGGTCTCGCCGACATAGATGCCCTGGGCGTCGTCGCGCACTACCGACCCGTTGCGGAGCTCGACCACGCGCTTGCGCATCGTATTCACAATGTCGTCGTCGTGGGTGGCCATCACCACTGTGGTGCCGTTGGAGTTGATCTTGTCCAACACCTTCATAATGCCCATGGATGTCGTGGGGTCGAGGTTACCCGTGGGCTCATCGGCCAGGAGGATGCCCGGCCGGTTCACGATGGCCCGGGCAATCGCGACGCGTTGCTGTTCGCCACCGGAGAGCTCATGGGGCATCCTGTTGTTCTTGCCTTCCAGTCCCACGGTCTGCAAAACGTCAGGCACTGTCTCCCGGATGACGGCACGGCTCTTTCCGATCACCTGCATGGCGAACGCGACATTGGCGAAAACTGTCTTGTTGGGCAGCAGCCGGAAGTCCTGGAACACGACCCCGATCCCGCGGCGCAGCTTGGGGACGCGCCAGCTGGGAATGTTGGCGACGTTCTGACCGGCGACGTATACGGCACCGTGCGATACCCGGTCCTCCTTGAGCACCAGGCGGATGAACGTGGACTTGCCGGAGCCCGAGGCGCCGACCAGAAAAACGAACTCCCCACGGTCCACTTCGAGGCTGACAGCGTCGAGAGCTGGCCGTGAATTGTTGTCGTAGACCTTGGTGACAGTGTCAAATCTAATCATGACTACTTTGCGCCCATAGGAAGCTGCCAGTGCACGGGCATTTGCTGGGGGGAAGAAGTACCGGCTTCTAGACTATAGCGACGCCGGTGTGCGTTGACTGCTCAACCACACGGTGTGTCGCTTGGTATCGGTCTACTCCGCTGGAGCGCTGCGGTTGTTGGCCCGCCACCGGATTCCGGCGTCGATGAAGTCGTCGATCTCGCCGTCGAACACCGCCGAGGTGTTGCCCACCTCGTGCTCGGTTCGCAGGTCCTTGACCATCTGGTAGGGGTTGAGCACGTAAGAGCGCATCTGGTCCCCCCACGACGCCTTCACATCACCGGCCATCGCCTTCTTCTCAGCGTTTTCCGCCTCCTGCATCTGCAGCAGCAGTCGGGACTGGAGCACCCGCAGTGCCGCGGCACGGTTCTGCAGCTGGGATTTCTCGTTCTGCATCGACACCACAATGCCCGTGGGGATGTGGGTCAGGCGGACCGCCGAGTCGGTGGTGTTCACTGACTGGCCGCCGGGTCCGGAGGACCTGAAGACGTCCACCTTGATCTCGTTGTCGGGGATTTCCACCGAGTCGGTCTGTTCGATGAGCGGGATGACCTCGACGGCTGCGAAGGAGGTCTGCCGGCGTCCCTGGTTGTCGAAGGGGCTGATCCTGACGAGGCGGTGCGTTCCGGCTTCCACGGAGAGGGTGCCGAAGGCGTAGGGCGCCTTCACCTCGAAGGTGGCGGACTTCAGCCCGGCCTCCTCCGCGTAGGAGGTGTCCAGCACCTGGGTGGGGTACCCGTGGCGTTCGGCCCAGCGCAGGTACATGCGCAGCAGCATTTCGGCGAAGTCGGCGGCGTCCACCCCGCCGGCACCGGAGCGGATGCTGACCACCGCTTCCCGCTCGTCGTACTCCCCGGCCAGCAGGGTGACCACCTCGAGCCGATCCAGGGAGGCACTCAACGAGGTGAGTTCCCTGACGGATTCCTCGCGGGAGGCCTCGTCGTCCTCGTCCTGGGCGAGTTCCACCAGGACCTCGAGGTCTTCGATGCGTGAGTGGAGGGTTTCCAGCCGCTCCAGTGCCGACTGCCGGTGGGACAGCCGGGAGGTGATTTTCTGGGCGGCAGCAGGATCGTCCCACAGGTTGGGCTCCCCCGCCTGTTCGCTGAGCTCAGCAATGTCGGTACGGATCGCCTCAACATCGGCGACCTGTTCGATGTTGGCGTACTTGGTGCGGAGCGCGCGGATCTCTGCGGGAAAATCGATGTTTGCCATGATTGATCCAGCCTACAGGGGGCTCAGGTGGGTGCGGGCCATGGCATCGGCGACGACGACAGCCGGGCCCTCACGCATCAGGTACCGCTGATGGTCGGCGCCCGTCCCACGTTGCTCGATCTGGCGCAGCAATCCGTTCACCGTGGCCTCGTCGTCGTACTCCCGCAGGACCGGTTGAACCCGGGTGATCAGCAGGTTGATTGCGTCGGCTGCGTCGCAGAGCCCGCCCGCCACCGGGTTGACGAGCGGGCCCCGAAGCCCGTATCTGCTGGCCGTCCAGCTGGCGGCCCGGAGGTCCGCTGCGGTGGCGACGGGGGCCGGCTCCCCTGTCCGCCACGCCCGTGCCGCGTCTTCGACCAGCGCCCGGGTCAGTGCCGCGATCAGGACGGCGTCGCCCGCGTAGAGGCAGACGTCGCAGACCCTCACCTCCACCGTTGGGTGTTTGCGGGCCAACCGTGCGTCGGTGTACACCATTCCCTCATCAAGGATCACACCGTCGTTGAGACGTGCCTGAATCATCTTCTGGTACGCCCACACCGAGCCGAACGGCTCGTAGGTACCTGAGGTGGGCCAGCGGAGGTTCAAGGGGTACCGGTAGCTGGCATACCCGCTGTCCACGCCGTTCCAGTAGGGCGAATTGGCGCTGAGCGCCAGCAGGATCGGCAGCCAGACCCGGATCCGGTCCAGGACGGCGACCCCCTCCTCGGGGGACTCAATCGACACGTGCACATGGAACCCGCAGGTGAGGTGCTCGGCGAGCGCCAGCCCATAGAGGTCCCGCATCCGTTCATACCGCCCATCGGGGGCCAGCCTGAGCGCCGCCGGGTGGACGCTGGTGGCTAGCGCTGCCACCCTGGCCCCAAACTGGCGGGCAGCACGGTCCGCCTGGCGGCGTCCGCTGTGGATTGCCGCGGCCAGATCCCTCAGTTCGGTGTAGGGCTGGCTGATCACCTCCAGCTGTTGTTGCTGCAGTTCCAGTGACAACTCGCTGGCGTCGTCGTCGGACGCCACCTCGGAAAGAACCAGGGGTGAGAGAGGCGTGGGGCGCCCGGTGTGCTCGTCGAGGAGGAGGAGTTCCTCCTCCACGCCGAAAGTCCTTGCCGGCCGCGTGCCGGTAGGGGTGACATTTGCTGTGGGCACTGCCTCCCCTCCTCTTCTTCGTGCCGGGGGTGCTGGGTGCTGACAAATCGAGAGCTTAGGAAGAAGCGTCCTCAGAACTGGAAAGGGTGTCAAGGGTCGCCGGAATAAGCACCCCGGCCCACCCGTTCCACGGGTATCGATGATCGGGGCGAGAGGGGCAGCATGCTGAAGACTGTGGTGATTGGCGCCGGCCAGGCCGGCCTCTCGGCCGCCTACCATCTGCGACGGCAGGGACTCGAACCCGAAAAGGACTTTGTGGTGCTGGATGCCAATTACGGGCCCGGCGGTGCGTGGCGGCACCGTTGGCCGTCGCTCACCTTCGGCACTGCGCACAACATTCATGACCTGCCGGGTCTCGCCCTCGGCGTACCCGACCCGACCGAACCGGCGTCGGAGGTGGTCAGCCGCTACTACGGCGACTATGAGCGGCAGTTTGAGCTGCCGGTGCACCGCCCGGAGGCGGTCCGGGAAGTCGTGTCCGACTCCCCGGATAGTCCGTTGCGGGTCATCACCGGGTCAGCGACCTGGGACACCGAGCTGATCATCAACGGCACCGGCACCTGGGACCGCCCCTACTGGCCGTACTATCCGGGCCGCGAACTGTTCCTCGGCACCCAGCTCCACACCCACGACTTCCGGTCGGCGGAGGAGTTCACTGGGCTCCACGTGGTGGTAGTGGGCGCCGGGACCTCGGCCGCACAGTTCCTCCTCCAGCTCACCGCGGCGGGCGCCACCACCACCTGGGTCACCCGCCGGCCGCCACTCTTCACCGGACGCGAGTTCAACGCCGAGTGGGGCAGGGAGGTGGAGGCGACCGTCAACGAACGGACGGCGGCTGGCCTTCCCCCGGCCAGCGTGGTCTCGACCACCGGGCTACCGCTGACCCGCCAGTACCAGGACGGGATCGACGCCGGGATCCTGGTCTCGGCCGGTGGGATGCGTTCGGTTACGCCCGAGGGTGTCCTCCTCGACAGCGGGGACGAAGTCCGGGCCGACGTCATCCTGTGGGCCACCGGATTCAGGGCGGCCCTTGACCATCTGGCCCCGTTGAAACTGCGGGAGCCCGGCGGCGGGATCCGGATGGACGGGGTCCACGTGCTCAAGGATCCCCGAGTGCTGTTGGTGGGCTACGGCGCCTCCGCCTCCACCCTGGGAGCCACCCGTGCCGGCAGGGCCGCCGCTATTGCGGCCGTGAAACGGCTCGACACGGTCAACGCTGGTACCTGACGTTTTGCCCTCCGGTTAGAAGATGGCGTTCAGCCCGTTCCAGCCGGTGCCCACCTGCACCCGTGGGAGCCAGGCGCCAGAGCCGTTGCCCGGGTAGAGCCACAGGATGCCCCGTGAATCCCTTGCCAGGAGGTCAGTGGTGCGGTCACCGTTGAAGTCGCCCGGACTCATCAGGGCGGTCATCGAGTTCCAGCTGGTCCCCACCCGGACTCTCGGAAGCCACCGGCCGGCGCCGTTGCCCGGATACAGCCACAGGTAGCCGGTCGCTGATTCCCGGGCCAGAATGTCGGAGCGGCCATCACCGTTGAAGTCTCCCGGGGCGACAATCGCGCTGAACGCGTTCCAGTCACTGCCGACCCGCTGGCGAGGCAACCACCCACCGGCACCGTTCCCCGGGTAGAGCCAGAGGTCGCCGGTAGTCCTCTCGCGGGCGAGGACGTCGACGAACTGGTCGCCAGTGAAGTCGCCCGGCCCGACGATGGAGTTGAACGAGTTCCAGCCGTGGCCGACTCGCACGCGAGGCAGCCATCCCCCAGTGCCGTTCCCCCGGTACAACCAGAGGTATCCGGTGGCTGCTTCACGTGCGAGTACATCGGAGGGACCGTCACCGTTGAAATCGCCTGGAGTTTCGAGTGCGTTCATCGGTCCCCAGTCCACGCCGATGCGGACTCCTCCCCAGGCGGTGCCGTTCCCCTTCCCCCGGTACAGTCGCAGGTCGCCCGTTGAGGTGACGCGGGCCAGAATGTCGTTGTTCCAGTCGCCGTTGAACTCTGCAGTGGATCGCGACAGCGTCGATGCAGGGATGGCCAGCGGGGTAAAGGTGTAGGGCTCGCACGTGAGGTCGTAGTCCCGGGTGTCGTCGTACCACTGGGAAATAAAGACGCGCCCGCCGGAGAAGCTCGGTTGCCGGCAGCGATCAAGTGCTTCGTTGGGGTAGTCCAGCCGGCCGGCGGTCGCCCAGACAGGTACACCCGGCAACCGCCAGGAGCCGGTGATTTCAGCCCATCCTGCCGCGTAGGAGTAGAGACCGTAGGAGAAGCCGGCGTCGCGCAGACCCCTCATCAGCCCCTCGATGACGAGCCGGTTATCCCGCTGCTGGGCTGCCGTGCTGCTGGGCCAGGGCTGGGCGGGCCGGGGTTCGACGTCGATCCAGACGACCGGGGGCCGGAACCCGATCCTGGTCATGCTTGCGACGGCGTATTGCGCTTCGGAGTAGCCCACATTGGAGAGTCGCCCGGCGCGGGTATTGCTGGTCCACGGACCCCGTGAGCCATAGGTGCTCAGCTGACCGGCGGTGGGGTAGCCCGCCATCGCATAGCCATGGGCTTTTTTGTTGTTGGTTTTGGTCCAGTTGACCTGGCTTGCCAGACAAGGGTTCTCGGTGAACGGCAGCCCCCTGGTCAGCCCCACAATCACGAACTGGGTCGAGGTGGGCGGCAGGGGCAAACCGAACCCGCCCTGCGCCGTCGAACACTGGGGCCACGAAATGTCGTGGCCATACAGCGGTGCGGCCTGGGCAGGCGGTGCGACAGTCAGGAAACCGAGCAGGAGCGCGAGTGAGGTCAGCAGGGCAATTGCCATCCGCCGGAGCGAGCGAATCATCACGCAGACCACCTCATCCAACCGGCACCATTTTACCGCCGCTGAAGAAATAAAGAGCCTGCTCAAAGGCACCAATCTCAGTCAGGTCTAACGGGTCAGCTCGGACCTGGCATCAGCTGTCACGACGATCGGAATACCCTCCGGAACAAGGAAATTCACCACCGGAGGGTGTACTACGGCGGTGAGCACCACCCTTGCCGTGCGGTTATCCGGGGCTCCTGTCGCCGGGTCGACCGACAACCCGTTGAAGCGTGCTCCAGCACCGGTCAGTTCCAGGTAATTCTGCACCGAGGTACGCACCGTACCCGAGTCAAGTTCCGGCAGCGGAGCCGTGGCATCCGGTGCCGGCTCAGCCAGCCCGAACGTATCCGCGGCGCTCAAAGCCGCCCCATCAGCAACCGATAAAAGCTTCTGCCGATCAAGGTAGACCGCCGACGCTGCCAACACCACCGTGAGCGTCAGTAGGGACAGCAGAACGTAGCCGATCACCATCACCATAATCTGCCCTTCCTCACCAGCCGGTGATGCGCGGCGATATCTGGGATGAGGAGGAAATCCGCTCACCGGTAACGCTCCACGAGCTGGGTTGCTGACGCGTCGACAACGATCGCCGAACCGTTCGCACCGCTTCCCGAAGGCATCAGGGGCAGCCCTACGTCAAGCCGAACCTCGACGGTCACACCCGACCCGGGTGCCAGACACTCACTCAAACACCGGATCTGAACCTCCGCTGCAGCTGCATCGAACCCGAAATCATCCAGCACCAACAGCGCCGCCTGCTGTGCACCCGCAGCTGCATCCGGCACTGATTCCTCGCTCACATAAACCTTTGCAGCCTGATCCGCCGCACCAACGACGGCGAAGGACCCGGCCTGGAGCTGGGAGAGCGTCAGGACGAAGTAGACAACTGGCACCAGGAGCAGCAGCCCGAGGAAGACGAACTCCACCACCGCACTTCCGGATTCCCGACTATTGGTCCGCTGAAGCGTTCGAAAGCGCAGCATGTCCTGTCACCTCCAACACCCCGGCAGGACCGATGAGCCCGATCACCGGTAACGGTGCACGCACCGTCACGGCCAACATCGACACACCGTCCCGATCGATCTCCTCCACCGAGATGTTCTCCGCATAGGCCCCATTCAGGGCGCTGGAAAGAATGATCCCCGTACGTGCGGCCGCGTCATCGGCGGAGCGGTCGGCGAGTGCGCCGTAGCGTGCCCCAGCGGACGCGGCGTCGATGAGAGTGTTGCGGACATGAAGGACCAAAGTCAGCTGCAGGACCGCGATGAAGATGACCGTGAGGAGGCCCCCCACCAAGGCGAAATCCACCACCGCGGCCCCACGCTCGGGTCCCTCAGCAGCCCCAGTGCGATTGGCGTGCCGCCACCCCGGCCCGGAGTCCATCCGGCGGATCTCCGCGATGCCCGATACTTCAGGGACTGACGCGACTGATCGCGTCGTTGAACAGGTTCTCCAGGGCCGGGCCAGCAAGGGCAAGCAACGCTGCCACCAGCACTGCTGACATCAGCGTGATCATGACCCAGCCGGGTACGTCACCGCGCTCGGGCGGATCGTCATCGGTGCCACGCACTCCGTGAACCAAACGGGTCAGGGTGAGAGCAACGATGAGGTGAAGGGCTGGAAGGATCCGATGGATGGGCGGGTGCGGTTTCATTCTGTACCTCTTCCGGTCGACTTCAGTTGATTTGCTGTGGATCACAACCCCAGGCTGATCAGTGCGATGCCCGGGTAAACGGCGAAAAGCACCGTCAGGGGAAGCACGCCAAACACCAGGGGAATCATCATGGCGATTTCCTTCTTTCCGGCGGATTCCATCAGTTCCCGCTTGGACACATCGCGGACGTCCTGGGCCTGAGCCCTGAGGACATCCGCCAAGGGTGTGCCGCGCTGAACTGCCACCGAAACCCCATCGACAAACCGCACCAGCGGTGTGAGTCTGGTCCGGTTGGAGAACTGCTGCAGGGCTGCGATAAGTGGGGTCCCAGCCCTGGTTTCCGCGAGGACCCGTTCGAACTCCCGCGCCAGCTCCCCATGTGCGGTACGGCAGATTCGCTCCAACGCCCCCGTTGCACTCTCGCCCGCGCTTACCGCCAGGGCCATCAGCTCGGCCAGGCTGGGAAACTCAGCGAGCATCCTGGCCTCACGCCGTTTGATCTGCACGGACAACACGTAGTCCCTTAGTAGGTACCCACCGGCTGTGCATCCGCCGACGGCTAGCGCAGCCGGGAACGTGCCGACGGCACCCGAGAGGGTCATCATTACAGCGACACCCGCGGAGAGGATGAAGGCAACCGCCGCCCAGAGAATTTGCTCAGCCCGAAAGTCGACGACCCTTTGGTCCTTGCCCGCCTGGGCCAGCCGTTTTGCCAACATGGTCGATGCCGGATTGAACCGACCGAGCCAGGCGACGACGTCGTTCACCACAGGGCGAGCAATGCGCTCAATGGGACCAAAGGGAGTCAAGAGCGCCGGAGCTCCATCCAACAAACGGGAACGCACCTCGACGGACTTCAGTTGAGGCGCCACCCGGTCGACAAACCGCGTCGTCCGCATCACCGGAACTCTCACCAGGACCAGCCACAGACCGACACCCAGTACACAACCGGCGAGCGCTGCGAGCGCATGGGTGTCCATCACCGGAGCACCCTCTCGTCCTGAGGCAACGCACCGATGCGAAGCATGATCCGGTAGCAGACCACCGAAATGACCAGTCCCCCAAGAAGAACTGCTGCTCCCGTCGGAGTGTTGTACGCCCTGACCGCCTCAGGCCGGGTTGCAAGGAGCATCAGAACCAGCCAGGGCGCGGCCACCGCCAGACGGGCTGCATTGATGGTCCACGATTGGCGCGCCTCAAGCTCACTTCTCGTCCGGGCGCTGTCCCGCAGGAAGTCGGCCAATGTGCCGAGGAGCCGGCCAAGATCCGAGCCACCCACTTCACGCGTCATCCGCAAAGCTTCGATGATGCGGTCGGCCACCGGATCCGCGAGTCTGGTCTTCAACCGACCGAGCGCATCATCGAACCGAGCTCCTGCGCGGTAATCAGCGCCGAATGCGGAGAATGCCTGGCGTAGCTCGACCGGGCCCTTGTCGCCCAGCTGGGTGATCGCTTCCGGTAGCGACAACCCAGCCCGGATCGCCGATCGCAGGTGGTCAACAACGTCGGGCCACAGCTCCCGAAGCGCCGCCGCGCGCCGGTGCGCCCTCCACCTGACGACGCCCGTGGGAAGGAACGCCGCAAACAGTGAAAAGCAGGCCGCAATAGGCGGAGACCCGGTAAGAACAAAGATTGTGAGAAAGCACAGCACCCCTATCCCCGCTGAGGATGCCATCAGGCCCCCTACTGAAACCTTCTCGATCCCGGCGCGGAGGAGAAGTTCCTCGACCCGTCCGACCTGTTGAATAGTCGGCCTGCTCCGCCGCGGTTCGGTCCAGCAAGACCACCAGAAGAGGTACAGCCCCGCCCCGAGTGCAGCCCCAATCGCCGCCGTCATGTGACTGGTTCCAATAGTCGTGACACCTGGAAACCCGCGCTGGCGAACTTCTCCTCGGCGGGCATGGCCGAGGCCGTGACGACGAGGTCTCCTTCGACCCTCCGGAAGACAGACGAGGACTCGATGATGCCGTTCTCCACACGTCGCCCAAGGCACAGGATTTCGGTGATCCACCGCCGTCCGTCCCGGACGCGTTCGCAATGGACAACCAGATCGATGCAGGACGCAACGGTCGGCACAACGAAGGCACTGGAAATGTTGTCGCCAGCGAGCAGCGGGAGCGTGCAAATCTTCGTCACCGCATCGTGGGCACTATTGGCATGGACGCTACACATGCCGGGCAATCCCGAATTAAGCGCAACAAGCATGTCCAGACTTTCGGCTTCACGTACCTCGCCGACGATCAGCCGATCGGGACGCATCCGCAGGGCCTCCTTGACCAGCCTCCGCAGCGGAATCTCGCCCTGACCCTCCAGATTCGGCGGACGGCACTGCATCCCCACCACATCCCTGAGTGGCAGCTTCAGCTCAAAGATCTCCTCCACGGTAACCACCCGCTCCCGCGACCCGATGCTCGAGCCGAGACAGTTCAGCAGTGTGGTCTTTCCTGCCTGGGTGGCACCCGAAACAAGGATGTTCAACCCACTCGCGACCGCTGCATCCAGGAAGCGGGCGGCCTGCGGGGTCAGGGTACCCAGCTCGACCAGATGGTCCAGCCGGGTGGCCTTCGCGATGAACTTGCGAATGTTCACCGACCAGTGGCGCCGGGTGACGTCCGGAATGACCACGTGCAGTCGGGAACCATCGGGCAATGCCGCATCCACAAAGGGTGATGAAAGATCCAGCCGCCTGCCGGAGGACTTCAGCATTCGCTCCACCAGGTCATGGATCTGTTGCTCTGCAAGGACCAGGGAGGTCAACTCCGACTCGCCAGACCTCGCCACGTAGATCTCCGACGGGGAGTTGATCCACAGCTCTTCGACCGTTGGATCGTCCAGCAGCGGCTGCAGGGCACCGAAACCCGCGACAGCGTCAAAGACATGCTTCCGCGCCAGGTCCAGCTGTCCCAGTTGCGGGAGCGTCCCGACCACTGAACGCTCGTCGTAGTCATTTACGGCAGCCTCCACCAGGCTCAGCACCTCACCGCTTTGGCGGCTCGGATCAAGACCACGGCGGCGAATCAGCTCGCGCACCTCGTCCTCGATAATCCGAACGGCGTCCATAGGACTCCCTGATGTCAGAGCGCACCGACCCTTCGGCCGGAACGCCTGAGACCGTGGCTGGTACCGGTGAATTCGTCCTAGGGTAGGGGAATCCACGATCCGTGCCTAGCCTCCACAACACCTTGTGTGGATAACTCTTTACTCCCAGGTAACACCCGTACCTGTAGTAACATCCATCACAGTCAGCTATTCTCGAAGGGACGACGCCCTCCTCTCGCCTTGGGCTCGCATTACCCGGAGAAATTCTGTGACTCACTCTCGTGCCTCCACTGTCCTTGCCGCCGTCCTCCTCACCGCAGCGATGGCCGCCGGAACAATGCCCGCCATCGCCGCGCCGCAGCCCGTCCCTCCGGCACCCGCCATCGCGGAACCAGCCGAATCCGTACCGGTCGAATCTGCGCCCACGGACCCGACCGGCACCAGCACTGTGCCAGTCGACACAACGGTTCCAGTCCCTGCCGCCACGGACCCGGCTGAACCAGCCGCCGTCGATCCGGCAACAGTCCCTGAACCAGCTGAACCAGCTGAGACGACAGAAGCGGTCGAACCCGCAGCAAAGGCGCCGGAGGAACTCACCGCCGCCGAGCTCGCCGCGGACCCCGAAGCGCTCGCCAAGCTGATCGGCCCCCATGGCGCCACCCTCGGCCAGGGCGTCGAAAGGATCGCTGAATCCGGCAACCCACAGGTCCCCACCGCCCGGGAGCTCCAGGACCAGAAGGAACTGAGCGACGCACCCGCTGCTGCGGCTGACCCGTCGGTCAACCTGTGGCGCCCCCAGGGCATCCTGGGCATTGACGTCAGCAGCCATCAGGGCAACGTCAACTGGGCGGCAGCCTGGAACCAGGGTTCACGGTTCGCCTACACCAAGGCCACCGAAGCCCTGAGCTACAAGAACCCCAACTACAACCAGCAGTACACGGGGTCGGCAAACGTCGGAATGGTCCGCGGTGCCTACCACTTCGCCATCCCCAGCATCTCCACCGGGGCGGCACAGGCCAACTACTTCATCAACAACGGCGGCGGGTGGACCGCCGATGGCAGGACTCTCCCACCCCTGCTCGACGTCGAGTACAACCCCTATTCCTCGCTCGGGAACGATTGCTACAACATGAGCGCCACCGCGATGGTCAACTGGATCCGGGACTTCTCCAACACCATGTTGAACCGGACCGGCCGCGTCCCCATGATCTACACCACCACCGACTGGTGGAACCGCTGCACCGGCAACTCCACCGCGTTCGCTGACCACCCGCTGCACATTGCCAACTACAACAATGTGGGTGCCGGAAGGTTGCCTGCCGGCTGGAACACGTACAGCCTCTGGCAGTACACCCACGAGGGCCCGGTAGTGGGCGACTGGAACGTCTGGAACGGCACCTCCGCGGCACTGGCCAACTTCGCCCGCAACTCTGCCCCGGTGGTAGCAGCACCTCGCCCCACGGGTCCGTCCATCCGCTCGTCCGCCGATGTCATCGCCATCGACAGTGCCGGCCGGCTCTTCAACTACCCCGGCACCGGGAACGGGTCTGTCTCCTCGAAGGTGCAGATCGGTCACGGCTGGTCCAACACCCGAACCATCCACTCGGTGGACTGGAACGGCGACGGCGTCATCGACATCCTCGCGCAGTGGGCCAACGGCCGTCTGACCGTCTACCTGGGCCGGACCACTGGCGGCTTTTACCCAGCGCAGGTCCTGGCCACGTCGGGTTGGGGCGGCATGAAAATGACAGTCGGCCCGTGGCTCCGCGGTGCCCGACCCACCATCATCGGCACCCGTTCCGACGGCACCCTTCACTACTGGCCGCAGAATAACAATGGCACCCTGATGTCGCCCCGCAAGATCGGCCACGGCTTCGGCTCCATGTCGGTGGTGATGACCGACTTCGACGGCGACGGACGCCAGGACCTGCTGGCCCGCAACACCGCCTCCAAGCTGGCACTGTACCGGGGGGTGGGCACCGGCGGATTCCAGTATGAGACCCGGCGCCTGGTCGGCACCGGCTGGCACACCACCCACACCATGGACAGTGTCTCGGGTTTCGCTGGCACGGGAAGCCGGGGCATCATCGCCAAACGCCACGATGGGACGCTTCACTACTACCCCATCAGGACCGGGGGCGTCTGGGGCACCTGGGCCCAGTTCGGCCACGGCTGGTCGACGCTGACCGTCGCCGGGACCCGGCTGCACTAGGCCTCCCCACCAACCACAACAGGCCCCGTCTCCTTCAGCTGAAGGGGACGGGGCCTGTCTGGTGTCAGGCCAGCGGACGGCCAATGACCAGGAGTCTAGGCGACGCCGGCAAGCTTCTTCACTGCTGCAATCCAGGGTGCCGCAACATTCTCGGCGCTGAGGGTACGGGCTGCCTTGTGCGAGGCCTCCTTCATTTCGGCGACCTGCTCCGGGGTCAGACCGATCAGGACCTGGGCGGCCGACTCGGCATCGAAATCCTTCGACACCACACCGAACCCGTGTTCCTCGACCACACGCTTCATCTCCGGTGAGGGGCCGATGAGGACCGCGAGGCGCGCCTGGACGAATTCGAACAGTTTGTTCGGCAACGCGTGCAGCATGTTGAAGTTCGCGGGCGGGCACAGGTAGAAGCCAATGTCGTAGCCGTGCAGCAGCCCGACAATCTCCTCAAACTTCACTGGTGGCAGCATCCTGATCACGCCGCCCGGCACCGCAGCAGCCTTCACGGCCAGCTCGTCGATGTAGTCCTGCTCGCCGGGAACCAGCACGACGTCGAAGGTGACGCTGCCAGGCTTCAGCTCGTTGGCACGGGCGACGGCGTCCATCATGATCTCGATCTTGCGCCCCCGGCCAGCGGCTCCGGCGTGGATCAGGCGCAGCGGCGAGTGGACCGGTGAGGGGCTGTACCGGTCATCGTAGTAGGAGGCGTTCGGGACGACAGCGGGTTCGGGAATCCGGTAGACGGCTGCATACTCCTCAGCAATCCCCTTGGCCACGGTCGACACGGAATCGGCCTTCGTAACGTATTTGCGGCACGCCCAGTCCATCAGGGGGCCCACGAGGAGCTTCCACTGCAGCTTGTCCTCGCCCTGCCGGGGCGCGTACTCGTGCAGGTCGGCGTGGATGCCCTTGCGGGGGCGCAGCGCGACAGCAGCGGGGACAGCCAGTGCGTCATTCGCGACGATCACGTCGACACTGCCGGCGGGGATGTTTTTCAGAACGTGCTTCACCCGGTCGGAGTCGAAGTAGAGGCGTTCGTGGAAGCGCGCACCGAGGAGCACAGCCACCTTCTTGAAGTCCGGACGCCACGGCTTGTACTCGACCGGGATCTCGACGTGGTCCACCACTCCCTCGGGTGCAGCACCATAGCCACAGGACATCACGTCGGCGAACTCGCTGAAGAACTGGATCTGCCGCAGGACCCGGGGATCCCGGTGGATGGGCGAGAACGAGAGCACAAGAATGCGCGGACGGGCTCCGGGAAGGTTTCCCTCGGTCATGGTTTTACTCCAGGTGTGGGTTGGTTGAAGAGTGGTGGACAGTGCCGGCTAGGTGAGGCCGGCCAGGGCGGCCTGCTCGGCGAAGTCAGGCATTTGTGCGATGACTTCGGCGAAGGTTCCCTGGGCGGCCAGCTTGCCATCGGCGAAGAAGAAGACCACGTCGCTGTCCCTGATGGTCGACAGACGGTGGGCAACGGTGATGGTGGTGACGCTGCCGGTGAGGTTGCGGACGGCCTGGGTGACCGCCGCCTCGGTGGCGGTGTCGAGGGCACTGGTGGCCTCGTCCATCACCAGCACCGCCGGATCGGCGTAGAGTCCGCGGGCAATGCCAAGTCTTTGCCGCTGCCCACCGGACAGCGCCATTCCGCGTTCTCCGACCGCGCCGAGGATGCCGTCGGGACGCTTCTCAACGGTCTCCAGCATCTGGGCCCGCTCCAGTGCGCGGCGAACCCTGTCCTCGTCCACCTGTTCGGGATCCCAGGTCAGGGCTACGTTCTGGGCGATTGACGCGTCGAACAGTGAGACTTCCTGGGGCACGTAGCCCACACGGGAACGCCAGGAGTGAAGCACGGCGCGCATCGGCACTCCCCCGACCAGCACCTGCCCCGAGCTCGGCAGCAGCAGTCCGAGCAGCAGGTCGATCAGGGTGGACTTGCCGGCACCCGACGATCCCACCACTGCGACGCGTGACCCGGACGGGATGGTCATCGTGACGCCGCTCAGCGCAGGGGTTTCCGCGCCGGGGTAGGTGAAGGACACGTCCTTGAGCACGACGTCGGGCACACCCTGGGGCAGCTCCGACTGGTCGGGCTCCTCCTGGTCCTTGGCGCTGGCCTCGGATTCCTTGATGTCGGCGAGCACCTGTTCGGCGAACGGTGAGTTGGAGTGCACCATCGACAGGATCGCCTGGAAACGTGTCAGGGACGGGATGATCCTGAACCCCGCAACGCCGAAGAGCGCGACGGCGGCCAGGGCGTTGGTAACCGGGTCGACGCCCGACGGGCTGGTGAGCAGCCCCACCCCGCCGACCAGCATGAAGCCGCCGATCAGACCGGCCTCGAGCACAAACCGCGGCACCTGGCCGAGGAAGATTGCCAGCGCCCGGGCTTTCGAGGAGTGGATGCGGTTGTTGTGGACTGCCTTTTCGACGTCCGGTGAGGCACCGCGCAGGGTGACCTCCTTCAGCGCGCCCACTGCTTCCGTCAGCAGTCGGACGGTCCTGAACGAGAACTGCCGGTTGCGCCGTCCGTTGGCGACGGCCCGCTTGGAGATTCCGCGGGAGAGCAGGAGGGCGATCAGGCCCAGATAGATGATGGCGGTGACGGCAGTGATCCAGTTGCTCACGAACAAAACACTGACGACGGCGATCACGGAGACGATCTCGCCGGCCAGACCCATCGACGGCATCAATACGCCGGACACGGTCAGCGACACACCTGAGTCGACTGAGCGGACCAGCTCCGCGGAATTGCGCTTCAGGCGGTCCACCCAGGGCGCACGCATGTAGGCGGCCAACAGCCGGTCACCGATGGCCACCTCGTGGGAGGCGAAGCGGGAGGTTGCGTAGCGCAGCAGCAGGATGTTCAGCCCGCTCTTGATGATCACCAGGGTGCAGAAGACCGCGAGCACGGTGATGTAGTGGGAGACCTCGTCGATTCGGCCGAACGGGCCCAGGTTGACCGGGCTGCCGGTGATGATGCTCGACATGACGATGGCGAGCAAACCCAGGGCCACCACGTCGATCAGTGAGAGCAGCGACGAGAGGATGGCGTAGCGCAGGAGGAAGCGGCGTGCGCTGGGCGGGAGGACCGCCAGAAGCTGACGGTTAATACTGATAAGTGATTTCATGGCTCCCGCAAGATTAGCTTAGTTGGGTCCGCGGAGGGTCGTCGGAGGGGGCTCCGGGCAGGCTGGGATTGCTGGTCTCCGTCTCCCAGACGCGGGGCGTCTCATCGAGCGCAACCCGGCGGGCGAGCCGCGTCAGGGATTCCTCCATGTGCCGGTGGCGCTGGGCGGAGGAGGCCATGAAGACCATGAAGCAGACGATAAACCCGTACAGGACCAGGTCGGTGCCCCGGCCGATGCCGAACAGGTTCGCCAGCCCGGTCAGGAGCTCCGGCAGGAAAATCGACAGCGCGGCGATCAGGGCGAAGGCCAGCAGCAGGATCCGGCGGATGGCGAGGTGGCTGGCGTTGGCGCCGCCCCTCATCAGCACCAGTGAGCCGAGGATCACAGCAAGGACAAGGACAATCTGGACGATAAAGAGCATGGGGTTCACCTGAAGAAGAGATCGGCGAGAATATTGACGCCGTTGAGCAAGGACTGGCCTTTGGCCTTCGAGTAGTCGGTGTAGATGATCTCGACGGGGTGCTCCGCGAGCCGCGGCTTCAGCTCTGCCAGCTGGTGGATCAGTTCGGACGCGTGGGCCATCCGGTTCTGCTTCAGGTGAATGCGGCGCGCGACCCCGGCGTTGATGACCCGGAGACCGTTGTGCGCGTCGGTCAGTTCCAGACCGGTCGACATCCTCGACTGGAAGGCGACGGTTCTCAAGACCAGCCGCTTCAGCGGCGAAATCTTGGTGCGCCCGTCCAGGAACCGGGATCCGAGCACCACTTCCAGCTCGCCGGACTGCACCCGGGCGAGCATTTCCTGGGCATCCTGCACACGGTGCTGGTTATCGGCGTCGAACGTGATGACCGCGTCCAAGGCGGGATCCTGCAGTGCATACTCCAGGCCCGTCTGCAGGGCAGCACCCTGTCCCAGGTTAAAGGGGTGCCGGACGACGACGGCGCCCGCCGCGGCAGCCGCCTCAGGTGATCCGTCGGTGCTGCCGTCATCCACGCAGACCACGTGGGGAAAATGTGGGAGGAGTCCTTTGATCACGCCACCTACAACGGTGGCTTCGTTATACATTGGTATGACGACCCAGGAGCGACTCACAGGGGTAAGTATTCCATACGTTCCCCGGCCCGCCCCCCAGCTTCGATGCCGGGGGCTCGCCGCCGTGCCGGGCGGCCAGCCCCTGCCGAACCGTTAGGCTTGCGGTCATGACCCTCCGCATTCTCTGCATATCCTTCTCGGACATCAACGCTGATTCCCGGGTACTGCGGCAGGTACAAACCCTCGCAGAATGCGGCACGGTGACGACCGTCAGCTACGGATCGGCCCCTCCCGGGGCCACCACCCACCTCGAAGTGGATTCGGCCCTCCCCTCCCTGCCCCAGACTCCCGCTGGCGTGCTCGGCCTGGCCCTGCGGCGTTTCGCCACCGCAGGCTCGAAGGCACCCGCGGTGCAGCGGGCCCGCGAACTGATCGGGGCGGCGGAGTATGACTTGGTAGTCGCCAACGAGGCGCGCGCCCTCCCCCTCGCACACGAGGTGGCTGGCTCCGCTCCGGTGCTCGGGGACATGCACGAGTGGGCGCCCGAGGAGAGGTCCCACGTGCTGTCCTGGAAAATCCTGGTGAAGCCCTACATGACCTGGGTCTGCAAAACCTACCTCCCCCGCTCGGCCGGGGTTATCACCGTCAACGAGTCGATTGCCCGCCTCTATACCGAACGGTTCGGGTGCCGCACGGAAGTGGTCCGCAATGCGGGTCCGCTGCGCCCGCTGGAGCCCTCCCCCATGGTTGAGGGCCGCATTCGCCTGGTCCACAGCGGCGCGGCAGTGCCGGGCCGCAACCTGGAGGCGATGATCGAGGCGGTCAAGGCGCTGGACGAACGGTTCAGCCTGGACCTGTACCTGGTGAAGGCCCGCGATGGCGGAAAGTATTGGGAAACACTCCGCGCCGCGGCCGGCGCCCAGGAGCGGATCACCTTCCACGACGCCGTCGCCCCGGACGACCTGCCCGCCACCTTGAACGCGTACGACGTCGGGGTGTTCAGCCTTCCCCCGAGGACCACCAACCACGCGCTGATGCTCCCGAACAAGTTCTTCGACTTTGTCCAGGCGCGCCTGGCCATCGTGTTCAGCCCCTCGCCGGAGACGTCTAGACTGATTCAGGACCATCAGCTCGGCGCAGTGACGCAGGGTTTCACGGCCGACGACCTCACCCGGACCCTGTCCGAGCTCACAGAGCAGGAGGTCGCCCAGTTCAAGCGGAACGCCCACACCGCGGCGCCGGAGTTGAGCTCCGCCACCGACGAATCAGTGATTCGGGCCATGGTGCAGCGGCTCACGTCCCCCCGGACCTAGCCGCCATGACCCAAGAAAAGGTGAAGTGTCGATGAGTTGGTGGCAGGCAGCGCCGGTCATCCTGATGACTCTGGTCATTCTGATGGTGCCCGGATTCCTGGTGGCCAGGGCCTGCGGAACCCGCGGGCTGACGTCGGTCGCCCTCGCCGCACCCATTTCGGTGACGCTGGCGTCTGTCGGGGCCATGATCGCGCCCTTCCTCTCCATCCCCTGGTCACCGGCGGTGCTGGTAGGCATGACAGTACTGACGGCAGGCGGAGGGCTCCTGGCCCGCTTCCTCTGGCTGCGATCCCGCGGTGAACCGCTGGTGCTGCTGCACCGGCCGACCCGGGCGGGCCTGCTGACCGGAGCGCTGTGCACGGTCGCCGTCGCCGTCCCCGCACTGATCATCGGTGTCCGGTTTGCCCAGATGTTCATCAGCCCCGAGAACATCTCGCAGACCTACGACAACATCTTCCACCTGAACTCCCTGCAGTACATCCTGGACACCGGATCCGGATCATCCCTGACGCTGGGCAACCTGACCAATGACGGCACCGGACTGAGCTTCTACCCTGCCGCGTGGCACGACCTCGTCACCCTGGTGTCGCTCACCACGGGGGCCCCCATTGCGGTCGCCGTCAACGCGGCAAACATTGCGATCGCCGCGTTCGTGTGGCCGTTGTCCGCCCTGTTCATGGTCACCCGGATCGCTGGCGAAAAGCCTCTCCCGATCCTGCTGACCGGCGCCCTGGCGGCTGCTTACCCGACCTTTCCCTACCTGATGGTGGACTTCGGCGTCCTGTACCCCTATCTGCTCTCCATTGCACTGCTTCCCATTGGCGTCGGACTGGCCGGGACCATGCTGGGAGTGGTTCAGGACCCCCTGAACGGCAGGGTGCTGGCCGGGCTCGGCCTGCTGGCGGTGCTGCCCGCCATCGCCCTGTCCCACCCAAGTACCATGATCGCCCTGTTCCTGTTCGTGGTGCCGTTGGCCGCCCTCGTGCTGTGGCGCACCACCAGGTATCTGGTCCGCCGGGGTGCACCCTGGTACCGCCATCTCGCGGCGCCCGCCATGTTTCTGGGTTATCTCGGGTTCACCTACTACTTCTGGATCTCCTTCAGGCCCTCCCTGCAGAACTCGCTCTGGGAGCCGTTCCTCAGTCCCACCCACGCGGTCGGCGAGGCCCTGGCTGTCGCCCCTATGCGCAGCGGGATCAGCTGGATTCTGCTGGTGCTGACCCTGGTCGGTCTGGCAGTCACCATCAACGCCCGGCGCTATTGGTGGGTGCTCGGAATCTTCACAGCCAGCGCACTGCTGTATGTGAACGTGGCCAGCACAGAAATCGGCGAAGTCCGCCACTTCTTCACCGGGCTCTGGTACAACGACAGCAACCGCCTGGCGGCGCTGCTCCCGGTCGCAGCCCTACCGCTCGCTGTGCTCGGAGGGACCGCCATGCTCACCGCGTTCGTCCGCCGTACCGCCAACCGCCGGTACCAGAATGCCGCCACCTGGGTGATCATTATCGCCGGCTGCACGATCGTCGGACTTCTGGGGCAGGGCAAGTCGGTCGACAACGCCGAGGCCAAGGCACGCGCGGAGTACGTCCTGGACCGGTCTTCGGCACTACTCACCAGCGACGAGCTGGCCCTGCTGGATCGGCTGGATCAGTCGGTGCCCGAGGGCGCCGTCGTCGTCGGGAACCCGTGGACGGGTGCATCCCTCGCGTACGCCCTCGGCGGGAGGGACGTGCTGCTGACGCACGCGTCCAGCCGGGTGGCCGACGACGACCTACTCCTGATGGACCGGATCGATGAGGCAGCGACGTCCCCCGACGTCTGCCGCGCGGTGCAGGAACTGGATGCTTTCTACGTCCTGGACTTCGGAGACCAGGAACTGCACGGCGGGTCCCAGCCCTATCGGGGCTTCGATAACCTCGCGACAGCTCCGGGGATCGAGCTAATCGACAGGGAAGGCCAGGCACGGCTCTACGAAGTCACAGCCTGCCGCTAGCCGCGGTAACGTAGAGAGACCCCGCCGGCGCGGTGTGCCCAGTGCGCTAGCTGCGCATCCTGGACACCACTTCGTCGACCGGTGCGTCCATGACAATCCGCCCGTGCTCGAGGAGCACGCCGCGTTCGCAGACCTGGGCCACCAGGTCCAGGTCGTGGCTGACGACCACGAGGGTCTTCCCCGCCGCAGCGAGTTCCATGATCTTGGCGATGCACTTCTTCTGGAAGGGCTCGTCCCCGACGGCGAGAATCTCATCAACCAGAAACACCTCCGGGTTGGTGTGCACAGCCACCGAGAACGCGAGGCGCAGGTACATGCCCGAGGAATAGAACTTCACCTCGGTGTCGATGAACTGTCCGATCTCCGAGAAGTCGACAATCGAGTCGAAGAGGTCATCGATCTGCTGTTCGGTCATGCCAAGAATGGCGCCGTTGAGGTAGACGTTGTCCCGGCCGCTGAGGTCCGGGTGGAATCCCGCCCCCACCTCGATCAGCCCGGCGACCCGGCCGCGGGTGCGCACGGTGCCGCTGTCCGGCAGCATGACACCGGAGATGTGCTTGAGCAGGGTCGACTTTCCGGAGCCGTTGAGCCCCAGCAGGGCAACTGACTCGCCCTGGCGGACGTCGAGCGAAACGTTGTCGAGGGCGTGGAATTTCTGCGACAGGTCACCCTTCCGGCCCTTGACCAGCCAGACGAACGCCTCCTTGATGGACCGGGTGTGGCGCAGCACAAACTGCTTGGAAATACCACGTACTTCAATGGCGGTGGTCACGGGGTCACAGCTCCTGGGCGAAGCGGCCCTCGAGCCGCCGGAAGGTCCACTGGCCCAGGATGGTCACCAGCAGTGCGGTTGCCAACCCAATCGGGAGCCACATGTCGAGCAGATTGGGCGGGGCGGCGATCATGGGATCGGTAATCTCGGAGGTGGTCGGGAGCCAGAAGGCGAAGTGGAACAGCTCCACCGCGATCGTGAGCGGGTTGGCCTGGTAGATCACGAGCAGCACCGAGGCAGTTCCGGCGGAGAACACCGTCGCCAGTCCGTCCCGCACCATGATCCAGGTGTAAAGCACCGGCGACGCCCAAGTGGCAATCATCAACAGCATGTCCACGAAGTTCTCGCTGTCCCTGAAATATACGTTCGCCGCGCCGAAGAACAGTCCCAGGCCGGTCGCGAGCAATGCCACGATCGTAAACCCGGCCACTGCGGCGAAGATCTGGAACACCCCAGGGGTCCAGCCGGCGAATAGACAGGCCACCAGCAGGACCAGCAGCTGCGGCAGGAAGTGCACCGCTGACACCCAGACGGACGCCACGGGGAACAGCTCCCGGGGAAGGTAGATCTTTTTGATCAGCCCCCCGTTGCCGACCACTGAACGGGACGCGTTGCCCAGAGCCTCGTTGAAGAAGTTGATCAGCACAATGCCCGAGAACAGATAGATGGCGTAGTTCTCGGTGTTCCGGTTCATCTGCAGGAAGACCCCGAGGGCAAACCAGAACACGAAGAACTGCACACCCGGCTTCACATAGGACCAGAGGATCCCCAGGACCGAGCCGCGATACCTGACCTTAAGTTCCTTGGCGACCAGCAGCTTCAGCAGGAAGCGGGAGCGCAGGACGTCGCGGAGACCGCCACCCAGACCGGGCGTGGTGAGTTCGCTGGTGCTCAACCGTTATCAGCTCTTCTCGGAGTGGGCCTCGAAGGTTTTCTTCCAGGCTTCGAAAGAACTGATCTCTGCGGCCGCGGCCTTGTACCGGGCGCTGAGCTGTGGCCAGTTCCGGAGGATCTCGGCGTTCAGTCGACCGGCCTCGGTGAGCATTGAGCGCAGCTTCCTGGGGTCGCGCTGGTACCACGACGCACCGCTGCCCTCGGCGTTGGAGACCACAGCGCTGTCGTACTGGGACATCCGCCACCACTTGTTGTCCTGGTGGGCGACGACGGCCTGGGGGCGTTCCCGGCTGGAATCCTGCACCGGTTTGCTCAGCTGCCGGACCAGGGTCTTGGCCGCCCACGGCACCAGGGTGGCGTAGGACGGCGCCCGGAATCCCTGCCCCTGGCGGGGTGGCTTGTCCATCCGCGCAGCGGGGAACGCGTCGGGGTCGGTCTTGAACTGGGAGTCGGGGAACTCCTTGACCATGGCCCGGATATCGGGCAGCTTCGTGGGCAGCACCTCGTGAAGTGACTCGGGGCCCTTCAGGATGTCCTGCAACGCCATGATCCGGCCGCGTGCAGTGAAGTACTGCATGGAGATCAGGTGCTTGATGTCCATGTAGCCGGACTCCCTGACCACTCGGCCGCCGTGCTCGTAGGGGCTGTGGATCAGCGCTGCGATCATCCGGTTCCGGGTGTGGAAGTACGCCTGCCAGCCCACCAGGTCATCCTTGTCGATCCAGGACACGTGCCAGACCGCCGATCCCGGCATGGAGACCGTCGGGTAGCCGGCGGCCTTCGCGCGCAGGCCGTATTCGGCGTCGTCCCACTTGATGAACACGGGCAGCGACAGACCGATGTCACGGATGACGGCGGTGGGGATCAGGCACATCCACCAACCGTTGTAATCGACATCCACCCGGCGGTGCAGCCAGGGGGTGTGGCGGAGGTTCGACCGGACGAAGTCGTGACCGAGGACCTGGCCCTCGACGGGCTGGTCGGGCTGGAAACGCCACGGGTTCACCGTCTCACCGAAGGTGTGCAGCACGGTCCGGTTGTAGAGGTCAAACATGTGGCCGCCGACGATCGTCGGGGTCTTGCAGTGATCGGCGAAGGTCAGCAGCCGGGCGATGCTCTCGGGTTCGATGACGACGTCGTCGTCCAGCAGCAACGCGTAGTCGCTCCCGTTCTCGACGGCCTCATACATGCCGCGGGCGAACCCGCCCGAGCCACCCAGGTTTGCCTGGTTGATGATCCGCAACTTGCCCTGCAGCGCGGCTTCCACCTCGGCGAAACCGGGCTGGTCCGCCACCTTCTGCGTTCCCTGGTCCACCACCAGAATTTCCTTGAGCGGGGCGAGAGATTCGGGGTGGTCCGCCAGGATGGAAAGGTTGTTCAGGCAAAAGTCGGGCTTGTTCAGGGTGGTGATCTCAAGCGTGATCGAGCCATGGGTGCCGCCAGCATGGGGTGCCTGCCACTCGGCCTCGTCCAGCACGAGGGACCCGGATCCGGCCACGAGATCGAACCAATACCAACCGCCGTCGCCAAACGGCGCCAGGGTCAGGTCAAAGGTGGTGACCGCGGTATCGGTGACCCGCTTCGTCTCCACATGCTGCAGGGAGCCGCGGGCGTTCGACTTGTAGACGCTGACCCCGCCGGTGCCACTGGTCTTCACGCTCAGCCGGACCGACTGGATGGTGGTCCACCGGCGCCAGTAGCTCGCTGGGAACGCGTTGAAGTAGGTGCCGAAGGAGACGCGCTCCCCCGCCCTGACCAACGTGGAGCGGCGGGACTTGAAGTCCTCGGCGTGGATTTCCTTGCCGTCGCTGCTGCGCGCCTGCCCACCACCCTGGGTGGACACGCTGCCGTCCATGGTGTTCAGCTGCACGCTCAGGGCGCTGCCGGTGTCCATGTAAAGCGGCGCCGTATCGAGGTCGCTCAGGTTGGGCAGGACAACCCGCTGGAGGGTCTGCCAGGGCGTGGCCTCCGCTGAGGTTTCGGGGGTAGTGGTGACGGTATCGCTCATGCGTCGACTCCTCCGCTTTCGAGCTTGGCGCCAGCAGTGAAGTGCGGCTTGAGTTTGTTGTCGTACATGGACAGCGCCGAGCCGATAGCCATGTGCATGTCGAGGTACTTGTACGTGCCGAGGCGGCCCCCGAAGAGCACCGACTTCTCGCCCTTGGCCAGGTCGCGGTAGGCGCTCAGCTTGGCGCGGTCTTCGCTGGTGTTGACCGGGTAGTAGGGCTCGTCTTCCTTCTGGGCGAACCGGGAGAACTCACGCATGATCACCGTGGCGTCCTTCGTGTAGTCCCGCTCGGGGTGGAAGTGGCGGAACTCGTGGATCCGGGTGTAGGCAACGTCCTCGTCGGGGTAGTTCATCACCGAACAGCCCTGGAAGTCCTCCACCGGGAGGACTTCCTCCTCCAGGTCGATGGTGCGCCAGGAGAGGTCCCCTTCGGCGTAGTCAAAGTACCGGTCAACGGGACCGGTGTAGACGACCGGCACCTGGCCCAGGGTCGCTGCGCGGGAGAATTCGTGGTTGTCGTCGAAGAAGTCGGTGTTCAACTGCACGGTAATGTTCGGGTGGTCGGCCATCCGCTCGATCCAGGCCGTGTAACCGTCCACCGGCAGGCCCTCGTACTTGTCGTTGAAGTACCGGTTGTCGTAGGTGTACCGGACGGGGAGCCGGGAAATGATCTCCGCGGGCAGGTCACGCGGATCGGTCTGCCACTGCTTCCCGGTGTAGTGCTTGATGAACGCCTCGTAGAGTGGCCGCCCAATGAGCTGGATGCCCTTGTCGTTGAGGTTCTGTGGATCCGTTCCGGCCAGCTCCCCCGCCTGCTCCTGGATCAGTGCACGGGCGTCGGCGGGACCGTAGGAGGACCTGAAGAACTGGTTGATGGTGCCCAGGTTGATGGGCATCGGGTAAACCTCGCCCTTGTGGCTGGAGTACACCTTGTGGACGTAGTTGGTGAACTCGGTGAACCGGCTCACGTAGTCCCAGACCCGCTCGTTGGAGGTGTGGAACAGGTGCGCTCCGTAACGGTGCACCTCGATCCCGGTTTGCGCTTCCTTCTCGCTGTAGGCATTACCGCCAATATGGTGCCGCCGGTCCAGCACAGCCACCTTCAGGCCGAGCTCGGTGGCCGCCCGTTCAGCGATGGTCAGGCCGAAAAAGCCCGACCCTACGACAACGAGGTCAACGTTCACAAACACTCCTGAATTGTTGGGGGCTGCGCCAGCTACATGGTGGGGACTGCGCTGGCTACTCAGCGCTCTGCCTGCACAAGATTACCGGAGAATCGGGGCGCGGCTTGTATTTGGGGGTCCGGGGCAACAGCTAAAGTGGAACGCATGCGAATCCTCAGCGTCGTTGGCGCACGCCCACAGTTTGTGAAGCTCGCGCCGATCGCGGCAGCCATGAAAGGCCGTGCCGAACACCTGATCGTCCACACCGGCCAGCATTACGACTCTCTGATGTCGGACGTGTTCTTCCAGGACCTTGCCATTCCGGCCCCCGACTACAACCTCGGCGTCGGCTCGGGCAAGCACGGCAAGCAGACCGGCGCGATGCTCGCCGGGCTGGAAGAGATCTTCGAGCAGGAGCGGCCCGACCTGGTGCTGGTCTACGGCGACACGAACTCCACCCTTGCCGCGGCGCTGGCCGCCGTGAAGCTGCACATCCCGGTGGCCCATCTGGAAGCCGGCCTGCGCTCCTTCAACCGCCGGATGCCCGAGGAACACAACCGGGTGCTTACCGACCACGCGTCGGACCTTCTGCTGGCACCCACCGATGTCGCGATGACCCATCTGGCCACCGAGGGGCTGGCGGACAAGAGTGTGCTCGTCGGCGACGTGATGACTGACGTCCTCTACAAAACCCGTGAGTCCCTCCAGGCGCGGGACGAGCCGCTGCCCGCAGGGCTGGTGTCCGGTGGCTACTACGTGAGCACCATCCACCGCCCGGACAACACCGATGATCTGTCACGGCTCCAGCAGATCGTCTCGTCCCTGTCCCAGCTGGACAGGCCGGTGCTCCTGCTCGCCCACCCCCGCCTGGTGGATCTGGCTGCCAGCCACGGCATCGAACTGGAGACCGGCGCCATCCGCGTGGGCCCGCCACTGGCCTACCCTGGGTTGATCAACGCCGTGATGAACAGTGCGGGCGTAATCACCGACTCGGGAGGCCTGCAGAAGGAAGCGTTCCTCCTGCGGGTGCCGTGCACCACGATCCGCCCGGAGACGGAGTGGGTGGAAACAGTTGAACTGGGGTGGAATGTCCTGGTGTCAGAGCACCTTGACACTCTCGCCGACGTCGTCCAGCGTCCCCAGCCCGAGGCGACATCGGCTGCGCCCTACGGTACCGGAGCTGCCGCAGCCGCAGTGGTCGATGCGATCACCGCTTTCGGGGCTACTCGCTCGCAGCAGCCTCGATAGCCTCAGCCGCCCTGGCCCCGACGCTCCTCAACGAGTAGTTCTGCTGGACCCAGCCGGAAATTCGCTGGCGTTCAGCGGCATCCTGGGGCCAGGCGAGGGCATCCCTCATCGCGGCTGCGACTGCTGCCGGCTCCCAATCGACACTGACGCCAAGGTTCTCGTCGGCAATAATGTTTTTCAACGGACCCACCCCCGCGTAGATCACCGGCGTGCCACAGCTGAGGCTGACCAGTGCCTTCGTGGCGAAGGCGAAGTCGTAGCCGCGGGATGGACGTACCGAGGCAAGGCCGGCGACGCTGCCGCGGAGCGCTGTGGAGATCTGGTCACCGTCCACGGTGCCCCGGAAATCGATCGGCGCGGACACCGCTTCGGCGCGGGCACGGAGCTCGTCGAGCTCCACCCCCTGGCCGTACATCACCAGGCGGACATCGGGGTACTCGGCAGCGATGCTGATGAACGCGTCAACAAACACGCCGGCGCCCTGAATCTCCGACATGGTTCCGGCATAGACAAAGTAGCGGCCGCCGTCGTCGGGACCTGCTGGCCCGTCATTGGTGAACTGGTCCGTATCGACACCTGTCCCCACGTTCACGATCCGGTCGGACTGACCCACCAGGGCCGCGACAGCCGTCGAAACGCCCTCGGACACGGTCAGGATTCTTCGCGCCCGGGAGAGCGTCCAGCGTTCGATCGCCCGGAGGACCCGCACCACTGCCGGGGACACGCCGATGCCCTCGGCAGCCACCGAGCTGACGTCGGCGGCAAAGTAGACAAACGGCCGACGGCGCAGCGCCGTAGCCACCCTGACCACCACGCCGGTAGTGGGTGGGGGTTCCACCACGACCAAGTCGAAGGCGGGTGCCGTGAGCAGCCTCAGGAACAGCGGAATGTCGAAACTGGCGTACTGCACATAGCCGCGGACGGCGCCTGATTTGTCCCGCAGCACCGGCCAGCGCCGGACCGATGGGGAAGACCGTTTCGCGCCGGGCGACGAGGTGGTCAGGACCGTAACGTGGTGACCCCGGCCCTGAAGCGCCTTGACCATGGCGGCCAGCCGGAAGGCCGCCGCCCCCGTCTCCGGGGCATAGATGCGCGTTGCAACAAGAATTCGAAGCGGCATACCTAGTGCTTTAACGCCGTGAGCTTCAGCGTGGAACCGGCGCGGGCCGACTCGATGATTGCCTCGGCGACCCTCAGGGTGTTCAATCCCTCACGCATGGTGACGATGTTGTTGGACAGTCCCAGCACGGCATCCCGGAACGCCTCGTGTTCGGAGCGCAGGGGTTCACGCTTGGTCAGGGCCAGGCGGGTGATGTTTCCCTCCGACACTCCACGGAAGTTGGAGACTGCCTCCCACTCGGTGTTGATGGTGCCGTTCTCGAAGAAGGTCAGGTCAGCCGTCAGCGTGTCAGCGACGAAGGCCCCCTTCTCACCGGTCACCACGGTGAGGCGTTCCTTCATGGGGGAAAGCCAGTTGACCAAATGGGAGGTGATGACCCCGTTCTCCAGCTGGCAGGAGGCGGTCACCATGTCCTCGTGGGGCCGGCCCGAGCGGGTGCTGGTGAGCGCGGACACCGAAGCGAAAGGCGACTGGGCCAGCCAGGCGGTGAGGTCGATGTCGTGGGTGCCGAGGTCCTTGACGACGCCGACGTCGGCGATCCTGGACGGGAACGGACCCTGGCGCCGGGTGGCAATCTGGAAGACCTCGCCGAGGTCCCCGTTCTCGATCCTCGCGCGCAGGGACTGCAGCGCAGGGTTGAACCGTTCGATATGTCCGACGGCACCGACCAGGTTCGCTGCCTCGAACGCGTCGACGAGTCGCTGGCCGCCGTCGATGGTCGAGGCGATGGGCTTCTCGACCATCGTGTGGATGCCGGCTGCTGCCAGCGCCAGTCCAACCTCTTCGTGCAGGCCGGTGGGAACGGCACAGACCGCCATGTCGATGCCCTGGGCGATGAGTTCGTCAACCGAACCGCAGACCGGGAGCGTACCGGCGACCCCGTGGGGGTCGCCGAAGGCGTCGGCTACCGCGACCAGTTCCAGGCCATCGAGTTCCCGGATGACCCGGGCGTGGTGGCGCCCCATCATGCCGAGGCCGATCAGGCCGACCCTCAGATCCGCCATGTTCAGGCTCCTGCCGTCGTGAGTGCGTTGACCGCAGCGACGATACGCTCGAGATCTTCCTGGTCCAGGGAAGGATGCACTGGAAGGGACAGCACTTCCTGGGCCGCAATTTCGGTGTTGGGGAGGTCTTCCTCCCTTTTGAAGGACGGCAGGCGGTGGTTCGGGATCGGGTAGTACACGCCCGATCCAATCTGGTAGTCCTCCTTGAGGGAAGCCGCGAGACGGTCACGTTCAGCGGCGCCGCCGTCAACCCGCACGGTGTACTGGTGGTAGACGTGCTCGGCACCGGAAGCGACCACGGGGGTGCGAACGCCGGTGAGGTTGGCGTCGAGGAAGGCAGCGTTGGCCTGCCGCTGGGCGGTCCAACCCATCACCTTGGTCAGCTGGACACGCCCGATCGCTGCGTGAAGGTTTGTCATCCGGGCGTTGAACCCGACCAGCTCGTTCTCGTACTGCTTCTCCATCCCCTGGTTGCGCAGCAGACGAAGGTTCCGTTCGATGGTCGCGTCGCCGGTGGACACCATTCCGCCCTCACCCGAGGTCATGTTCTTGGTGGGGTACAGGGAGAACATTGCGAAGTCACCGAAGGTACCCACCTTGCGGCCATCCAGCCCCGCACCGTGGGCCTGGGCAGCATCCTCGAAGAGACCGATGGAGTGCTTGTCGGCAAGGGTACGGAACGCAGCGATGTTCGCCGGGTGTCCATACAAGTGCACGGGCATGATGCCCTTGGTGCGCTCGGTGATCAGGGACTCGACGTGGGCAATGTCGAGGCAGTAGTGGTCCAGTTCGATGTCGGCGAAGACCGGTGTCGCGCCAGTCAGCGCGACAGAGTTCGCTGTCGCGGCGAAGGTGAAGGACGGCACGATGACCTCGTCCCCGGGCCCGACGCCAGCGGCCAGCAGACCGAGGTGCAGGCCGGAGGTGCCGGAGTTCACGGCTACCGCGGCGCGCCCGTCCAGCAGCACCTGCGAGAACTCGTTTTCAAAGGACGCCACCTCGGCGCCCTGGGCGAGCATCCCCGAGAGGAGGACGGCATCAACCGCTGCCCGCTCGTCGTCTCCAACAATCGGCTTCGCTGCCGGAATAAAGCCTTTACTCATGCCTCTACCTCTACTGGTCTCAGTGTTGAATTCGATTCCACATATCGCTCCCCGGTGGCGGGGCAAACCCATTCGCCGGCCTCCTCGCGGAGGGGGTGGCCGGCCTTGCCGACCCAGCCGATCCTCTTCGCCGGCACCCCGACCATCAGTGAGTAGGCGGGGACATCCTTGGTCACCACGGCGCCAGCGGCGACGGTTGCCCACTCACCGATGCTGACGGGTGCCACGCAGACCGCACGGGCGCCGATGGAGGCGCCGTCGCCGATGGTGACCCCCACCGGCGTCCAGTCGTGGGCGCTCTTGAGTTCGCCGTCGGGCGACACCGACCGGGGGTAGGTGTCATTGGTGAGCACCACGGCGGGACCGATGAAGACCCCGCGCCCCAGCATCGCCGGCTCGTAGACCAGCGCGTAGTTCTGGATCTTGGAATTCGCACCGATCTTCACACCCGTGCCGATGTAGGCTCCCCTGCCGACGATGCAGTTGGCGCCGAGGACCGCTTGCTCCCGTACCTGCGCCAGGTGCCAGACCTTGGTCCCCTCCCCCAGGGTGGCCTGTTCGGACACGTCTGCGCCGTCCGCGATGAAGCTCATCGAGTCCCTCTTCCGTAGTGAATTGGCATCCGTAATGTCAGGCCTTGCCGATGACCCGGTAAAGAACACCTTCCCAGTGTTCAGCCGAGCTCACCCGGCGCCCGTCGATGAACGCCTTGACTCCCGGCAGGTCCGCCGGGCTCAGTGAGGCATAGGATGCGTGGTTTGCCTGCACCACAGCGGCGTCAACCGGCTCGCCGAGGTGGTAGGGATCGAACCCGAGCCGCTGCAGTTCCTCGTCGGTGTACATGGGATCGTGGACCAGCGCGGTCGCCCCGCGCGACTTCAAGGCGTCCACCGCTGCGAAGACTCCCGAGAACGCTGTCTCCTTGACCTCGCCCCGGTAGGCAGCGCCGAGCACCACTACCCTCGCTCCGGTGAGGTCGCCGTACGCGCCCTCAAGCAGGCCGATGGTGTAATCGGGCATCCCGGCGTTGGCTTCCCGGGCAGCCCGGACCACCGTGGCGTCCGGGTCGTTCCACAGGTACAGCCGTGGGTACACGGGAATGCAGTGACCGCCGACGGCGATGCCGGGCTGGTGAATGTGGCTGTACGGCTGCGAGTTGGATGCGTCAATGACCTGGTAGATGTCGATTCCGGCCGTCGCGGCGAAGCGGGCGAACTGGTTGGCCAGGCCGATGTTGACGTCCCGGTAGGTCGTCTCGGCCAGTTTGGCCAGTTCCGATGCCTCGGCGGAGCCGAGGTCCCAAACGCCGTTGCCGCGATCCAGGTCGGGACGGTCATCGAAGTCGAGCACCGCTTCGTAGAACTCAATGGCGGCGGCCGCTCCGGCGTCGGACAAGCCGCCGACGAGTTTGGGATACTTTTTGAGGTCCTCGAAGACGCGCCCGGTCAGGACCCGTTCCGGCGAGAACACAAGGTGGAAGTCCTTGCCTTCGACCAGGCCCGAGCCTTCCTCGAGCATGGGCTTCCACCGGGTCCGGGTGGTGCCCACGGGGAGGGTGGTCTCGAAGGACACCAGGGTGCCGGGAGTCAGGTGCCGGGCCAGTTCGGTTGTTGCGGCGTCCATCCAGCCGAAGTCTGGTTTCGCGTCGTTGTCAACGAACAGGGGAACCACAAGCACGACGGCGTCTGCCCCGGGGACGGCGTCAGCGTAGTCGGTGGTGGCACGCAGCCGGCCAGCGGGAACCAGCTCAGAAAGCATCTCCTGCAGATGTGCTTCGCCGGGAAATGGCTCAGTGGCCTGGTTCACCAGCTCGACGACCTGTGCGTTCACGTCCACGCCCACCACCTCGTGGCCTTTGGACGCAAACTGCACGGCGAGCGGGAGCCCGATTTTTCCTAGCGCAATAACAGCAATCTTCACGAATCAATGACCTTCTCTAGAGGCGGGTAGTGAACATGTCCGACCGGACCCAGTAGTCAAGCCTATAGGCACTCAGGGAAAAACACCTGATCTGGGGTTGTCCACATTGCCGGTGGCGCCCACGATCGTCTGCCCTGAGGACCGATAGCGTCATTCGCACCAACCCGTCCCCGTCCCAAGGCGGCCCGATGCTGCTGCACCTCTCGCTCGTCGGCGCCCCGGGCGTGGCTCGGCCGGCTCCGGGCACGGTCGTGGAGCTGGTGGTTGATACGTCGATTGTCGACTCTGCCCTTGCCCTGCGGGCGCTGCTGCTTGAGCAGCACACTGGCGCCGCCTGCGCTGTTGCTGGCCGGCCGCTGGAGTCGCTGACCCTCGGCGTCGCCCCTCTGGTGAACGGCGCGGTGATTGTGGCAGGCGGTGGGCAGCCGTCGCGAACCCGGCGCGGGCTGCTGCCAAACCTGGTGCTGGTGACCAGCACCGGGCCGGACGCCGGCCAGCTGATCGGGCTGCGCCGCGGCAGCTACACGATTGGCCGCGACAACTGCGACATGGTGCTGGCAGATCCTGCGGTATCGCGGCACCACGCCCGCCTCACCGTCGAGAAGAACCAGGTCACCCTTTACGATGTTGCCTCTGCCAACGGCACCTGGGTTGACGGTGTACGGGTCGAGGAAGCCGCAATCTCGGTCGACTCGGATCTTCGGTTCGGTAACAGCTGTTGCCGTCTGGTGCTGCTCGACCAGGTGGCACCCACCCCTCGGATACCCAGCCTCGCGGATCCGCTGGAGGTGCAGGCGGTGGCGCCCCGCCCCGCCAGTGTGCTGCTGCTCGGTTCGGCCCTGCTGCCCCTCGTGCTCGGCGTCGTGCTCGCCCTGGCCACCGGAATGTGGATCTTCCTCGGATTCAGCGTGCTCTCCGCCACCGCCGCGCTGATACCGCTGGTGACCGGTCGGCGAGCGCGCAGGGCGTTCCTGGCCGCCCTGGCCAATGCTGCTCGGGAGGACCGCCGACGACGGCTGGCCGCCTCTGACGAGATCGGAAGGCTGGCAGCGGCAGCGTACTCACCTGCAACCGGCGACCCACCGGCCCCGGGCGAACCATCATCGGCTCCCGTCTATGTGCGTCTTGGGTTGGCAACCCAGGGGGCCCATCTCGTGGTGAAACCTGCCGACGCGGTCTGGACCTGCCCGCTCCTGAACGATGTTCCGGTACTGATCGAGCTCACGATCGGCACCCGGGCGATCGGGCCTCCGGAGGTCTGCTTCGCCGGCTCGGGGCGGGACCTACTGGGAATGGCTCGATCGTTGCTCCTGCAGCTCTGCAACCGGCCGGGCACTGCGGTCTGTGTGGGAACACCCGCCGATCTGCCCGGAGATGCCCGGTTCCTGCCCGGTGTGATCCTCGCCTGCCCAGCCGACATTGCGGCACTCCCGGAGACCATGGAGCAGGTGCCCGTTCTGCTGTTCGGTTCAGCGGCGGCCGATCCTGTGCCGCGCGCGGCCGCGATCTTCCGCTTCGGGTGCACCCCGGGAGAGCTGTCCCCCGGGGCCGGAACGGTGCGCGAAGCGGTCACTTTGGGCCGTGGAGGGGCGGAGCTGAGGGGTATCCGGACCATCAACTTCCAGCCGGATCTGGTGAGTGGCCAATCATTTGGACGGCTGGCCCGCGCTCTCGGCGGCCGGAGGTCGCCCGTCTGCGGGGAGCGGGAACAGCCGTCGCGTAGTGACCCACCCGTCCTGCCACCCAGGATCAGCCTTGACCGGATCGCACCTTCCACCCCCGACCAGCTGCTCCAGGCCTGGGCGGGACCGCTTCCAGGACTGACCGCGGCAATCGGCAGCAACGCCGAGGGCGTCCAGTTGTTTGACCTGGTTTCCGATGGGCCTCATCTGGTGATCGCCGGCACCACCGGTTCCGGGAAATCCGAGTTGCTCCGGACCCTGATTCTGTCCGTGGCCCTGAACCACAGCCCGTCAGAGGTCAACTTTCTCCTGATCGACTTCAAGGGTGGTGCCGGGCTGAGGCCCCTGTCCGCCCTGCCCCACGCGGTCGGCCTGCTGACCGATCTCTCGGCCGCGTCGGTGGCCCGCGCCCTGGTGTCATTGCTGGCGGAGCTTCGCCGACGCGAACAGCTCTTTGCCACCCATCTGGTCACCGACATCGCCGACTGGCCGGCTCACCGACCGCCGCTACCCCGGCTCGTGGTGGTGATCGATGAGTTTAGGATGCTGCTGGAGGATGTACCGGGCGCAGCCGGCGAGCTGGTGCGCCTTGCCACTGTCGGCAGGTCACTCGGGGTGCACCTGGTGATGTCCACGCAGCGGCCCCAGGGTGCCCTCGGCCCGGACATCCGTGCCAATGTGAGTGCCAGCATCGCCCTCCGGGTCAGCTCACCCCTCGAATCACACGACATCGTCGGGTCAGCGGCAGCGGCGGCCATCCCCGTCAACATCCCCGGTCGCGCCCTGCTGCGGCTCGGGACGGGCCCGGCCAGGCTGTTCCAGGCCGCGTCAACAGGCCCCGACAGCGAAGGATCGGTGCCGGGGGTCATCGAGTGGACCACGTCCCTCCTGCGCCCAACGTCACCGGTGGCAGGGATGCGGTCAAGGGAAACTCGGGGACCGGCGGGACTGATCGCCGCAGTAGCCACTGCCGCCGGGGGTTTCCGGTATGGCCCCCTGCACTCTCCGGTCCTGCCAGGGCTTCCCCCGGTCCTGACCGCGTTGACGATGCCACCGGCTCCCGAAGGTGCGGTGGTGTTGGGCCTTCTTGACCTCCCCGAAGCGCAAACCCAGCGGCCCCTGCTGTGGTTCCCGGGCAATGATTCGCACCTCGCCCTGATTGGCCAGTCCGTTGCGGGCACCGCCGGCGCTCTCGTCCAGGTCGTGTCGGGCCTGGTGGAGACCCTCCCCGACCGTCACCTGTACATCCTGGATGGCGACGGAACTCTTCGATGGGTGGCCTCCGCCCCGCAGGTAGGCGCCTATGTGGGCGCCCAGGAACCACGCCGGGCTGCCCGCGTTATCCGGAGGCTCGCCGACGAGGTCACTGAGCGACTGTCGCGGGACACCGCACCGGCATCGGGCCGGGGACAGGACCAGCGCCTGGACCCCGCACTGACAGTGGTCGTGTCGGGGTGGGGCCGCTGGATGGGAGAGCTGAGAGCCAGTCGCTGGCCATGGGCGGAGGAACTGCTGCAGGACCTCGCGCGGGACGGTCAGCTGGCCGGTACCACCCTGGTGATCTCCGGTGACCGCGACGTTGTCACGGGGCGTTTCTTTCCCCTCCTGCCCAATCGGCTGTACTTTCCGCTGGGCGCAACCCGGGAGTCCACCTTTTCGTGGCCGAAGCTGCCACCGACCGAGCCGGTCCCGGGTCGCTGCCTGGCCCAGGGACCCATCGCCACCCCCGAGGGAGCCGTGGCACAGGTGATCCTCGGTCGGCGCGAGGCCTCACGCGCCCAAGGCGCTGCCGCGGTGGCACCGGTCAGGGCACCGTTCCGGGTGGCACCGCTGCCAACCTTTATCCAGGGGAGCAATCCACTGTTCAACGCGGCACCGGGCGACAGTCACCGGATACCGATCGGCGTGGGCGGTGACGAGGCCGACGTCGTCTTCCTCACGCTGACGAGGCGCCTGGTCTTCCTGATCGTTGGACCGCCAGGTTCAGGGCGTTCGACCCTGATCGAGCAGCTCGCCGCTGCATCGTCGACCAGCTGTGTACGCCCCGCACCCGGGTCGGACCCGGTGGATTTCTGGGCAGGACAGGCACGGCTCCTGGCTGGCACAGGCGGTCCACCGGCGGAATCGCTGCTCCTCGTCGATGATGCAGATCACCTGCCGCAGGACACCCAACGTCACCTCGGTCAGCTGTTCGCGCAGGGGTACCGCCTGATCCTGGCGGTGACTGACGGTGCATCGATTCTCATGAAGGTCCCGCTCGCCGCCGAGGCCCGGTCGAGCCGGACCGGCATGATCCTTGGGCCCCGGCAGGCGTCCGACGGCGATTTCTTTGGTGTGCGCCTGGATTGCGACGCCAGGCCGCGGCCCGGCCGCGGGTTCCTGTTCGACGCCGGTGAGGTCCGGGAGGTCCAGGTCGCCGTCCCGGGCCAGGCCGGGCGAGTAGGCTGACCGGGCCGGCTCGGATGAGCCCATGCGACCCCTGCGTCCCGGGGAAAACGGTGAGGGATTCGGGCCCTAGAGGACCTTTGCGTTGTCGCCGGTCCTCGAGATGTAGGCAAGTACCGGCTTGGTGAACAACAGGAGCAGCACTGCCGCTGCCGGAACCAGCAGGGCCAGACCCACCGGGATGATTCCGGCGGAGAGGGTCGGGACGGCGATGACAATCACGAACAGCTGGAAGACCAGAGCGGCAGACCGGGTCCACCGGTATCCCCGGGCCAGGTGATAGCTCACCACCAGGAGCCAGAGTGCCATCACCACCAGGAAGACCATGGTGAAGATGGCCCCGCCGAGCGAGGTGGGAGTACTGGTGAGGAGACCATAGAGGTACCACCCCGCGGCAGCGAGCAAGCCCAGCGCCTCCAGCACGAGGAATACCGCAATAATGGTGACCCCGCCGGGACGGGCCGCCGGAGCCTGCTGGCTTGCCGTCTCACTCATCGGTGCAATCCTGCGGCATATACGTCATCCATATTGCTCAGCTTACTCAGCTTGCTCAGCCGCCCCACGCGTCGCCCGTCAGGTGGCGGCTCTTGACAGAAAACTCATCAGCCGACATAGTCGATTAGTAGTCACGTGGCACCAATCGTGCCCTCTCTGACAATTCCTGTGATGTATAACTCACCACATTGCACAATTAAGCGCTTGCTACCTCTTGTTTGGGCGAATTTAACGTGACAGCCTTGAGGAAGAAGAAATCGGGGGCCGTACGGGCCCCTTTACTATGTGGCCGTTCGTGAATGTTTTCACAATCTCGAACAGCCGAAGGAGAAAGTGATCATACATGGATTGGCGTAGTCGCGCTGCATGCCTGGACAAGGACCCGGAGCTGTTTTTCCCGGTCGGAAATACCGGGCCTGCCCTTCTTCAAATTGAGGAAGCCAAGAGCGTCTGTCGCCGCTGCCAGGTAGTTGACACCTGCCTTCAGTGGGCAATCGAATCGGGCCAGGATGCAGGGGTCTGGGGTGGATTGAGCGAGGACGAGCGTCGTGCGCTCAAGCGCCGCGCAGCACGCGCACGTCGTGCCTCCTAGCAGAGGTAAGTGACGCCTGGTCCCTGGCGGACCAAAAGTCTTGCAGGAAACAACGGACCGCTACCCGAGGGGTAGCGGTCCGTTGTCATGAGCGGTTGTCGTGCAGTCCCAGTTCAATGGTCACGGCGGTGCCGCCGCCCTCCCGGGGCGACCATTCGATGGTGCCGTCCAGCTCGCTCGTCACCAGTGTCCTGACGATCTGCAGACCCAGACCCTCTTTGTGGGCTCCGTTCGGCAGCCCGATGCCGTCGTCCGCGACCGTCACGTTCAGGATCTCGTCACCGTCGGCGCCCTTCCGCCGGTTGGCGAGCAACCACACGGTGCCGGTGCGCTCCGACAGTCCATGCTCCACCGCGTTGGTCACCAGTTCGTTGATTACCAGCGCCAACGGTGTGGCGAAGTCACTGGGCAGCTCACCAAAGGAGCCGGCACGCTCGGTGCGCACCACGTGGGCAGGAGACGCAACCTCGGCGGATAGACGGAACTGGCGGGCGATGAGCTCGTCGAAGTCGACACTTTGCGAAAGCCCCTGGGACAGCGTCTCGTGCACCAACGCAATCGTGCCCACCCGCCGCATGGCCTGTTCAAGACCCTGCTTACCCTCATCACTCACCATCCGGCGCGACTGCATCCGCAACAGCGCCGCGACGGTCTGGAGGTTGTTTTTCACCCGGTGGTGGATTTCGCGGATGGTGGCGTCCTTGGATACCAGCTCCATTTCCCTGCGGCGCAACTCGGAAACATCCCGGCAGAGCACCAGCGCTCCGAACCGGTCCTTCTCGTCCCGGAGCGGGATGGCACGCAGCGACAGGCTGACCCCACGGGATTCAATTTCTGTCCGCCACGGCATCCTGCCAGTCACCACCAGAGGGAGCGTCTCATCAACCATCCGACGGTCGGTGAGCAGGGACGTGGCAACCTCCGCCAGGGACCGTCCTTCAAGCGTCTCGACATCGCCGAGCCTCCTGAACGCCGAAACTCCGTTGGGGCTCGCATACTGGATGACACCCTCAACATCGAGCCGGATCAAACCGTCACCGACACGGGGCGCGCCCCGCCGCGAACCGGTCGGAGTAGCGAAATCGGGCCACAGCCCGAGCGTTCCCATCCGCAGCAGATCGTGCGCGCACTGCCGGTAGGTCAACTCCAGCCGGGAGGGCATCCGGGAGCTGGACAGGTCCATATGCGAGGTGACGACGGCGAGGGTCCGCCCGTTCCGCACCATTGGCACGGCCTCGACCCGCATGGCCATCTCAGTGGTCCAATTGGTGTCCCCCGAACGCTCCATCTGCTGGCTCTGCCATGCCTTGTCGACAAGCGGCAGAAGGTCAGCCCTGATGCGCTCACCGACAAAATCGGTGTGGAACACGGTGTGGGAGGTGGACGGCCGCACGTGGGCAAGGGCTACGTACCCACCGTCTTCCAGGGGAAACCAGAGGGCAAGGTCAGCGAACGCAAGGTCCGCAACCATCTGCCAGTCCCCCACCAGCAGATGCAGCCATTCCGCATCACCCGGTCCAAAATGGGCGTACTCGCGGATCGGATCGGTGAAGATTGCCACTTTGGCTCCCGCCTACCGTCGCACGATCGACCGGAGCAACCGCAGCGCCACCGACAGCGAAGCCATGTCGTCACGCTCCAGCCGGTTGACCTCGACGAACATGTGCCGCGCACGCTCCAGCATTTCAGCGTTCTGCTGCTCCCAGGCATCGAGACGCTCCGCTGCCTCGGCGAGCTCCAGCGACGAGGAGGCCTTCATGACCGAGACAGTCATATCGGCAATGGTGGAGTACAGGTCGTCCCGCAGGGCGGCCCTGGCGAGCGCCTGCCACCGGTCCATCCGTGGGAGGGTAGTAATCCGCTCCAGCAGATTGTCGACGGCAAACCTGTCATAGACGGCGTAGTAGACCTGCGCGATTCGGTCCACCGGTTCGTCAATCTGCCGGGCGATCAGTGCGATGTCCAGCAGACCGAAGGATTCAAACTGCTCGGCCCAGTGGCGGGCGATGTCGTCGGGCAGGCCCCACTCCTCGGCCCGGGCAAACCACTCTTCGACCCGTTGCTTGTCCCTGCCCCGGACGTAATCCACCAGATGGGTCCGCAGCGGATCCATCAGAGGCTTGAACAGCTCGATGTCCTCGGCCACAGTGGTTCCCTGGCCCACATTGTTCACGAACCAGCGAACAGCCCGGTCCAGCAGGCGACGCATGTCGAGGTGGACCGCTGACCACCTGTCGGTGGGGAAACTCGGGGGAAGCTCTCCGAGCGCGTTCACCAGCGCGTCAAGATCGTAAATCTCCCGAAGTGCGACAAAAGCCCGCGCTATTACCGGGCCGGACACCGAGGTTTCCTCCATGACCCGGAAGGCGAAGGTGATCCCGCCCATGTTGATCATGTCGTTCGCGATCACCGTCGAGATGATCTCCCGACGCAGCGGATGGGTATCCAGCTGGCTACCGAAACGCTCCGCCAGCTGCTTCGGGAAGTACTCGCGAAGGGTTCTGCCGAACCAGGGATCGTCTGTCAGATCGCTGTTCGTCAGCGCCTTGGTCAACTCGATCTTGACGTAGGCCGCAAGGACCGACAGCTCCGGCGAGGTGAGTCCCTGACCCGATTCCACCCGTGCCCTGAGCTCCTCGGTGGTGGGCAACGCCTCCAGCTCGCGGTTCAGGTCGGCGTTCGACTCGAGCCAGTCCATCAACCGTTCGAAGCTCGGGCTCCATTCCACTACCCGCTGCCGGTCGTTGAGGAGCAGAACGTTCTGGTCGACGTTGTCCTTCAGGACGAGCCGTCCCACCTCATCGGTCATCGAGTGCAGGAACTCGGCGCGTTCCTCCGCTGGAAGGGCCCCGGTTCTGACCAACCGGTCCACGAAGATCTTGATATTGACCTCATGGTCCGAGCAGTCGACACCTGCCGAATTGTCGATCGCGTCAGTGTTCAGGATGACTCCGTGCAGCGCCGCCTCGATCCGGCCCCGTTGAGTCATCCCGAGATTTCCACCCTCGCCCACCACACGGGCACGCAGCTGGTTGCCGTTCACGCGGATGGCGTCGTTAGCCTTGTCTCCCACCGCGGCGTGCGTTTCGCTCGATGCCTTCACATAGGTACCGATGCCGCCGTTGTAGAGCAGGTCCACCGGAGCGGAGAGGATGGCACGCAGCAGCTCGGGCGGACTCAGGGTGGTGACTCCCTCGTCCAGCCCCAGGACCGACCGCACCTGATCCGAGATGGGCACGGTCTTCGACTGCCGCGGGTAGATCCCGCCACCGGCACTGATCAATGATTCGTCGTAGTCCTCCCAGCTGGAGCGCGGCAGGTCGAACAGCCTCGACCGCTCGGCGAAGGAAACCGCAGCGTCAGGGGCCGGATCGAGGAAGATGTGCCGGTGATCGAATGCGGCAACAAGTTTGATGTGCTCGGAGAGCAGCATGCCGTTGCCGAACACGTCGCCGCTCATGTCGCCTACGCCGACCACCGTGAACTCCTCGGACTGGGTGTCGATACCGAACTCGCTGAAGTGGCGTTTCACCGATTCCCAAGCGCCGCGGGCGGTGATCCCCATCGCCTTGTGGTCGTATCCCACCGAACCGCCGGAGGCGAACGCGTCGCCGAGCCAGAATCCGTATTCAGCCGACAGCTCGTTGGCGATGTCGGAGAACGCGGCAGTGCCCTTGTCGGCCGCGACGACCAGGTAGCTGTCGTCGCTGTCGTGCCGGACCACGCGGGGCGGCGGAACCACCGTCTCGCCGTCGTCGCCAGTCACCAGATTGTCGGTAATATCCAGCAGCGCCCTGATAAAGGTGCGGTAGCTGGACTTGCCTTCCTCCATCCACGCCGCGCGGTCGACCGCTGGGTTGGGGAGTTGCTTCGCGAAGAAACCGCCCTTCGCACCGGTCGGAACGATCACAGCATTTTTCACGGTCTGGGCTTTGACGAGTCCGAGTACCTCGGTCCGGAAGTCTTCCCGGCGGTCCGACCAGCGCAGCCCTCCGCGGGCAACCTTGCCGAAGCGCAGGTGGACGCCTTCCACCTGCGGCGAGTAGACCCAGATCTCAAACTTGGGACGCGGGTAAGGCGCGCCATCGATGGCGGAGGTGTCGAATTTGAAGCTCACATGGCGTTTGTCCTGGAAATAGTTCGTCCGCAGGGTGGCGTCGATCAGGTTGCCGAAGGTGCGCAGCACCTTGTCGGCGTCGAGAGTGGGCACCTGCTCAAGTCCCGACTCGACGGCTTCGCGGGCGCTCTCAGTGGTAACGGTCCGGTCTTCGTCGCTGAGGTCGGGATCGAACCTCGCCTCGAAGAGTGTCACCAGGGCGCGCGCCACTGCCGCGTTGGCGAGCAGCGTGTCGGCGACGAAACCGTACGAATTGGTGTTGCCCATCTGCCGCATATATTTCGCATAGCTGCGCAGGATGACTACCTGACGCCAGCGCAGGTTCTCTTTCAACACCAACCGGTCGAAGGGATCGGATTCCGAGGACCCGGCCACAGCCGCGGCGAAGGACTGCTCGAGCAGACGCCCGGTGCTCATCGGATCGATGCCGGCCGGGTACTTCAGGCCGAGGTCGTAGAGGAAGAATTCCCGGCCGTCGGAGCGCTCGATCTCGAATGGCCGTTCGTCAAGTACTTCCAACCCGAGGTTGTGCAGGAACGGGAGGATCTGGCTCAGGCTCTTCGGCTCGGTGAGGTAAAGCTTCAGTCGGGCGTCCTCCTCCAGGTTCTCTCCGGCGCCCTCGGGGACGTAGACGTGCATGACCGGTGCGGCGGGCGAGTTCGCGTCGCAGCGTTCGAACCGTTCGATGTCCTTGAGTGCGTCTTCGACCTCATAGTCCACGCGGTAGCTCGCGGGAAAGGCTTCGGCCCACAGCCCCGAGACTTCTTCCGCGGTCCGGCGGTCAAACCGGCCGCGCACCACTTCGTCGATCCCCTCGGACCACGATCGGGCCGCTCCGACCAGGCGTTGTTCCAGCTCGGCTGGTTCGACCTGGGCCACTTCCACACCGCGGGGGAGCCTGATCCTGAAGAACAGGCGCGCCAGGGCGGACTCGCTGATCCTCGCCTCGTAGTCGATGGACTCAGCCTTGAACGTCTGGCGCAGCTCCTGTTCTATTCTCAGCCGCACTCCGGTGGTGTAGCGGTCGCGGGGCAGGAACACGAGCGCGGACATGAAACGCCCATAGATGTCGGGGCGCAGGAACAGACGCGTCCGGCGTCGTTCCTGCAGTCGCAGGATCCCCATCGCCGTGTTGATGAGGTCCTGCACCTCGATCTGGAACAGCTCATCGCGTGGGTAAGTTTCCAGAATGGAGAGCAGGTCCTTGCCGGAGTGCGAATCCCGCGGGAATCCGCACTGCAGGAGGACTGCGTTCACCTTGTCGCGCACGATGGGCACCCCGCGCACCGAACCGGTGTAGGCGCTGGTGGCGAACAGGCCGATGAAGCGGCGTTCGCCGTTCACATTGCCCTGCGCATCGAAGCGTTTCACGCCGATGTAGTCCAGGTAGGCAGCGCGGTGCACAGTGGACCGCGAGTTCGCCTTGGTGATCACCAGGGCCCGCTTCTCGCGTGCCTTGGCCTTGCCTGCGCTGGTCAATTGCTGGACCCTGCGCCCGCCCACTGGGTGCCGCAACAGCCCCAGCCCGTCTCCCTCGGCGATCCGGAGCACGTCCTGGCCATCGTCGTCGGTGACCAGATCGTATTCCTTGAAACCCAGGAAGGTGAAGTTCCCACCATCAAGCCAGGTGAGCAACTCCTTCGCCTGATCGAGGTCCGGGATGTCCTCCCCGCCCGGCACTGTGTCAAGGGAAGCGGCGATCTCGCGGACCTTGCTCCGCATGGCTGGCCAGTCCTCGACGGCGGCACGCACATCGCCAAGGACGCTCAACAGGCCCGCGATGATTTTTTGGCGTCGTTCGTCGTCGAGGATGCGCCCTACTTCGATAGCGATCCACGACTCGATGTGCGCCGCGACGTCCCCATCGGCGATCAGGTGGGACACATTTGGCAGGGCGGCAGTGTCGCCGCTCGAGACGCCGGCCGTGGATGGCACCCGCTGCAGCCGGTGCAGGCTAGCGTCCTGGCGGTCGCGGGTGGCGATGAATGTGGGGTGCATGACGAGCCGGATCGCCACCTGATGGCGGACCAGTTCAGCGGTGACCGAGTCGACCAGGAAGGGCATGTCGTCAGTGACGATCATGACGATGCTGGCGTCCGACTGGTCGAAAATGTCTACAGCAGCTTCACCCGACTTGCGGTTCTCGGCCAGTGCCCGGTGCCGAAGGGCACGCTCCTTGAGCGCTTCAGCTGTGTGTGCCTTGGCGTCCTCCTCGGCGAGATGTTCATAGTAGTGATCAATGAACTCTCCGGTAGAAGTGTCAGAACTTGACTGGTCCGTGATGCTGGATCCAGACGACATGAAAACGCCTCCATAAACGAAATTAAAGGCCGCTCCTTTGCGGCCCCTTACCCAAGAGCCTAACGCCGTTGCGGGAAAACTTCACTTCGTTGTGGCCTGCTCCAACGCGGCTGCGCCGCAGTTGTTCAATCGGTACACCGGCCAGTTCGGCGATCGCGGTTCGGAGGGGTGAACGGGGCGCTGATTCGAGCAGTACCGACCCTCCCAGCAGCGCGGAATCGACTGCGGAGAAGTCCGCCGGCAGGAACGCGTCCACGGGGCGCGAGGGACCGAACCGGTCCCAGGCCTCACGGAGTTGCCGTTCAGGACCACGACCGACCGCCGCAGCACGCACCTTGTTCAGTACCACCCGCGGTGTCGCGGTAGGCACCATTGCTTCGAGGTCGGCCAGCGCACGAATCAACCTCGGCAGGCCGACGGCGTCCGCCGCTCCCACTGCGATAACGGTGTCCGCTGCCCCGAGGCAGCACAGCGTGGCAGCATTCCGGCGCGGCGCGACCGTGTCGAAGCTCAGTTCCTCATCGGTTTCCAGACAGAATCCGCAGTCGACTATTGTCACATCGGCGATCAACCGTGACAGTTCGAGCACTTTCGTCAAGGCCGCCGGCCGCAACTCAGTCCAGCGGTCAGCGCGGGTGATCCCGGTCAGAACGCCAAGGTGGGACCCCCTCACTGCCAGGCGGGTGATGGCCCGGTTGAGTCCCATCAGGTCCAACGATCCCTGATCGGCGAGGCGGCAGGCCTGGGCGAGACCCGCCGATTCGTCCAGCAACCCCAGGGACGCCGCGACGGAAGCCCCGTAGGTATCCGCATCGATGAGCAGTACCGCCCGCCCACCTGCAGCGAGCTCGGCGGCGAGGTTCACCGCAACCGTAGTGCGCCCCGGGGATCCTGCGGGTCCCCAGACCGCCATCACCTCCCCCACCTCGGTCTGCGCCGACTCGCTGCCACTCAGGGGCGGCCCGGTCGCTGGCCGGCCCAGGGCGGCGGCGGGGTCGGCATAGGAGACGCTATCGATCCCGGGACTCGGCGCCTCGGCTGCCAGCTTGACTGCGGCTTCCACTATCGCGGCGAGGGCGGCTGCGCCCACGTCGGCTTCCGTGTGGGCGACCCCGAGCGAGTCGAGACGGTGCTGGTCGCTCTCGGTAGTGGCCAGGGCCACCACCGCCACCTCGGCGTTCCGGAACCGTTCGATCAATGATGCAGTCAGCTCTCCGGCGTCGGTGGACAGGATCACGGCGCGCGCCAGGCCCGTCTGGCAGACCGCGATCACCTCGGCAAGATCAGCGCACCAGCGCACCACTGTGACAGGGCCTCGAAGCTTCTCCAACCCGGTGACACACTCGCGGGCGGTAAGCCCGCAGGTCACCACCGGGATGCTCATGGAGCGCCGGCCGGGTTGAGGACCAGCGCGATCCGCGCCTCATTGAGGAGGGCATCCAGCAGCTCCGGGAGTGCATCATCGGCGACCAGGACATGGACCAGGGTTGAACCGCCGCCCCCGCCGAGCGCCGACTCGGACACCGTGAGCTCGGATATCTCGGCTGCCTCAAGCAGTTGGGTTGGTGGTTCTAAAGTCCCACCTTCGCCCTCGAAAGCAACCCAGACGTCAACCCGGGACCCGGTGACTGTGCCGGCAGGCAGCGGGTCGTCGACGGTAAGACCGATCGGTTTGCGGTCCAGCGCATCGGCCCGACCCAGGGCTGCACGGGGCACCAACTCCCCTTCCCGCAACACGCTCATCGCGACCGCTGTCTCCGGGATCCCCTCATCCACTCGCAGGTAGGCGGGTTCGAGGTCGCCTAGCCGGACGGCGACAACCGACAGATCCTCGCCGGTGACTGCCCCACCAACGGGTATCTCAGTTCGGAGAACATAGACATCGGTGGTGCGGTCAGCGTTTCCGACCAATGCCGTTACCGCCGCAACCGAGGCGAGGACCAGAAGCAATCCGACCAGGAGGCGCGGGTCCCGCCACGACGGTTTCCTGAGCCGGACCGGGGATTCATCACGATCCGGGATAGCTGTCACCAGGCTCAACACGGCCTCCTACAGTCTCCGGCCGCCCGATCCTCCAGCCGCGGCTAGTTTGACGTTGCCCTGCAATTCTCGTTCACTGCTGCGTCAAAATAAATCCTCCCGGGCCAACTGATTCCAAACTGTGGATAATCCCCGTAAACACTCGCCCAGGATGGCAAGATTGGACTTGAACGGTTCATGGGTGTGACGGTTCCGTGACAGACGGAACGAAAGGCGGACAATCGTGGCTGAGAAGCGGTTCCTGACGCTCGCCGATGTGGGTGAGGTGCTGAACATCTCGTCGTCGCAAACCTATGCTCTGGTCCGCTCCGGCGAGCTGCCAGCCATCCAAATCGGCGGCAGAGGCCAATGGCGGGTCGAATCCCAGGTCCTGGAAGAGTTCATTGCCCGGGCGTACGAAAGGTCGGCGGCCGCGGTCAGGGACGGCTCTGCGGGACCTGCGCGCGACGGCAGTCAGCGGTAGCGTACCCACGGCCGCAGAGGCCGGTCACGCGGGCGTTAGCACCGCGTCGACACTACTGAAGGGGATCAGCAGCACTGCTGCAACGCTGTCGGTACGCCGCAGCTCACCCGACGGGACCGACGCGAGTTCAAGGAAATCCCGTCCCACCCGGTCAATGGTCCCATTGATGCGAGCACCGTCCGCAGCCAGTTGAATGGTCAGCGGGGTCCGGTCCCTCGCAAAAGCCCTGAAAACTGACCCCAATCCCAGACGAGCCGTTACGGCGGAGCGCGCGGGTGCTGTGTGCCGTCCCAGCCCTTCCACCGATCCAATGGCTGTGGCGGGGATCATTGCTGGACCTGACCCGGTATCAAGGACCAGCCACTGAGCTCCGACGTGATGCACCGCGCCACTGAAGACGGTGCCACACCGGGTGCGTATCCGCACCACTGATCCTGTCTGTCCGCGAAGGCGGTCCATCAGGGGGACTGACGCCTGCTCCAGACGCGTGCGCTCGGCGATCTCATTTTCGACGGCGATCAGGTCGGCCGCGGCGAACTGCGATTCCAGGTCCAGAAACAGGGCATCCCACCGCACCGGGTCAGCCTAGGGGACCCTAAAAGCCCGGTCAAGGATAGACAGCTGAACGTTCAGGGTGTACAAAATACATATATCTCGTCAAGCTAGTTTAAATTAGGTCAAACTGCATCAAAAATGCATATATACCCTCAAACAACGCCTGAAGGGTTGGTTCACTCGAAGACTCGAGCTGCCAAGCTTTCCTGACCGGACACCATTGAGGTATCGAGATGAATGAATCGTTGAAATACCGGCGGGATCACGTCCCGGTGATCATGATTGCCCTCCTCGCCGTGGGGCTCTATTTCTCGGGTGAGGCTATCCGCAGCTATGCCGGACCGTTCACCGGCCACCATCGGCTGGACGTGGTGCTGGGAATGGCCGCGTCGGCGGTCGGGATGATCCTGGTCGGGTGGTGGGCGGCAGCCCTTGCGCTTGCCCTGCTCAGCGAAGGCCTCCGGCGTGGCGGGCACGAGCGGGCGGCTCTCGTCGCTGGGGCGCTTTCCCCGCAGTTCATGAAGCGGCTCGCAGCGGCCGCGCTGGGGTTGCAGCTCGTGGCGGGCGGTTCCGCACCTGCATCAGCCCTTTCCATTGCCGACGGTCCTGGAGCCCCCGGCCCGGTGGTGCTGGCCGGAAATCAGGTGGCCACCCCCGGGGCTGACGTCCCGGCAATCGAACCTCAGTGGAAACCACTTCCCGGACCAATGGAGAGCGGGCCATTGCTGCGTGGCGAGCTGCGCCAGTCCCCGGCCGCACCAAACCGTCCGGTGCCAGCAGTCATTGAGGTGGGCCCCGGAGACTCCCTCTGGACGATCGTGGCCCGTCACCTCGGACCCTTCGCCACTGACGTCGAGATAGCACAGGCGTGGCCACGCTGGCATCACGAGAACCGTCAGGTAATCGGCGACAACCCCGATCTGCTGCTGCCCGGGCAGCTTCTGCGGGCGCCGCGCTAGCCCCGTTAGCAACCGAAGGATCATCATGACCGTACAGGCCCAACTCTCCCGCCCCCACAGCGCCAAATCCACTGCGACCACCGCTGGTCAGGGCAGCACGCTACCCTCGGATCCGGCACCCCAGGCAGCGCCCGAAGAGGTTGCTGCAGCGGCCCAGGTGCAGCGGATCGTCCGCTCGGTGGTGCAGGCAGCACTGGAGGTCCTGGGTGGATCCCGACCCCTGCAGCAGCTTGCCGACTGGCTGGATCCGCCGAGCTACGAGCGCCTTCAGCTCCGCGCCAACCTGGTGCGGACCCTAAACCGGGCCGCAGGTGCCAGCGGTCGCCCCGACCAGCTCCTGCACCGCAACGTATCGGTACGAACGGTGCGGACCTGCCGGATCAACGCCCACGTCTATGAAGCGTCCGCCGTGACCTGCGAGAACCACAGAGCCCGCGCCGTCGCCCTTCGTCTGGAGCGTCGGCGCGGGCACTGGAAGGTGACTGCGCTGGAGATTGGGTGAGCTACTTCTTCTTGCGCCTGGCCGCAGCCCTGATTTCGGCACGCGTCGTTCCGTTGGACTCGGCCTTGGCTGAAGCGTTCCGCTCCACGCGGGTCTCCACCTCACCCTGCGCATTCGGGGCGGAGAAGTTCAGGGTTGCCGGCTTCTCGGGAGCATCGAGGCCGGCTGCCTTGATGGTCGGAGTCTGGACGAGGCCGCGCCCATCAGTGACCCCGGGGAGGCCGGTGGGCGCTGGAGCGCCCACTTCGACCTCAAGGTTGAACAGGAAACCGATGCTCTCCTCGCGAATGGCTTCCATCATCGCCTGGAAGAGGATGAACCCTTCACGCTGGTACTCGACCAATGGGTCGCGCTGCGCCATGGCGCGCAGCCCGATCCCTTCCTTGAGGTAGTCCATCTCGTAGAGGTGTTCCTGCCACTTGCGGCCGATCACCGAGAGCACCACCCGGCGCTCAAGCTCGCGCATGGTCTGCTCGCCGAGCGTTTCCTCGCGGGTCTGGTAGGCAAGTTTGGCATCCGAGAGAATCTCGGCGTGCAGGAAGTCGCGGGTCACCTTCGACGGGCCGCCGGCCTCGTCAAGGACTTCATCGATCGTGAGGCTGATCGGGTACAGCGTCCGCAAGTTGGTCCAGAGCTGGTCGTAGTCCCAGTCATCGCCGTGGCCCTGGGCAGTGGCCTCATCAACCATTGCCGTCACCACGTCCTCAAGGAAGAACGCAACCTTCTCGTGCAGGTCCCCGCCCTCGAGAATACGACGCCGGTCGCCGTAGATCGCCTCGCGCTGACGGTTCAGCACGTCGTCGTACTTCAGGACGTTCTTGCGCTGCTCGGCGTTGCGGCCCTCCACCTGACCCTGGGCGCTCTCAATGGCCTTGGATACCAGTTTCGATTCCAGCGCCACGTCGTCGGGCATCGTGGAGCTGTTCATGATGCGTTCAGCTGCGCCGGAGTTGAACAGGCGCATCAGGTCATCCGTCAGGGAAAGGTAAAAGCGCGACCGTCCCGGATCACCCTGGCGCCCGGACCGCCCGCGAAGCTGGTTATCGATGCGTCGTGACTCGTGCCGCTCGGTGCCCAGCACATAGAGGCCGCCAAGTTCGCGGACCTCGTTGTGTTCGGACTCCACCGCGTTCCGCGCGGCGTCCAGCGCTGCTGGCCACTGGTCCTCGTAGTCTTCCGGGCTGTCGACAGGGCTGAGGCCGCGCTTCTCCAGTTCGGCGATCGCGTTGAACTCGGCGTTGCCGCCGAGCATGATGTCAGTGCCGCGACCGGCCATGTTGGTGGCGACGGTGACCGCGCCCTTCCGACCCGCCTGGGCGACGATCGCTGCCTCACGGGAGTGGTTCTTGGCGTTGAGCACCTCGTGGCGGATGCCGGCCTTCGCCAACTGCTTCGAGAGGTACTCACTCTTCTCCACGCTGGTAGTGCCCACCAGAACCGGCTGGCCGCTTTCGTGCCGCTCAACAATGTCCTTGACGACGGCGTCGAACTTGGCGATCTCGTTCTTGTAGATGAGGTCGGACAGGTCCGCGCGCACCATGGGGCGGTTGGTGGGGATGGGGACCACACCGAGCTTGTAGGTGGCCATGAACTCGGCAGCTTCGGTTTCGGCGGTGCCGGTCATGCCCGAGAGCTTTTCGTAGAGACGGAAATAGTTCTGCAGGGTGACGGTCGCGAGGGTCTGGTTCTCGGCCTTGATCTCCACCCCCTCCTTGGCTTCGATGGCCTGGTGCATGCCCTCGTTGTAGCGGCGACCGGCCAGAATACGGCCCGTGTGCTCGTCGACAATCATGACCTCACCATTGAGGACCACGTAATCCTTGTCCTTCTTGAAGAGCTCTTTGGCCTTGATCGCGTTGTTCAGGAAACCGATCAGCGGGGTGTTGGCAGATTCGTAGAGGTTCTGGATCCCGAGGTAATCCTCAACCTTCTCGATGCCGTCCTCCAGGACGCCGACCGTGCGCTTCTTCTCGTCGACCTCGTAATCGGTGTCCTTCTCGAGCTTTTTGACTACCTTGGAAAACTCGGTGTACCACCGGTTGACGTCGCCGGAGGCCTGACCGGAGATGATCAGCGGGGTGCGCGCCTCGTCGATCAGGATGGAGTCGACCTCATCAACGATGGCGAAGTTGTGGCCGCGCTGCACCAGCTCGGAAGCACTCCATGCCATGTTGTCGCGCAGATAATCGAACCCGAACTCGTTGTTCGTGCCGTAGGTGACGTCGGCGTTGTACTGTTCGCGGCGGGTCGCGGGATCCTGCTTGGACAGAATGCAGCCGCACGTCATGCCCAGGAACCGGAACACCCGTCCCATCAGCTCCGACTGGTACTCCGCAAGGTAGTCGTTTGTGGTGACAATGTGGACACCCTTCCCCGACAGCGCGTTGAGGAACGCGGGGGCTACCGCCACCAGGGTCTTGCCCTCACCGGTCTTCATCTCGGCGATGTTCCCCAGATGCAGGGCGGCGCCGCCCATCAGCTGGACGTCGAACTGCCGCAGCTTCAGGGTGCGGCTGGATGCCTCACGGACGGCTGCGAAAGCCTCGGGCAGCAGATCGTCGAGGGTCTCGCCATCGGCAAAACGCTGCTTCAGCTTGTCGGCCTCACCCCTGAGGTCGTCGTCGCTCATCTCACGGAACTCGTCCTCGAGGACGTTGATGGCGTCAGCGTAGTTCCGGAGTTTCTTCAGTGTCTTCTTATCGCCGGTGCGGAGGACTCGTTCAAGAAGTGATGGCACTGGTATTTGCTCCCAATCTAGGTGCGCCGAAATCTGGCGTGTTCAGTCTACGGGAGAGACGACTTGTCCTGTCGAGTCGGTGCCCGCCCGGCCTGCTATTCGTGGGAAACTGCCAGCTTCAGGGCTGCTGCGAGGTTCCCGTTCTGATCGACAACCACCTCCTGCAACCCCAGCCATGCCGCCATCAGCCGCAGCTCGGCGGCGAGTTCGGCAGCGGTGTCCGAGGGTGCATCGGGCTCGGCATGGCTCCCACGCACCAGCAGCCGCCCGGTCGCCCGGTCGGCCTTCAGGTCGATCCGCGCGGCCATCGTCTCCCGCAGCAGGAACGGCAGCACGTAATAGCCATACCGCCGCTTGGCTGCGGGGGTGTAGATCTCCAGCCGGTAGTCGAACCCGAACAGTGCCGATAAGCGGCGTCGCTCGAAGACCATCGAATCAAACGGGCTCAGCAGGGCCCTTCCCTCGGCCCTCCGTGGGAGCACCGATCCGACGTGGCGGAAGGCTGGTTTGTCCCACCCGGCAATTGTGACCGGGCGGAGCGTTCCGCGGTCAACCAGCGTCTGGATCGCCGTCTGGCTCGCCGCCAGCGGCAGACGGAAGTAGTCTGCGAAACACCTCAGCGTCCCAACCCCCTGCGCCCGGGCCGCAAGCTCGATCAGCACCAGGTGAGCCTCGAGAGGATCCACCTCCATCGCCACCGCCTGCAGGTCGGGCAGTACGCGCGACGACAGCGCGTAGCGGCGTTCAAAGGACGGGGTGCGCCCGGCCGAGGATACCTGCCCCCGCTCGAACATGTCCTCCAGCACTCGCTTCACCGAATTCCAGTTCCACCCCCACTGGTCGGAACTACGGATCTCCTCGTGGCCGAGCCGCAGCTGCAGCTGCCCAGCGGTGAGGGGGCGACTGACCGACAGCACCTCAAGGATCCGCTCCCGCAGGGATTCCCTCAGCCCCTCGGGCACCGAGCTCGCCCTCACCCACCGCCGTTCCTGGAGCGGCCGCAGGTAGGGGAACAGTGCCGGGCGGATGAAACTGGCTTCGTGTGCCCAGTACTCGACCATCCGACGGGGAGCTTTGCCCGCCAGTCGATCCAGCTGGTCGCGGTCATAGTCACCCAGCCGGGAGAAATGCGGAAGATAGTGGCTGCGCGCCAGCACATTGACCGAGTCGATCTGGAGCAGCTGCAGGCGGTCAAAGGTAAGGCCCACCTGCCGCGCCGTAGCGGGGCCGGTGGGCCTTACGTAAGCCAGTCCCTGGGCGCCAAGTGCTATGCGCCGGGCCTGGGATTGGGAGAGGACACTGGTCATACCCTGACCCTAACCGTGTCTTCCCCCGGGAGCTAAGCGGAGGCGGCTGCTTCCCGGGCCCGGTAGGCGAGCAGCTCCTCGCGCGGGTCCTCGGTCCCTTCCGCGCACCTGGCGTCCAGAGTGATGACTCCGTAGGTCCAACCCTGCCTGCGGTAGGCCACCGACGGCGCGCCCGTTGCCGAATCGACGAAAAGGTAGAAGTCGTGTCCCACCAGCTCCATGTTGTCGACGGCGTCCTCGAGCGTCATGGGGGTGCCCGAGAAGACCTTCCGGCGAATCAGTACCGGCGAATCGCCAGCCGGAATGTCATTTTCAATTTCGTAGCCATCGACGGCGGTGCTCCCGGTGTCGGGCTCGGCCTCGGCCTCGGTGGACTGCACCGCAAGGTACAGCGGAGCGGTGGTGCTGGCGGGTTCGAGATCAGCAGTGGCCTCCCGGACCGCCACGGGGGTGTGGCGTCCATGGTGCACTTTCCGCCGGTCTCTGGCCCGGCGGAGTCGCTCCAGCAATTTGCTGTACGCGAGGTCGAAGGCTGCAAACTTGTCAGCCGCTGATGCTTCAGCTCGGATCACCGGACCCTTACACAGGACGGTGAGTTCGACGGTGAGTGCGCTATCCGCGTTTCGGGCGCTGGGCTCCTTGGTGACTTTCGCCTCAAGCCGCTGCACCTTATCGCCGAGCTGCTCGATCTTGTCGATCTTTTCCTCGGCGTACTCACGAAAACGGTCCGAAACTGCCAGATTTCGACCACTGATCAAAAACTCCATGGTGCCCTCCAAAATCGCTTAGGTGACACAACAGCGGCCGGGGAGTCGTGCTTCCAGCCGCTGTCGACGGGTACCTGTCTTCGTCAAGATACCCATACCTCACGTTAGTTCACGGAGCCCTGATATTCCTACCTTGAGGGGGGTTTATTTCGGGCAGATTTCACCGGGCATGGGATGGTGCCGGTGTGGCAGCGACAACGACCGCCCCGGCCACAGCGGCTCCGGCGTGTCGCAGGACCCGGGTTACCTCGGCAATCGTCGCTCCCGTGGTCAGGACGTCGTCGACCACCAGACATAGGGTGCCGGGTGGCAGCTGGCGGCCGGTCGCCAATGCCATCGAGGCGTGGACGTTGATCCGTCGCTGGGAGCGACCGAGACCCTTCTGGCTCACCGGCCCGGTGCCGCCGGGTAGGGCCGAAGGCCTCCCCTCCAGGGGGCCGTGGTAGACCACCAAGGCGTCAACGCGGCACCCCGCCGGAAGCTCGCCCCTCCGACCCAGGCCGGCGAGCAGCAGGTCGAGCGGATCGTAGCCGCGGCGCCGCACCGAGGCACCCCTCGTTGGCACGGGTACCAACAACAGCTCCCCCGGGTCACCGCCCTCCCGGACCTCGTGGACAGCTGTTTGCAGGGCACCCGCCAGTGCCGCCTGGAGGGGCCGCCCGACGTCGGTGCGCCGGTGATTCTTGTAGGACAGGAGCACCCGGGCCACGGTGCCCCGGTAGTGGCCCGCGGCGGTCACCGGCAGCGCACCGATGACGGTGGGATCGCCCGATCCGCCATCGCAGCCCTCAGCCGCGGGCAGGGCTTGCGCTCCCCCGTCCGCACGGAAGGGACGGACCGTCGCCTTCCGGACCTGAGCACGACACTCGGGGCACAGCGAGACTGTGGGCAAGGTGCAGGCAGCACATTCTGTGGGAAATACCAGCGACCAGAAGTCCCTGCCAGCACTGAGCAACCGGACCGCCCAGGTACACTGCAGGACACCATCGAGCCGACCAGTGACGCTGGAAAGCCGGGTGCCGCCCTGCCTGTCCCGCCGCATGACCTCCACCCTGCCGATGTTTGATCGACGGTGGCAGGACCGGGTGGTGGATGTGCATAACTCCAGCGCGAGCAGCGGATGCCTCTGCGACGGAGGGCTAGCCGGGGAACGCCGGGTCGCTGACACCTTCCACCGGCTGGTCGGACCAGGTGTCACCCACCCGGTTCCGGACGCCCTCGGGGGTGCCGGCAAAAATGGCGGTCGGGCCGGTGCCGGCGCTGAGGTGGATAATTCCGTCCAGGGGCGCCAGGGCTTCGGTGCTCCCATCCAGACCGAGGAACTCCGGGACTACCTGAGCCTCAGCCGACGTTTCCGCGACGATCACTGTGTCCTCGTTGACCCACTTGGCGGTATTGACCGGCCCACTGGCGAAAAGTTCGCGGGGGGTGGTCAGGGACTGCGGGGTGCGGTCGTTATTCCGGATGATCCCAGCAAGCTGGACCCGGCTGATCCCATCCTGCTCGGTCACGACCAGGGCTCGCGACCCGTCACGGGACACCCGGAGTTCGAGGACGGCGACGTCGGCGAGCCACGGCGCCGCCACCGTGACCGCACTGTCCTGGGTGCCACCGGGGGGAACCGCGGTGACTGTTCCGCCCTGTCCCTCGGCGCCCGTGCTCGCCGTCCAGACCCAGTTGCTGGGGTCGAAACTCGGCGCGGTCAGCGACCGGCCGGTGACAGCGATGGTGACTTCCCGGTCAGGCCCTGTGGTGTAGAGGCGGGTACGGTCCCCGTTGAGGAACGCAAAGTCCGACCCGTTCAGCGACATCCCGGGGTCCTGCGGGTCCAGGGCGGCAACTGTCGGTACGGCACCGATCGGGACCGTCTGGTCGGTCTGGTAGAGGAACAGCTCATTGCCGGACACGACGATCTGCTCATTGCCGACGGGCGGGTCACCCGCGGGAACAATGAGATCGGGGTGCGGAATGTTCTCATCGTCGCCCAGGTCCACCGGCTGGCCGACGGTCATCTGCACGGAGTTGACGGTGTTCAGGCCAGCGAGATTCGCCCGGAGCTGCTGCTGCATCTGCTGGCGGACCAGATCGCTGGTGTCCTGCAGGATGTCTGCCGAGAGGTCCACCGTGGCAGTGCCCGAGACGATCGGGACCGATTCGACCCCGAGCGTGGTGCTCTCGGGGAACGCGCTGGTCACCGACCCCTGCAGATAGGGCGCCGGCCCCTCCAGCATCGCTTCAACAATGTTGGCGGCGATGGCGGTGCGGTTCACGAACCATCTGACGTCGGGTACCCAGTGCTCGAAGGAGCTGCTGTAGAAGTACAGGCTGTAGGTCTTGAGCAACAGGTCGGCCTCGTCCGAGGCGATCATGATGCCGTTGGGGATGGAGGTGATGCGCCACTGTCCGTCGGCGTCCTGCACCATTTCAGCTGTCACCGACTCGGTGGTGGTGGCCGCCGCGCTGCTCCGGATACCCTCGGCGTCGATCGTGGCCTCCACCTCAAGCTGGATCTGGAACACCCCCTCCACAGGGGTTGCCGAAATCTGCGGGTTCGCGTTGTAGATGATGATGCGTTCCTCGGGCTGCCACTGTGCGGCAAACTCCTCGGTGAGGTAATCCCTCGCAATCTCGTAGTCTCCCGCCGCGCCCCGGCCAGCAGTAATGAACGATTCGAGCAGAGACTCCGGATCGGCGTCCTCGGTGGGACCGAGCGGGTTGAAAATGATTGGCTCGGTGGCCTCGGACCCGTCGTCGGCGGTGATGACCCCCACCGGACCGGAAGTGGGGATCGACGAGCAGCCCGTGATCACCAGCAGGACGGGGAGCAGAACCAGCATCAGGGACCGGGTCAGGGGTCGTCTCTCAGCGGGCATCGAAGGATTCCTTCACCATCGTTTGCAGTTGGGGCAGCGACTCCGGGGTGGTTCCGACCGGCGGCCGTTCCGGCACCCCGCCCTTGCGTGGCGGAAGCGGGAGGGGCGAGACCTTGAGCACCGAATCGCGCAGCTTGGGCAAGGTCAGACGGAAACAGGCGCCCTTGCCCGGTGAGCCCCACGCCTGCAGCCAGGCGCCGTGCAGGTGGGCGTCCTCGGTGGCAATGGACAGGCCCAGTCCGCTGCCCCCGGTGGTCCGGGCACGCGCCGGGTCAGCCCGCCAGAACCTGTCGAAGACCCGGGAGGCCTCCAGCGGGGTCATGCCGATGCCGTAGTCCCGAACCGCGACGGCGACGGCGTCAGGGTTGGAAGCGATGTAGATGACGACCGGCTTCCCGTCGCCGTGCTCCAGAGCGTTGACCACCAGGTTCCGCAGGATCCGGTCGATCCGACGCGGATCCGCCTCGACGATGCACTCGGTTTCGCGCGAAATGATGGTCAGCTCGGAGCCACAGGCATCGGCGAGCGGCTGCGCTCCGTCAATGACGTGCCGGACCACCTGGAAGATGTCGATCGACTCCGGCTCAAGCACCGCGGCGCCGGCGTCGAACCTCGAGATTTCCAGCAGATCGGCGAGCAGGGCCTGGAACCGCTCCACCTGGTTGTACAGGATCTCCGCCGACCGCCGGTTGATGGGGTCGAAATTGGCACGGGCATCGTGCAGCACCTCAGCGGCCATGCGGACAGTGGTGAGCGGGGTGCGCAGCTCGTGCGATACATCCGAGACGAAGCGCTGCTGCATCTGGGACAGCTGGGCGAGCTGGGTGATCTGGTCCTGCAGACTCTCAGCCATGTGGTTGAACGAAGCTCCCAGGCGGGCCACCTCGTCCTCGCCCTTGACGTCCATCCGTTCCTGCAGGTGTCCGGACGCCAGCTTCTCGGACACCACAGCCGCGTGGCTGACCGGCCCCACCACACTCCGGGTCACAAACCAGGCGATAGCCCCAATGGTCACCAGCAGCAGGGTGCCGGCAATCCAGATCACCCCGTGAATGTAGTCGAGGGTCGCCTGCATCGACGACAGATCGTAGATCAGGTACAGGGCGTACTCGGTTTGCGCGGGTGGCAGCGTCACCTTGGTACCGAAGGCCAGCCCCGGTACGCGCTCCCCCGTATCGGACTTGATGGAAGTGGCGGACCAGTACTGGTCGTCACCGTTCCTGACGGCGTCGACCATCGTCTGCGGGATGGCACTGGACTCCAGCAGGCCGTCGCTGCCGAATGGCGCCATGTAGACGTCAGTGGTCTGGCCGGGCACGATCGCGAGGACGTAGCGGCGGGGAGCGTCCGCACCGCCACCCTCAAGACTGGGGAGGGTATCCCGCACCAGTTGACTGGTGGATTCCCGGTCAGTGGTCGAGGCACTGCTGAAGATCGCTTCCACCTCGGTCAACCCGTTGCTGGACTCAGCACGGAACTGCTCGAACCGTTCCTCGTACAACCCTGTGGCGATCTGGTTGGAAAGGAAAGCGCCGACGGCGGCGAAGGCCAGCGCGGTGAGCAACAGGGTGGAAACCACCGTGCGGAACTGCAGCGAGCGGCGCCACTGCAGCGCTGTCCGTGACAGCCCCCGACGGATCAGGGCCCACACCTGGGTGGCCAGCTCCGACAGCCGGTCCCGCACCGTGGCTGAAGCGCGCTCCAACTTACCCCTGTCCTGCCTTGTATCCGACGCCGCGGACCGTCAGCACAATCTCAGGTGCCTCGGGGTCGCGCTCGATCTTCGACCTCAGCCGCTGCACATGAACGTTAACGAGCCGCGTGTCAGCGGCGTGCCGGTAACCCCAGACCTGCTCCAGCAACAGTTCACGGGTGAAGACCTGCCACGGTTTGCGCGCCAGCGCCACGAGCAGGTCGAACTCCAGCGGTGTCAGTGAAATACGGTCCCCTGCACGGACCACCGAATGGCCCGCGACGTCAATGGTGACCTCGCCGATCCGCAGCGTTTCCGGGGCCTTCTGATCCCCTGGCCGGAGCCGGGCCCGGACACGGGCCACCAGTTCGGCCGGTTTGAAAGGCTTGGGAACGTAGTCGTCAGCTCCGGATTCGAGGCCCCGCACAATGTCGGAGGTGTCGGATTTAGCCGTCAGCATGACTATGGGCAGGTCAGACTCATTGCGGATCTGCCGGCACACCTCAATCCCGTCGATCCCGGGCAGCATCAGATCGAGCAGCACCAGGTCGGGCTTGGAACTCCTGAAGATTTCCAGCGCCTGGGAGCCGTCGGCGCAGAACACCGGGTCGAACCCGTCGTTGCGCAGTACGATGCCGATCATCTCGGCCAGAGCTTCGTCGTCGTCGACGACCAGAATGCGTGCCTTCATATCTCCATAGTCCCCCATTGTGACGGCAATGTTGAACTGCCGGGGACTGTCCGCGCGCCCCACCGGGAGGACAGTTCCCTCAACACCCCTCCTTTGTAACTATAGTTTTAGTAAACGGGTTCACAAGTGGAACGATCGTTCCGGGGGGACAGGATGAGCAACAATCCGCACGATAGTGAACCAGGCGACCAGGCGCGGGACAACGCGCCCGACGGTCAGCTGCCGCCGCCCCCTGGTCCACAGCCCCAGTGGGGCCAGAACGCTCAGTGGGGCGGAGAATCCCAGTGGGGCCAGCAGTCCGGTGCCGCGCAGGGCGGAGAACCCCAGTGGGGCCAACAGTCCGGTCCCGCGCAGGGCGGACAGCCCCAGTGGGGAGCACCAGCACCCTGGCAGGGCATCCCGCATGGCCAGTTCCGCGGCTACCAGGCTCCCCCCAAGCCGGGGATCATTCCGCTCCGGCCCCTAGGCCTGGGGGAAATCCTCGATGGCGCATTCCAGGCCTGCCGCAAGAACCCTCTCGCGACCTTTGGCACAGCGATCCTTTTTCAGGTGGTTATTTCAGTCCTGACCCTGCTACTCACCGTCGGGCTGGTCGGCTCGGTCGCCCAGCTGGATCCCAACAACCCCTCGATGGATCAGGTGACCGGGCTTGCGGCATCCGCAATTTCGGTGGGCACCGCGCTCGTGGTCCTGAGCAGCGTGGGTGTGCTCATCCTCCAGGGGGTACTGGTCATCCCGATCGCGCGGGCGGTGTTGAACGAGCGGACCAGCTTCATACAGCTGTGGAAGCTGGCTGCCCGGCGCATCCTCCCGCTGCTTGGACTTGGGTTCCTGCTGCTGCTGATCATTGTCGTCGGCCTGGGTCTGCTGGTGGCGGTCGCCGTCCTCCTGGCCGCAACACTCGGCCAGGATTCCATCTGGCTCATCGTGCTCGGGTTCCTGGCCTCACTGGCCGCAATCGTCTGGCTCAGCATCAAGTTTGTGCTCGCACCCGCCGTGCTGATGCTGGAAGGCGCCGGGCCGATCACCTCCCTGCGCCGGTCCTGGACCCTGACCGGCCGGAACTGGTGGCGCACGTTCGGGATCCTGATCCTCACCAGCATCATCGTCTCAATCATCACCTCGGTGATTTCCACCCCACTGAGCCTGCTCGCAACCCAGTTCGTGTCCTTCAGCGACTCCCCCACGGAATTGGGCGAGGACCTGATGAATTCGCTGCCCGTCCTGATTCTGGCCCAGCTGATCACCGCGGTGTTCGGCGCCATCGGCTACGCCTTCCAGGCAGGCGTGACCGCCCTGCTCTACGTGGACCTGCGCATCAGGCGTGAGGGATTCGATGTCGTGCTGCTGCGCGAGCACGAGGAAGCCACCGCTGGCAGGTTCACCCCGATTCCGGGCCAGTCCGCCAACCCTGGCGGCCAGCAGTTCGGCCACCAGCCCGGCAATCCACCCAGCAACGGCGTCTAGGCCAGGCCGCCGCAACCATGCCCACCCCACCCGTGCCCACCGTCATGCCCCTGTCTGGTCACAGCCCAGTGGTGCCCGACGACGACGAGGCGCGCCGGTGGCTGGTCGACGAACTGGCCAGAGGCCCCTACCAGGAGGCCGAGCCGAACATCGTTGAGCGGATCATCGCCGCCATTCTCGAGTGGCTGGGCTCGCTCCTCGCGGGACTCCGGCCGCTGGAGGCGGGTCCCGGCACGCTGCTGCTCGCCCTGGGCGCGGCGGTAGTCATTGCCGCAGCCGTCTGGCTGGTCCGTCCGCGCCTGAACGCGCGGCGCAACGTCGACAGCGGTGGAGTGTTCGCCGGTGACACAGTGCGCACTGCGCTCGAACACCGGGAGCTAGCAGACAGCGCTGCAGCGTCGAAGGATTGGGACACGGCGCTGACCGAGCGGCTCCGCGCCGTGATCCGATCGGCTGAGGAGCGGGGGATCATCGACAGCCAGCCCGGTCGTACTGCTGGCGAGACCGCTGTGCAGCTCCGGACGGCCTTCGGGCCTCCTGCCGAGGAAACCAGCTGGCTGGCCGACCGGTTCGACGAGGTCCACTACGGCAGCCAAGCCGCTGATGCCCCGGACTACCAGCGCGCCACCGCCATCGATGACTTGCTCACGACCACCTCACCCGCCGCGCAACGGCACACACCCGAGCTGATGGCACCCCGCTGATGGCCGAGCAGCTAACCCATGACCCAGCGACCGAGGTAGTAGGCGACGGCGGCAGCGCCTCCGGGACCGCGCGCACCCGGTTCCGCCGATTCGCCCCCTGGCTGGCCCTCGGGCTCCTCCTGGTTCTGGTCGTCGTGCTCGGATTCTTCGGCCGGTCAGGGCAGGACGGAACCGCCCTCTCGCCGGTGAACCCGGCGCCAGCTGGTGCCATGGCACTCGCTGAGGTGCTCTCGGACCGCGGCGTCGACGTAGTTCAGGCCGAATCGCTGGAAGCCGCCGAGGCCTCAGTCACCGAAGGGGCCACCCTGCTGCTCCACGACCCCGACTCCTGGTTGAGCGCCGACCAGCTGAGCCAGCTGAGCGGGATCGCCGACCGGCTGGTCCTTGTCGAACCCACCACAATCATGCTGTCCGAACTCGCGCCCACCATCCGTCAGGCGGGCCTGATCCCCGCTGCCGAGGCGGACGTAGCGCTTCCCGCGGCCTGCCAGGTCACGGATGCCACCGCCGCCGGTGCCATCACTGCCGGTGGCTTCGCCTACCGGGGGGACCTGATCTGTTTCCCGCCGACCTCTGCCCAGGGGGGTCCGCCATCGGGATCCTACGCCGCGACGGCAGCGCAGGATGTCGTGGCGCTCGGCAATGGAGCTATTCTCAGCAACGAGTCCATCGACCGGGAGGGCAATGCGGCGCTCGCGCTCCGCACCCTGGGCGCTACCCCGGTCTTGGTCTGGTACCAGCCGACCCCCGCGGACCTGGCCCCCACCGACGCGCTGGTCGACCCCCTGAACCTGCTGCCCGGGTGGGTGAATCCGGTGATGCTCTGGCTCCTTGCCACGGCGCTGCTGGCAGTGCTGTGGCGTGGGCGTCGGCTCGGTCCGCTGGTGGCCGAGCCACTGCCTGTGGTGGTTCGTGCCGCCGAGACCGCTGAGGGACGGGCACGCCTCTACCAGGACTCATCCTCCCTGGACCGCGCTGCCGCAAACCTGCGCGCCGCCACCCTCCTCCGTCTGGCCTTACGGCTACGCCTGCCAGCGACCAGCTCGGTGACCGAGGTGGTGGACGCGGCCGCGCGGCATTCGGACCGAAGTCCTGCTGACCTCGACAAACTTCTCCGCACCGATGCACCAGCCTCCGACGCGCACCTGGTGCGTTGGAGCCAAGACCTTGACTCCCTAGAGAAAGAGATTGACGCGAGATGAGCCAGCAGTTCCCAGACCATCAGGACTCTCCGGTTGCTACCGACGTTGCCGGTTCGGAGCGTCAGGCCCTGCTGAATGTGCGTGCCGAAGTGGCCAAGGTGATTGTTGGCCAGGACGCCGCAGTGACCGGGATGTTGATTGCCCTCCTTGCCAACGGGCACGTCCTGCTCGAAGGGGTGCCCGGTGTCGCAAAAACCCTGCTGGTCAGGACCCTGTCGGCGGCTCTCAGCCTGGACACGAAGCGCGTCCAGTTCACCCCCGACCTCATGCCCGGCGATGTCACTGGCTCCCTCATCTATGAGGCCCAGAACTCGAAGTTCACCTTCCGGGAGGGCCCGGTGTTCACGAATATCCTGCTGGCCGACGAAATCAACCGGACCCCACCCAAAACCCAGGCGTCGCTGCTCGAAGCCATGGAGGAACGCCAGGTGTCGGTCGACGGAGTGTCGCGTTCCCTGCCCGATCCGTTCATCGTCGCTGCCACCCAGAACCCGGTGGAGTACGAGGGGACCTATCCGCTGCCGGAGGCCCAGCTCGACCGATTCCTGTTGAAGCTCACCCTGTCGGTGCCGGACCGGGACGACGAGATCGAGGTGATCCGCCGTCACAGCATCGGGTTTGACCCCCGGCAGCTCGGCGCCGCAGGGGTCAGCGCCGTCGCCTCCGCAACTGACCTGGCAAGTGCCCGCCGGTCGGTGGCAGCGGTCGCGATCGCCCCCGAAGTGATCGCCTACATCGTCGACGTGGTGCGGGCCACCCGCACCGCCCCGTCGTTCCAGCTGGGTGTATCCCCGCGGGGTGCCACCGCCCTGCTGAACACTGCACGGGCGTGGGCCTGGCTTTCGGGGCGGACCTTCGTCACCCCCGACGACGTCAAAGCGCTCACCCTCCCCGCGCTGCGGCACCGCGTGTCGATGCGCCCCGAAGCACAGATGGACGGCGTCGAGGTGGACGACGTTCTGCTGAGCATCCTCGCGACCGTTCCCGTCCCCCGCTAAGGTTCCGGCCCCAGCATGAGCATCACCGGACGTTTCGTCCTCGTTGCGTTCCTCGGAACGCTTCCCGTCGCGCTGTATCCCGGCGCGACTTCCATCCTGCTCTGGGCGGCCTGCCTCCTGGGCGCCGCTACCCTTGATCTGGCACTCGCTGCATCGCCCCGACGGCAGGGGCTCAGCCGGTCGGTGCCGGACACGGTGCGCCTCACCGAGGCCTGCGCCAGCACTCTCACAATCCGCAACTACTCGCGGAGACCGCTGCATGCGCAGGTCCGCGAGGGGTGGCAGCCGTCGGCGGGTGCTACCGACCCTGTCCAGCGGGTATCAGTCCCCGGGGGAGAGTCACGGCAGGTCCGGGTCCGGATGGTCCCGGAACGCCGGGGCCACCTGCGGGTAGAGCATGTGACAATCCGCAGTTTCGGCCCGCTGGGCCTCGCGGCCAGGCAGCTCAGCATTCCTGCCCCGGGCCTGCTCCGCGTCCTTCCTCCGTTCCACTCCAAACGCCATCTGCCCTCCAAACTGCGCCGGCTTCGAGAACTCGACGGCCGCGCCGCGGTCCAGATCCGCGGCGCCGGAACCGAATTCGATTCCCTGCGGGACTATGTGAGGGGCGACGACGTCCGCTCCATCGACTGGCGTGCCACCGCCCGCCGCCGTGACACGGTGGTGCGTACCTGGCGCCCTGAACGTGACCGCCGGGTGGTGATCGTTCTGGACACGTCCCGCACCTCGGCGGCCCGGATCAACGACGAGCCCCGGTTGGATACGTCGATGGAGGCTGCGCTGCTGTTGGCCGTACTGGCCCAGCGCGGTGGCGACCGAGTGGATTTCCTTGCGTTTGACCGCCGTCCCCGCGCCCGGGTGGCTTCGGCGGCAAAGGGAAACCTGCTGAACTCCCTGGTCAAGGCCATGGCTCCGCTGGAAGCCGAACTGATCGAAGCGGACTGGTCACGGATACCTTCCCAGGTGCGCGCCATCTCGTCGCACCGATCCCTGGTGGTGCTGCTGACCTCCCTCGATTCGGGGTCGGTGGAGGAGGGCCTCCTCCCCGTCCTGGCGGAGCTTACGTCCCAGCACGTGGTGGTGGTTGCCTCGGTCCGCGACCCGCGGCTGGACGAAATGCGGTCAGAACGCCAGTCAGCCTCCGACGTGTACCGGGCGGCAGCCGCCGAGCGCGCCCTGCTCGACCGGGCAGCCGTGAAATCACAGTTCCGCCAACTCGGGACCGAGGTGGTCGACGCACCCCCACACGAGCTGCCTCCCCAGCTGGCCGACATGTACATCCGGCTCAAAGCGGCGGGTCGGCTGTGACCGTGCCCCGCGACACGATGGCGGGTATCGACTACACGCAAACCTCACGTCGCCCCGCGTGGGCTGCCCTACCCGCGCCAGTCCGTGACCGGATCTCCAGTGAGCTGCGGGCTCATGTGGACCTCGTGGAACCGGCCGGTGGCGGCTTCACCAACGGTTTCGCAGCGGTGGTGTCCGGCGGGACGCAGCGTCTGTTCGTCAAGGCGGCGCCCGCGACCGACGCCTCCATCTTTGCTGCCTACGTGCGCGAAGCCGAGGTCCTCAGGGCGCTTCCGACCGGACTGCCTGTGCCGCTGCTGCATTCCGCCGATCTGGTCCAGGCTGGAGGGATCCAATGGCAGCTGCTCTGCTTTGAGGCGGTGGATGGCCGTATGCCGGGGCAGCCATGGACCGTCACCGATCTCAGCGCCGTCCACCAGTCCCTGCTGACGGTTCAATCCGGTCTGCGGCGGCTGCCACCCGGACTCTCCGGTAGCTCAATGGTCGATGAATTCTTCGGCGCTGGGTCCCCGGCCGACGTCATCGATTGCTGGGGGCGCGACGGTGGACTCCCCTCTTATCTCCCCCCGCTGACCGGACAGCGGATGTCGGAACTGAAGGCGCTGACCCTGCTGGGTCGCGAGGCCCTCGCCGGGGATTCGGTACTGCACAATGACCTTCGGGCGGACAACATCATCATCCGCCACCCGAGAGGGCACCCGGGTGAGCCTGCCGCAGTGTTCTGTGACTGGAACTTCCTGTCTACCGGTCCTGCCTGGGCCGACTGGGTGGCACTGTTGGTGTATCCGCGCCATGCCGGGGTCGACGTCGACCCCTGGCTCACTGAATCGCCACTCAGTGCCGACGCCCACCCTGACCATATTGATTCCTGGCTGGCGGTTCTTGCCGCCCTGATGGTGACCAGTGGGGCGCAACCGGAGCTGCCGACCAGTCCCCTGTTGCGGGCCCACCAACGATTTACCGCACGGATCCTGATCGAGTGGATCAGCGAACGACGACTCTGGGAGCCCTAACATGCAATCCATCTATCAGCGTGCCCTTGGCACCGACTTTGACCGTCTTCAACCTGAACTCCAGGCGTATTTCAGCCTTCACTCAGGCGCCGGGAAGGCCGGCCTCGGCACCGGCACCTTTGATGTGGCGGGCTGTCCTGCCTGGTTCGCCCGGCCCGCATTCAGGCTGGCGGCGGCGGAGAACTCGTTCTTCCCCGAATACGGAACCAATGTCCCCTTCACCATCACCAACTACCCGCACACGGATCCCTTCGGCCGCGAATCCTTGACCGCCCGGCGGACCATCCAGTTCGAGGACACCGCAAGAATTTTCGAGGACACCTCCTCCGAGGAGAACGGCCAGTTGCTTGACTACGTGGGGGCGCACCGGCTGACGCTCACCGACCTCACCTGCTCCGTCACTGCTGAAGGCCGGATGCGGATGGTTTCCAACCGGACCCGCGTGTTCGCTGGCCCGGTGCGGCTGGCGGTGCCCGACGTCGTCGGCGCAACCGCCTACATGGAGCAGTGGTGGGATGAGGCGTCCGCCAGGTTCAGGATCCAGACCCGGGTGGTTCAGCGCCAACTCGGCACCCTCCTGGTGTATGCGGGGGCCTTCGACTACCAGCTGGTCGATTTTGACGGCGTACTGCCAGCCGAGGCTGAACCGCGGCGCTGGGAGCGGCGCAGCTAGTTTCCTGCCATCTCCTGGTTCAGGGCGTCGGCGGTCTGGGTCAGCCTGCTCAGGATGGTCCCGGCCGCGGACGGGGACACGCTCTCGAGTCCTGAATCAGGGGTGAGCCGCACCTGCGCCAGCCGGCTGAGGGGCAGGCCGAGTTGACGCCACGGGGTCAGGACGGTGGCGGCGAGGGTGGAGACTGTCCGCAGCCGGCGGGGCTCCGGAACAATGCCCGCCCACAGTTCGCCACCGGCTTCGAGATGTCCCGCGAGTTGCTCCCACTGCGCCATCTTCAGCCCCGTCAGTGGAACCGCCACCGCGCTAAGGGTGCTCATACCAAGGACGTCAAGTGGTGCACGGTCCGCCGGGAAGGTCACTGCCACGGTGCCCACGCCGACGGCACGCACCGCCTCCGCCACCGCGTCCCAGGCATCCGACACCTCCTGATCCGGTACCGCGCGCAGGGTTCGGTAGCCACTCGCCGTCGGGATGCCGCCCACGAGGATGTCGGCGATCTCCGGTTCGTCAAGTTGCAGGTGGATCCTTGTTCCGGGAGCCAGCGCCTGAACCCGGCTGACCGTCTCCGCTGCCCCGACGGCCAGGGAGTCCCTGATCTCCCGGCGGGCACCATGGTCGAGCAGCGCGCGTTCGCCGCCGTGCAGGTGAAGGTTGGCGGCCAGGGACAGCGGCCCCCGAAGATGGATCTTCAGCGCCGGTGCCGGGTCGGACTCGGCACCGATCACATCACCGAGTACGTTCAGATCGGTCGAGAGTGCTGACACCGCCCGCCGGTGATCCTTCCCGGGACGGTCCACGAGCCGCCACCCATGGGGCTGCAGATCAACCGGCAGCTCCACCAGGATGGCGGCGGTCCGCCCGACGGGGTCGCTGCCTACTCCGCGGTGGGGCAGCGATACCAGGTGAGGTAGATGCGGTCCGCCGAGTTCGCCCCGGACCACGCGGGTCGCCTCCAGCGGGTCGGTGCCCGGCCAGTCGCCGAGCGCCGTCGCCGTGACCTGTGGGGCGTCAGGCGCCACCGGTGCCCTCCGACGGGCGGCGGTTCTCGGACAGCGCCTGATGGTGCCGGATCACCTCGGAAATGATGAAGTTGAGGAACTTCTCGGCGAAGGCCGGGTCGAGGTTGGCCTCCTCGGCGAGCGCACGGAGCCGGGTGATCTGAGCCGCTTCCCGATCCGGATCACCGGCAGGCAGCTGGTGCTCGGCTTTGAGGACCCCCACCCGCTGGGTGGCCTTGAACCGTTCGGCCAGGAGGTAGACGAGTGTCGCATCAATGTTGTCGATGCTGCTCCGCACCGACAACAGTTCCGCCATTACCTCGGGTTGTACCTGCCCGGCCAGTGAGCTTGCCGCCGGGTCGTAGCTGCTGGTCGATTCAGTCATAACCCAAGTCAAGCACCCGGTGCGGACCGCCGACTAATCCGGCGACGACACAATCAATGAGCGGGTTGCAGCTCCGGGCGTTCCAGGGACCGGGCGGAGTCGAGCGTCGCCTGCCCCAGGACCCGGGTGCCCTGGTACAGCACCACCGTCTGGCCGGGCGCCACGCCGCGCATCGGTTCGTTCAGCCGGACCACGAGTTCGGCCTGCCCGTCGGCGTCGTCCTCCATCCAGGCCACAGCATCCACGGGGTCGCCGTGGGCGCGGACCTGAGCCATGCAGTCAAACTCGCCGCCGTTCACGACGGCGTCAATCGGCAGCCCTGCCCAGGAGACCTTGATTCCCCGGAGCTGATCGACGGCCAGCATCCGTTCAGGGCCGACCACCACCTTGTTCTCCTTGGGCCGGATTTCCAGCACGAAGCGCGGCTTGCCGTCGTCAGCAGGGGTTCCGAGCTTCAGGCCTCGGCGCTGTCCCACGGTGAAGGCGTTGGCTCCCGGATGGGTTCCCACCTGTTCACCGTCGGTGTCCACGATGGCGCCCTCGGTCATCTCGATCCGCTCGGCGAGCCAGCCCCGGGTATCGCCGTCCGGGATGAAACAGATGTCGTGGCTGTCCGGCTTGTTCGCCACCGACAGCCCGCGGCGTTCCGCCTCGGCCCTTACCTCGGCCTTCGACGGGGTCTCGGCGAGCGGAAACATCGAATGCTTCAGCTGCTCATGTGTCAGGACACCCAGCACGTAGGACTGGTCCTTGGCCCAGTCAGCTGCCCGGTGCAGCTCACGGTTGCCGTCGCTGTCCTCGATCACCTTCGCGTAGTGGCCGGTGCAGACAGCGTCGAAGCCCAGGGCCAGCGCCTTTTCCAGCAGCGCAGCGAACTTGATCCGTTCGTTGCAGCGCATGCACGGGTTGGGGGTGCGGCCCGCCGCGTATTCGGCAATGAAGTCGTCGACGACGTCTTCCTTGAACCGTTCGGAGAAGTCCCATACGTAGTAGGGGATCCCGAGGATGTCACAGGCGCGCCAGGCGTCCCGGGAGTCCTCGATCGTGCAGCATCCCCGGCTACCGGTGCGGAGGGTTCCGGGCATGCGGGACAGGGCCAGGTGGACCCCGACGACGTCGTGCCCCGCCTCAACGGCGCGTGCTGCGGCAACGGCGGAGTCGACTCCGCCGCTCATTGCTGCGAGTACCTTCATGAGTATTCCTTCACAATCGAAATCCTGTGCCAGCTGTCTGGATGCTTGATGCGTGGGAGGCCATCCCGGCCTGACGTGCCCGTTGGTAGGCCTCGGGCAGGGCCGCTCCAAGAGCATCAACGTCCGCGGCGCTCGAGGTATGCCCCAGGGAGAAGCGTTGGGCGCCCCTGGCCTCCGCTTCGGAGAGCCCCATCGCCAGCAGGACGTGCGACGGTCGGGGAACCCCTGCGGTGCAGGCCGACCCGGTGGAGCTCTCCACCCCTGCCAGATCAAGCAGGAACAATAGCGAGTCACCCTCACAGCCAGGGAAGGTGAAGTGGGCGTTGCCGGGGAGCCGCTGGGTGCGATGCCCCCGCAGCACGGCGTCAGGCACTGCTGCCTCGACCACGCTGATCAGCCGATCCCGCAGGGTGGCGATGCGGTCGGACTCTTCGGGGAGGTTGCCAGTAACGTCTGAGGCTGCGGCGGCAAACGCTGAAATACCGGCGGCGTCGAGGGTCCCCGACCGGATGTCCCGCTCCTGCCCGCCGCCGTGCTGGACCGGGGTGAGCTTCACTGCCCGTCCGACGCACAGGGCGCCAACGCCGACCGGGCCGCCAATCTTGTGGGCGCTGACGGCCATCGTGGCCAGACCCGATTCGGCGAACGACACGGGAAGGGAGCCGAAGGCCTGGACAGCGTCCGAGTGGACGGGGATGCCGTGCGCTGCCGCGGCGGCGGTGATGAGCCGGATCGGCTGGACCGTTCCCACCTCATTGTTGGCCCACATGACGGTGATCAGGGCAATCGACGAGGGGTCGTCGTCGAGCTCGGACTGGAGTGCGTTCAGGGACACGATTCCGTCGGCGTCCACGGGCAGCCAGGTGACGACGGCGTCCTCGTGTCGGGCCAGCCACTCGACAGTGTCCTGGACGGCTGGGTGTTCGATCGTTGAGCACAGGATCCTGCGCCGGCGTGGGTCAGCTGCCCGTCGGGCCCAGTAAAGGCCTTTGACCGCGAGATTGTCCGCCTCGGTGCCGCCCGAGGTGAAGATGATCTCCGACGGGTGCGCTCCGGCAGCGGTCGCGAGGGTTTCGCGGGAGTCCTCCACGACCCTGCGGGCACGACGGCCTGAGCCGTGCAGCGACGATGGGTTGCCGCTACGGCTGAGTTCAGTGGTGAGTGCGGCGAGCGCGGGCGCCGACAGGGGCGTGGTCGCCGCGTGGTCTAGATACACGGGCATCGGTCAATTCTAGCTGCTTCGGCCCGACACTTCACTTTGGCGTCGGGGGACGAGGGAACGCCTGTGCTACCGGATGACCGCGCCGAGCGCCTCGGCGATCGTCATGGCCTGCGCAACGTCGATCACCGCGCCCCTGAATTGCACATTCTCCATCGACAGCTCACCGAGCTCGCTTCCCCGCAGGTCCGTGTCCCGGAGGCGGGCGCCAGCCCAGTCAACGTTTGAGAGTCGACAGTTCCGCAGTGCTGCCTTGGTGAGGTTGGCTCCGGTGAAATCCGCCTCGGTCAGTGTCACCTCAGTGAACTCGGCCGAGGACAGGTCGGCCCGTACCAGCGATACATAGGACCAGTTGCCGCCCGTGACCTTCAGCGGTACCAGTGAGGAGTTGGTGAAGGTGCTGCCGGTGAGCCGGCAGCCGTCAAACGTGGAATCAAAGAAGCTGCACGATTCGAAGCGGCACCCATCGAACGCTCCCTCCGCGTGGGTAGAGACGTTGAACTTGATATTGCGAAAAACACAGTTGCTGAACGTTGACCCTGTGCTGCGCATTTCGGTGAAGTCGCAGTCCATGAAGGTCGTCCCCGCGTAGTCTTCACGGTCGAGTACTTTCCCGTACCAATCCTCGCCACTGATCACCATCCCCCGATGCTACCGAACCCATTGGCCTCCTCCGCCGTTGAAGGAGGAGCAGGCATTTGGTTGGGAGCTACGGATACGTCTACAGTCTTGCCCTGATGCGCAAGCCCCACCGAAGATGAAAGGCACCCATGGCGACCCCGTCCGACCGGACCTACTACGCCGTTCTCGGGCTGTCACGGGATGCCACCGCCAAACAGGTGAAGGACGCCTACCGCCGGGCTGCCCGGTCGACACACCCGGACGCTGGAGGCAGCGCCGAACAGTTCCACGACGTGGCTGTCGCGTACGAGACCCTCGCGGATCCCGAACGACGCCGCCGCTACGACCAGGGGCTGGGCGGCAGCGCCACGGGCCGCGACAAGCCTGCTCCGCGCCCACCGTCCCGCACCTCTGCCACGGCACCCGGCGCTCCGGCGGGCGACGACGAGGCCTTCCAGCGGCCGGCGGTCTACGAGCCGCCCTTCTCTCCCCAACAGCCACCGGTAATCCCCCTGACGCTTGCGGGCAGCCAGGTGCATGGCACCGCCCGGCAGCCCGGATTCCTCGCGCGCCTCGGATCCAACGGCGGTTCACGGTACGACGGCGAACGCCGCACCTCCGCGCTCCTGGAGCACCATTTCCTTCAGGGCTTTCCCGCGGCGCGTCTGGTTAATGGGCTACGTTTCGGGGACGACGCCGGCACCGAAGCCGGGCACGCGGTCCTGGCCGGCTACCGGTTGGCCGTCATCGACTCGCTGCTCGCCCCTCCGGGCAACTACCGGTGGGACGGTGCTGCGCTGCGCCGCAACGGCAAGATCGCCGGAGAGGTGCGCATCATCGAATCCGTGCGGCGCGTGCAGGACCTCTTCCCCGAGTGCAACGTCCAGGCGTGGCTCGTGCTGCACGGCGCGGAGGGCAACCCGTTCGAGCCCATCGTTGACTACCCACCGTCCCTGGACAAGTCAGCAGTGACGGCAGTCCATGTCGCCAACCCTGGAACCCTCCTGCGGGAGCTCCGGAAGTTCCTGGGTGGCGGACCCCAGCCGTATGTGGTGCAGCTCCCGGTGCTGGGCCGACTGTTGAAGTACGCCGAGCGCTAGGATTGAAAAGTGTTCCGCATCCTTTTTTATACTCCCGAGATCCCGGGCAATACCGGCAACGCCATCCGTCTTGCGGCGGTGACGGGTGCCGAGTTGCACCTGGTGGAACCCCTCGGCTTCAACTTTGATGATGCGAAGCTCCGCCGCGCGGGGCTCGACTACCACGATCTAGCGGTGCTCCGGGTGCATCAGGACCTTGAGAGCGCCTGGGAGGCGCTCTCCCCCGACCGGGTGTTCGCTTTCACCGCGGACGGTGAGACCTCCTACGCCGACATTTCGTATCAGGCTTCCGACGTGCTGTTGTTCGGGCCCGAGTCCGTGGGACTCCCGACGGACGTGAAACACGACCCGCGGGTTACGGCCCGGGTCAGGTTGCCCATGCTCCCCACCCGGCGGTCGCTCAACCTCGCCAATTCGGCGTCAATCGTTCTCTATGAGGCCTGGCGGCAGCACAGCTTTAGCGGCGCCGGCAGCTGATCCGCACCCCCACAAGGAGCCACCATGCCACCACGCCATGCCGAAGATGTGTCTGAGACCGGCGCCGAGGACTTTGAACGTCTTGCCCCAGCCCTGTGGAACCCGATGGGGAACGCTGTCGCGGCCGCGGCCGACATCGTCCTGGGTGACCGGGTGCTTGACGTCTACTGCGGCAGCGGGGCGAGCACCATCCCTGCCGCACAGTTCGCGGGTCCGGATTCAGAGGTGGACGCCCTTGACCCGTCGTCGTCCCTGCTGGACCTGGCGCGGGCGAAAGCCGAGGCGATGAGCCTGACACAAATCCGGTTCCACGCCGCCGAACTGGCTGAGTGGACCACTGCAGCTCCCTACGATGTGGTGCTTTGCTGCTACGGGCTGCCCCGCTTTCCGGACATGGCGGTCGCCACCACCGAGCTGGCCGGGCTGCTGCGGCCCGGCGGGCGGATCGCTTTGAGCACCTGGGACACGGGCGCGCACTCCGAGTTCCGGCAGATCCTGCAGGAAGCCTGCTCGGCGGAGGTACCGCCCGAGGGTGAGGCCCTGCTGGAGCGGGAGCTGGCCAACATGGAACAGTTGGCCTCCGCCGAGCGGCTGGGCGAGTGGTTACTGGCCAACGGTTTCAGCACGGCAGGCGTGGACTCTGTACCCCTTGAGGTACCCCTCGATGAGGAATCGGCCTGGTCGCTCGTGCATGGTTCGCTCTTCCGCCACCTCCTCCCCCAGGATCCCGCAGCGATCCAACGGATCCGGAGCGGATTTCTTGACCGGCTGGGAACGGGTTACGTTCTCGATGCCCGTTCCCTCGTCGCCGTTGCCGAGACCGCCGAATAGGGCTGGCGGAAGATCTCCCGCTGGCCTCTCCCATCCCCCGTGGCGTCAGCTCCGAATTATTCATGACAGCAAATGCTGATCCGCCTGGGCTGGGCAGTCAACGTCCCGGATGGTGAGGTGACTGTCCTCGGACACAGGATCAGGACGGTGGGACGGATGAGCGGGTACACGGGGGGCACTACCGATTTGCTCCGTACCAGGCGGTCGCCTGTTCGGAATCGTGGACGGGGCGCTTTATGCTTGGAGTATATGGAAACGCCACGAGCCAGCAGGATTACCTCAGCAGGTTCATCAGCGAGTGGATTCGCCGTTGAACCCACCGCAGCCACCCTCACCGATCTTCTGCTGCGGGTGGCTGCCAAAGATCAGGAAGCGTTCGCCGCGTTCTACGCGCAGACTTCGCGCCGCGTGTATGGTCTGGCCCGCAGGGTCCTGATCGACCCGGAGCTGAGTGAGGACACCACCCAGGAGGTCTACCTTCAGGTCTGGAATATTGCGGACCGGTTCCGGCCGGAGATGGGCACCCCCATGGCGTGGCTGATGACCCTGACCCACCGGCGGGCCGTCGACAAGGTCCGGTCGGAGCAGAGTTCCACCGACCGGGAAGCCCGCTACGGGGCGGCGATGCAGGAGATCGATCACGACAACGTCGTGGACACGGTCACGCAGCGTCTCGAAGCGGAGACCGTGGTGAAATGCCTTGACACGCTCACCGACACCCAGCAGGAGTCAGTGAAACTCGCCTACTACGGGGGCCTGACCTACCGTGAGGTCGCTGAGAAGCTCGGCGTGGCAGTACCAACCATCAAATCGAGGATCCGTGACGGATTACTCCGACTCAAAACCTGTTTGGGGGTGAACTGAGATGCAGGACAACTCAATGTTTGACGAATCGACAGCGGACCTTCGGCAGGATCTGGAGGGTGGCCGCGCACTTGAGTGGGCTGAAATGTACGCCCTGGACGCGCTCAGCGATCCCGAGCGGACGGTCCTTGAGGCGCATCTGGCCGCCGCTGACGCCCCGGAGCGCGAAGCCTTCGACGATCGCGTCCGCTCGGCCAGGGAAACCCTGGCGCGGGCCTACGCCGTCGACGACGTCGAGCCACCCGCCGCTCTGCTCGACCGTATCCTTTCCCAGCTGCCCGCCAGCCTGGCTGCTCCCCGAGTGCAGGGGGCCCCACCGCATACAGCCGAGACTCCAGGCACGACTGACGATCTGGCCGCCCGCAGGGAGTCCAGGCAGCGCAAATCCCGTCCCGTGGGACGCTGGCTGGTTGCCGCCGCCGCAGCCGTGGTGATCGCGGTCGGCGGAGTCAGTGTTGTACAAAACCTTCAACAGACCTCCGTCGAGCAGGAAGTGCTGCAGGCACAGGACCTCCAGTCGGAGACGTTTACCATCCCCGCCGGCGGCACGGCCGAGCTCAAATTCTCCCGAGCCGAGGACGCAGCAGTGATTACGCTCAGAGAGGTGCCCGCTCCCCCTGCCGGGAAGGTGTACCAGATGTGGCGCGTACCCACCGATGGCTCTGCCCCGGTATCAATCAGCACCATGACCGGTGAGGACGTCGAAGATTCGCTGGTAACCACAGTCGAAGGGGTCGGCTCGTCGATGGGCTTCGCGATTACCGTCGAACCCGATGGCGGGTCTGAACAGCCCACTCTTCCGCTGGTCGCTGAGATTCCCCTCGAAGCCTAAGCTTCCGGCCTGCTGGGATGGGTGGCTAGAATCCGGCGATGGTCTGCTCGGAGTTGACCGGGACCACTTGAAAGACCTCGGCGCTGCGTCCAGGGGCCAGCCCCCCGCGCGCAGCGTTGGCCTGGAGCATCTGACGGACCACTTCATCCATCCGGCTGGCGTCGGGGTGCTGGCTGCCATGAAAATGCAGGGCGCGCAGTTTGTCCTCCACCTTGTCGGTGATGTCCACGAAGTGGTTTTCCAGCTGTGTCGGGCCCGCGTAGAACCACAACCAGGACACCCGATGGCTTGCCAGACCGGCGGCTTCCAGTTCGGGGAAGGCATAGGGGTTCTCCGCGGCGGGGTATACCGCCCGGGTGACGGCTTCGCCGCAGGCGAGGTGGTCCGGGTGGCTCTTCTGGATCCGGTCCCAGTTTCGTTCGGGGTGCATCGACATCACGACGTCGGGACGCACCCTGCGGATGACCTCGACCACCCGTTTGATGACGTCGGTTGATGGTTCGAGGTAGCCGTCCAGCTCCCCCAGGTAATGGATATCCTGGACGCCAACCTGCCGGGCCGCAGCTATCTGCTCGCTCCGGCGAAGCTCGACCATGGTGTCCCGTTGCGCCGCGTCAAAACCACCGGCGTCGCCGTCGGTCATGATGCAGTACTGTACCTGCACGCCCGCGGCCGTCCACTGCGCCACCGTTCCAGCGGCACCGAAGTCGATGTCGTCGGGGTGGGCCGCGAAACACAGGACGCTGGTGATCCGGTGGCGGTCCGGGTCAAAGATCGCTGACACGTTGATCAGGACCTGCGCTTGATGATCTCGGCGGTGGCCTGGGGAAGCACCTTGAAGAGGTCGCCGACGACCCCGAAGTCAGCAATTTCGAACACTGGGGAGTCTGCGTCCTTATTGACGGCAATGATGACCTTAGCGGTCTGCATGCCGGCCTTCTGCTGGATGGCACCCGAGATACCCGCCGAAATGTAGAGCTGCGGCGACACGGTCTTCCCTGTCTGCCCGACCTGCGCGGAATGTTCGATCCAGCCGGCGTCGGTGGCCGCACGGGACGCCCCGACGGCACCGCCGAGAGCGTCCGCAAGCTCCTCCACCGGAGTGAAGTCACCGTCCACTCCCCGTCCACCGGCCACGATCACCCGGGCCTCGGTCAGCTCGGGCCGCCCGCTGGCGGCCTTCGCGGTGCGTCCTGTAATCCGGGCCGCTCGTGCCGGCATCGCCGAGTCGACGGTCACAACCTCGGGGGCCCCGCCGTCGCCCGCAGGTGCAACGTCGACAGTGTTTGCCTTGACCGTGATCAAGGGCGTTCCGGTGATGACTTTCGCCTCGACCGCGTACGAACCGGCCAGCACTGACTTGGTGACAGAAAAGTCCTCGCCGATCGCGACGGCGTCGGTGATCACCCCAGAGGTCAGCTGGACACCTGCTCGCGCCGCGATCTCCTTGGCCTCAAAGCTGTTCCCCAGGAGGACTGCCGATGGTGAACTCGCCCGGACGGTGGCCGCGAGGAACGCGGCCTTGCCTGCGACAAGGAACTCCCCGACATCGGCCGAGGAAGGCCGATAGATGGTTCGCACCCCCCGCGCGCCCAGTTCCTGCGCGACCGCTTCATTGAGGTCACCGAGGAAGGCGACGGCTGCGCCGCCGAGACCGGAGGCAATGGTGAGCAGCTCGCGATGGCTTTTGTGCAGGGCTTCGCCGGGCTGATCAATCAGTACAAGAACGGTGGCCATTACGCTGGCTCCTTTGCGCTATTCGGGCACGGAATTCGGTGGATTGCCACGGCAGCTGTGGCTTGCTACAGCAGTTTCTGCGCCGCAAGGAAATCCACGATCCGGATTCCGGCGTCACCCTCGTCGCTGATGATGGTTCCCTGGCTCCGGGGCGGCCTGGGATCGGCGGTCAGGACTCTCGTCCAGGCACCCGCCAGCCCCACTTCACTGGCGTCGACGCCGACGTCCTCGAGTGAGAGGGTCGTCAGAGGTTTCTTCTTCGCGGCCATGATGCCCTTGAAGTTCGGGTACCGTGGCTCGTTGATCTGATCGGTCACCGAGACCACGGCCGGCAGGGTGGCCTCAACCGTTTCCGAGTAGACGTCACCGTCCCGGCGTGCCGTCAGCGACCAGGAACCGTCCTGCTGCTGCACCTCCAGCGATGAGGCGAAAGTGACCTGCGGCAGGTCCAGGCGTTCGGCCAGCTGCGCGGGCACCAGCGAGGTTTCGCCATCGGTCGATGCCATCCCGGTGAGCACCAGGTCCACGGCGCCGAGGTGGCGGACGACGGCGGCGAGCGCCCGGGAGGTGCCGGCCGCATCCGAGCCTGCGAGGGCCTCGTCGCTCAGGTGGACCCCCGCGTGGGCCCCGATCTGGAGCGCCTTCTTGACGGCGCTGGCGGCGGCGGGCGGGCCCATGGTAACGGCAGTGACCCGGTGTCCGGAGGCCTCCCCGCCATGCGCCTCGACAATCTGCAGCGCTGCTTCCAGCGCATACTCGTCGAGCTCCGAGAGGATGCTCTCCTCACGGACGGTGGTCCGGTCTTCGCCGCTGATATGCCGGTCGAACTGCGCGTCTGGCACATGCTTTACCAGGACCACGATGTCCAGGCCTGCCTGCGATGCGTCTTCCATTGCTGCCTTTCCTCTGACGGGGATCTCCCCTGACCTAGCTAACCATATCGGGGTCCCCCGATGGCGGGGCCAGTCATCGAAGCAGGGCGGTCTCCCAAGGAGAGCCGCCCTGCGCTACAACCGGTGGTCGGCAGTTACCCTTCTGCCTGCCCCACGGTGACATCAACGGTCTGGGTTTCACCGTTGCGCAGGAACTCGACGCTTACGGTGTCCCCCGCTGCCTGCATCCTGACTGCCGCAGTGAGGTCGCGTGGATCGGTGATCTGCCGTCCTGCCACGTTGGTGATGACATCACCCTCCTGGAACCCGGCGCTGGCTGCCGGAGATCCTGGTTCAACCCCAGCAACCTCAGCGCCGACGGAGAAAGAGGTATCCCCGCTGGAATTCTCTGATGCTGATGGCGAGACCGACACCCCCAGGAATCCGTGGGAGGCGCTTCCTTCCTCGATGATTTCCCGGGCCACCCGCTCCGCATAGTTGATCGGGATCGAGAAGCCGACACCGATGTTTCCGGTGCTTTCCGCCGATCCTGCCGAAGCAATGGCAACGTTGACACCGATCACATTGCCCTGACCATCCACCAGTGCTCCACCGGAGTTCCCCTGGTTGATGGCTGCGTCAGTCTGGATGACGTTCAGGTAGATGGATCCCTGTGCCTGGTTCTGGGGTACCTCTGTCCCTTCGGGCGGAAGGAAGTTGAAACCGTCGCCTTCCTGCTCGGGGGCAGCATCAGCCGATTCCTCGGGCACCGCCGAGGAGGCCACGCTGATGGTCCGGTTGAGGGTCGAGATGATGCCGTCAGTCACCGTTCCGCTCAGGCCCAACGGAGCACCGATCGCGATGGCGGTGTCGCCGACATTCAGCGCATCCGAGTCCGCGAGGGTGGCCGGCTGCAGATCCGGAGCATCAACCTTGATCACCGCGAGGTCGGACAGCGGGTCGGTTCCGACGATTTCCGCGGGGAATACCCTCCCGTCACTGGTTCGGACCTCCACCGCAGCATCGCTGACCTGCCCGCCCAGGGTGACCACGTGTGTATTGGTGAGGATATGCCCCTCGTCGTCAAGCACGATGCCCGAACCGGAGCCGCCGGAGCCGGCGCCGCTCACGGCAATCGTGACCACACTGGGGGAAGCCTTGACGGCGGCCCCGGTGACCTCATTGACGCTTTCGGTGTCGTTGACGACGACCGACTGTGACTGGCCGGTCGTGGCGGCCGGCGTGACTGTCTCTCCGCCGAGCAGCTGGTCCGCGCCTGCGACAACGCCGCCGCCAATCAGCCCGGCAATCAGGACCCCGCTGACGAAGGTAGCGGTACCGAAGCGCTTCTTGTCCCGCTGTTGCGGAAGAGCTGCGGGGGGCAGGGCCGATCCGTAAAAGCCACCACTGGAGTGGGAGCCGTCGTCGTAGGCGGCGGTATGGGACTGCTCGGCGGTCGGAGGACCACCGTTTCCCTCATCTGGACGAGAGGAATCCGCCCACACGTGGGATGGGGGTGTCTGCGGGCGCGGTGGGATGTTCCGTTCGAACCCGTGCAAGTTGTCGTCAGTCATCGGAATGCCTTTCGTCTCGATGCATCGAACTATGCCAAAGCATTCTGGACCTTTGACTGATGTTCGCTGGGTGAATACTGTGAGCCAACCGGACGTCATGGCGCTCCTGCCAGCTATTCTCCTCGGGTCCGCCGCCCACCGCAAAGATCGGGGCGGCGGCGGCCCCTGTTTCGCTAGGGGCAGATGGGGTTAGGTGGACTGCCCCACTGGTGCACCCTAGAATTCAAAAAGGGCGTGTGACAGCGTGGGGGCATCTGCCACCGACCGCTGGCCCGCCGTTCACTGGGATTCCGGGGACACTCATCGAAGGGTATTGAATGCGATCGAGCACCAGGCGCCTCGCGGCAACAGTAGGCGTCACCGCTGCACTAATGCTGCCCCTGACCACACTTCCCGGCGTGTACGCTGCGCCACCGGTCGACTTCGGTGCGGAGGAGATCATCGACGACGCCGGTGTCCTCGACTCGGGCGGGCTGGCCGAACTCGAAGATGCGATCGCCCAGCTGAGGGACGAAGAGGGGTACCGGCTGCGGGTGGTTTATGTCGACACCTTCACTGATCCAGAAGACCCAGAGGAGTGGACAGCCCAGACCGCCGAACTTAGCGGACTCGGCGAATCCGACCTGCTGCTGACCGTCGCGATCGGAGACGAGAGCAGCTCGGGCCAGGCCAACTTTGTGGCCGCCAACTCCAGCCCCGTGCGCGCGGATGCGCCCCAGATTTACACGTCCTACATCCTGCCCGAACTGGAGGATGGGAACTGGGCCGCAGCGGGTGTCGCCGCAGCGACGGGTGTATCCGAATCACTCGCCGGTGAGACCGGCGGTTCAGGGAATGACGACAACGAATCGAACGGTGGTGGCAGCGCTTTGGGCGCGATTATTCTAGTAGGTGCCCTGGTGGCGCTCGCCGGTATCGGTGGCTTCTTCTTCCTCCGGTCCCGCAGCCAGAAATCGCTCACCAGCGGCCCCACCGAAACCCAGGACTTCGGTCCAGGACGCGGACCAGACGGCGAGGTCCTCGACCCGTTGGCGGCCTTCAGCGTCGAAGATCTGAGGAAGAAAGCGGGCAGCCTCCTCATTGCCGCCGATGATGCCATCAAGTCCAGCGAGCAGGAAGTCGGGTTCGCCCAGGCCCAGTACGGGGATGCAGCGGTGCAGCCTTTCGTCGACGACATCGCTGCTGCCAAGACTCACATGAGTGAGTCCTTCAAACTCCAGCAGCAGCTCGATGACCATATTCCCGACACCGAGGAACAACAGCGCACCTGGCTCGGCGACATCATCCGCCGCTGCGAATCGGTCAACAGCTCACTTCAGGAGCACAAGGCGGACTTCGACGCCCTCCGGGAACTCGAACGCAACGCCCCCGCTGCCCTGGCGGCGGCCCAGCGCTCTGCCGAGGAGGTCAGGACCCGTGTGGCAACCGCAGAGCAGACCCTGCGGCAGTTGCAGCAGAAGTACGCGGATTCGGCCACCTCGCAGGTACAGGACAACGTCGAGCAGGCCAACGAACGGTTGGAGTTCGTCGACAGCGCCTCCGCGTCGGCCCAGCAGCACCTGGATGCCGGTGATACCGGATCGGCGGTGATCGCCGTCCGGGCGGCTGAGGAAAGTGTTCACCAGACGACTGTTCTCCTTGAGGCCATCAGCAAGCGGGCTACCGAACTGGATGCGGCCAAGGAGGAGTTGGACCGCTCTGTTTCCGACACCGCCCAGGATCTGGCGCAGGCGCAGGCGATGCTCGCGACGGGTCAGCATCAGGAACTGGCTGGCCCGGTGGCCTCGGCGGAAGCTGCCCTCAACACGGTCCGTACCGAGTCGTCAGCGGGCAGGGTTGACCCGGTGTCGCTCCTGCAACGCACCGAGGCTGCGCATGCACAGCTGGACGCTGCGCTGGGCGGTGTAAAGAACCAGACCGAACAGACGCAACGCGCCCGTGAGGCGCTGCAGCATGCCATCATGGCGGCCCAGTCGCGTATTTCAGGAACTTCCGACTACATCCGTGCGAGGCGAGGTGGAGTCGGAAGCGAGGCACGCACCCGTCTCGCCGAGGCGGAACGGAACCTTGACTACGCGGTCCAGATCCAGTCGGACGACCCCGTCGCCGCACTGTCCCACGCACAGCAGGCAACGGCACTGGCAGAGCAGGCAGCCCAGATAGCCCAGCAGGACGTCGACGGCTTCGGCGGCGGCATGGGCGGTTTCGGTGGTGGAGGCATGTTCGGAGGCCGGGGCAACCAGGGCGGCGGCGGAATGGGCGGAGCCCTTCTCGGCGGCATCCTCCTTGGTGGAATCCTCAACGGTGGCGGTGGCGGCGGCGGCCTCTTCGGGGGCGGCGGCGGCGACAGCGGCGGAGGCTTCGGCGGTGGCGGCGGCGACATGTTCGGCGGCGGCGGCTTTGGAGGCTTCGGCGGGGGCGGCGGCGGCTTCGGCGACTTCGGTGGTGGCGGCGGCGATTTCTAGCCCACACCACGGCAACAGACCTCACCACAGTGGTGAAAACCTATCCAGAACAGACGCGAATTGAAAGGCAAACCCATGGTAAAACAGTCAATCTTCGGACGTATCGCCCAGCTAGCCAAGGCAAACATCAACTCCCTCCTGGACCAGGCGGAAGACCCCCAGAAGATGCTGGACCAGATGGTCCGTGATTACACCAACAGCATTGCCGAGGCCGAGAGCGCTGTGGCCCAGACCATCGGCAACCTGCGGATGCTGCAGGAGGACTACAAGGAAGACCTGGACAACGCCCGAAACTGGGGCAACAAGGCACTTGCCGCGTCGAAGAAGGCCGATGAGTACCGCAACGCCGGCGATACGGTCGATGCCGAGAAGTTCGACAACCTGGCCAAGGTGGCTATCCAGCGCCAGATGACCGCCGAGAACGAGGCACGCGGCGCAGAGCCGACCATCGGGTCGCAGGAAGAGATCGTCGAGAAGCTGAAGACCGGTCTCAACCAGATGAAGGGCAAGCTCAACGAGCTCACCAGCAAGCGCGACGAGCTGATCGCCCGCTCCCGCACCGCGCAGGCCCAGCAGCAGGTGCACGATGCGGTGAAGAGCATCGACTTCATGGACCCCACCAGCGAGGTGGGACGGTTCGAGGAGAAGATCCGCCGCGAGGAGGCCCGCGTGCTCGGTCAGGCTGAACTGGCCAATTCAAGCCTCGATTCGCAGTTCGAGAGCCTCGAAGACCTGGGCGAACAGACCGAGGTCGAAGCGCGCCTCGCCGCCCTGAAGTCCGGCGGCTCCGGCGGCCGCACGCCGTCGGCCATCGGGCAGGGCAGCGACTCCGAGGAATACCGGCCCGGCCAGTAACTCAGCTATCCCCGCGGGTAGGCCCGTGGGGATCGCAGCACAAAGCCGGCGTCCGGCGCAGAGCGAAGGGCGCCGGCTTTTTGCTGCCCTCTTCCTGTCCCCCGCGCCAGGTAGATTGGCATCATGTCTGAACAACAACTTGTCTGGCTCCGCGATGACCTACGCCTTGGCGACAACCCAGCGCTCTCCGCAGCCCTCGCGGCTGACGCCGAAAACACTATTGTCTGCTTCGTCTTCGACGAGGAAAGCGAGGGTATCCGCCCTCTCGGTGGAGCCACCCGCTGGTGGCTCCACCATTCACTTGCCAAACTTGGCCAAGCCATCGAACAGCTTGGCGGCCAACTGGTGCTGCGCTCCGGTCCAGCCGGTGATGTTATCCGCTCCCTGGTGCAAGAAACCGGCGCCGACCGGGTCCTGTGGAACCGTCGGTATGGACAGCCGGAGCGGACCATCGACGCTGCGCTGAAGTCGTGGTGTGGCGACAACGGGGTAGAAGCAACCAGCTTTCAGGCCAACCTCCTGTTCGAGCCCTGGCAGATCACCACCGGTGCCGGTGGACCATACAAGGTGTTCACGCCCTTCTGGCGGGCCTGCAGGGACCAGCCCGAACCACGGGCACCCCTGCCCGCTCCTGAGCGTCTGGCGGGCCCCTCTCTGCCGTCGGAGGACCTCGCCGCCTGGGGCCTACTCCCCACCCGGCCGGACTGGTCTGCAGGATTACAGGAACAGTGGACCCCCGGCGAGGACGGAGCCGCCGAACGGCTGGATGAGTTTTTGGACGGATCGGTTGACGGGTACGCCGGGAACAGGGACCTGCCCGGTGTCGAGGGCACCAGCCGGCTCTCACCCCACCTGCGGTTCGGCGAGATCAGTCCGTTCCAGATCTGGCACGCGTCGAAGGCTGCCACCAACCCTTCGATCGCGAAGGACATCCAGGTCTTCGGCTCCGAGGTGGGCTGGCGCGAGTTTTGCTGGCAGTTGTTGTACCACAACCCCGATCTGGCGACCCAGAACTACCGGCGGGACTTTGATGGGTTCGCGTGGCAGACGCCAACACCCGGCGAACTGGGTGCGTGGCAGCGTGGACGCACCGGCTACCCGCTGATTGATGCGGGAATGCGCCAGCTGTGGGACACCGGTTGGATGCATAACCGGGTGCGAATGGCCGCGGCGTCATTCCTGATCAAGAATCTGATGGTGGATTGGCGGGTGGGAGAGCAATGGTTCTGGGACACCCTGGTAGACGCCGACCCCGCCAACAATCCGGCGAACTGGCAGTGGGTTGCGGGCTCGGGTGCCGATGCCTCACCCTATTTCAGGATTTTCAATCCGGTCACCCAGAGCAAGAAATTCGACCGGGACGGCGCGTACCTCAAGCGCTTCGTTCCAGAACTGAGGGCTGCGGGAAACGTCCACGAGCCGTGGAAGGATGCCGAAGCACCGGGCGGCTACCCCTCCCCGGTGGTGGACCTGGCAGAAACCAGGGAACGTGCCCTGTCGGCCTACCAGGACCTCCGCGGCAGCTAGCTGCGGTAGACAAGGCTCCCCAACCCGAAGTGGATGAGCCGTCGGGGCTGCGCCGGTGAAAGCCCTGGGCGCAGCCCTCCGGGCTGGTCCAGCAGACTGGTTCCGGGGGCTCGTTCGGGGGGCTCGTCTGGGCACACAAAAAATCCCGGCCAGTCTGTGACTGGCCGGGATCTCTTTCTCGTTGCGGGGACAGGATTTGAACCTGTGACCTCTGGGTTATGAGCCCAGCGAGCTACCGAACTGCTCCACCCCGCGGCGTAAACTCAACGTTACGGCCCCGGGGTGGATAGTGCAAATCGGCGGGAATCGGGCGGCTATTCGCTGCCCTACTCCCCTGCTGGCGCGGCCCCTGACTGCCGCTCTTCGGCCTCCAGTGCCCGTGCCAGAGCGTCGCTCAGACGATCCTGGGCTTCACCGTAGGCAGCGAAGTCACCGTCGGCGAGGGCATCCTGCCCCTCCTGGATCGCCGTGTTGGCGTCCTCAAGTGCCGCCCGAAGGTCAGCTGCCGGATCGTCGGTTCCGCCGGTCGCCGGTGCGGTGGGCTCTTCAGTAGGTTCGCCCTCGGTGGGCTCACCCTCCACCGGTGGAGCAGCAGGATCGACCGGCGTCTCGCCGACGTTCTCGCTGTCACCGGTCACCGCTCCCGAGTCTCCGCCGAAGACCTGGTCCAGAGCCTCCGCGAGGGTCGGTGCGAAACCAACTTCTTCGCCGAAGCTCACCAGAACCCGCCGCAGGACGGGGAAGGACGAGTCGCCGGACGACTGAACGTAGACCGGCTGCACGTACGCCACGCCGCCACCGATGGGCAGGGTGAGCAGGTTACCGCTGATCACCTCGGAAGCACCCTGACGCAGCAGGTTCAGCTCCTGCGACACGGTGGTGTCCGAGTTGAAGAGGTTGGCAGCCTGACCGGGGCCGACCGCTGAATCCTGGCCTGATGAATCGAGCAGCCGCAGCGTGCCGTAGGTATCGGCTTTCACGCCATCCTCGCCAGTGCCGGCGTCGCCGTCGGCGGCCAGGAAGCCGTAGAGCACGTTCCGTGCCTCCTGGCCCGCAGGGACGAACGGGATGAACGGGGTGGTCAGCGAGAAGCTGGCCCCCTCCTGCTCGGGCATCTGCAGTGACAGGTAGTACGGCGGCTGGGGGACACTGATGGCCTCCCCTTCAAGCGTCGGATCGTTCGGAACGCTCCAGGCCTCGTTGTTGCTGTAGAAAGGCTCAGTCTCGGTCACGTGGTACCGGGCGAGCAGTTCGCGCTGCACCTTGAAGAGGTCCTCCGGGTATCGGACGTGGGCCATCAGGTCAGCCGACATGGCGCTGTAGGGCTGCAACGAGGAGGGGTAGATGTTCTGCCACGCCTTCAGGATCGGGTCTTCCTCATCCCAGGCGTACAGGTCCACTGATCCGTCATAGGCATCGACTGTCGCCTTGACCGCGTTACGGATGTAGTTGACCTGCTCCGGTGGGAGCGTGGTGGCAAGCCCCTCGGCGGTCAGTGAATCCTGGGTTGCCGACTGCAGCTCCTGCTGCGTCGAGTACGGGTAGTCGGCGGTGGTGGTGTACCCATCGATGATCCACTTCACGCGGCCGTCGACAATCGCGGGGTAGCTGTTGCCGTCGAGGGTCAGGTAAGGGGCGACCTTTTCGACCCGCTCCACTGGATCCCGATCGTAGAAGATCTGGGATTCGCTGTTGACCTGGTCCGACAGCAGGAGGTCGGTCGACTGGAACTTCAGCGCGTACACCAACCGGTTGAAGATGTTGCCGACGTCGGGTCCGCCGCTGCCCTGGAAGGTGCTGCGCGACTGCTGGTCGGATTCCTCGCTCTGCGGGCGGTCAATCTCGATCGGGTTGGCACCCTCGGGTGCGCCGACTACCGAATACAACGGGGATTCCTCGCCGAAGTAGATCCGGGGTTCATAGGTCGACTCATCGCCCAGGGACCCGGTGGACGGGATCCCCGACTGTATGAAGGTCGGGCGGCCATCAGGTTCGGTGGTCGAACCCGCTGCAGCGACAATCCCGTAACCGTGCGTGTACAGGACGTGCTCGTTGATCCAGCCGTCCGGTACGCCCGCAGTGTTCAGTTCACGAACAGCGATCACAGTGTCCTCGACTTCGCCGTCGATCTCGTACCGGTCGACGTTGAGGGTCTCGGGGAACTGGTAGTACTGCCGGAACTGCTGGAGCTGGCTGAAGGCGTCGCTGACCAGGTTCGGGTCGAGCAGCCGGATGTTCGCAGTGGTTTCGCCGTCCTCGTCAAGGGCGCCGGGCTCGGGGATGTCCGTCGGGTTGTATGCGCTGACCTCGACCTCGTCCAGCCCGTAGGCCGCACGCGTCAGATCGATGTTGCGTTCGATGAACGGCTCTTCACGGCTGAACTCTGAGGGCACCACCTGGAAGCGCTGGATGACCCAGGGGTACACGCCGCCGGCCAGGATAGCCACGATGATCAGCATCGCGGTGCCGATGATCGGGAGGCGCCACCGGCCGATGACGGCGGAGACGATGAACAGGACGGCGACGATGATCGCGGCTGCGGCGAGAATCGCCTTGGTGGGAATCACCGCATTGACGTCGGTGTAGAGAGCCCCGTCCCAGCGTCCGCCGGTACCGGTCAGGGTGGCGTAGCGGTCCAGCCAGTAGTTGACGCCCTGCAACAGGAGGAACAGCGCCGCGAGGATGGCAATGTGGACGCGGGCTGCCTTGGAAGTAAAGAGGCCCTTTTCCTCGAGGCGGATGCCGCCGTAGAGGTAGTGGGTCAGGATGCCGGCGATGGCACTGATGATGACCACGCTGATCAGGAAGCCGATCAGGAAGGTCAGGAACGGCAGGGTGAACACGTAGAACGCAATGTCCAGGCCAAACTCGGGGTCAACCTCGCCAAAGGGCTCCTGGTTGAAGAACAGCAGGACCGGCTGCCACTGGGAAGCGGCGGCGGTGCCGGCGAAGGCCGCAAGCACCACTGGGATGCCGAGCATCAGGAGGCGGCGGATGGGTTCCAGCTGGGCCTGGTACCGGTTCAGGTTGTCCTGGACCGCACTGTCAGGGGCATAGATCGGCCGTGACCGGTACGCAACCCGGAGGCTGAAGTACACGCAGATCCCCATAATGAGGAATGCAGCTGCGAACAGGCCGATCCGGGAAAGGTTCTCCGTCACGAAGACCTCGACGAATCCGAGCTGGCTGTACCAGAGCACATCGGCGTAGATCTGGGAGACCCAGACGAAGGCGATGACCAGCACGGCCAGCACCACCAACGTCGGGATGAGCGGGCTGCGTCTTTTCGCGCTGTTGGAATTGGTCTGGCTCGGCCTGCCGCCGAACGGCCGGTCTTCTCCGGAAGTCACATTTACCTCATCGTTGGATCCGTTGGATCACGGAAACCCCGTTCCCACTGCCCAGATCGGCAGTGCGACGCAGTAGTTCCATGCTTTTCCATTCTGCCCTGAACACGTCTGAGCAGCCCAATTTCGTTCCGGTCCGAGCCTGTTGACCCAAGATCGAAATGAAATCGTGTCCAAACCAGCCGTGAGGGAGCATCGGCGAGGTGCTGTTCTCCCCGATCAGCCGGCTTCGCAGGTGGGAAGGTCGGCGCCGTCGTTGCCGGCGCCGAGAGTGCTGACCGCTGCCACGGCGTCGTCGAGGGTTTCCACCCGGACCACCTGCAGCCCGTCGGGAACATGACCCACCACCTCGTCGCAATTGGCGGCCGGGGCCAGGAACACTTCGGCCCCCGCCTCACGGGCACCCGCAAGTTTCTGGCGGATCCCGCCGATGGGACCCACGGTGCCGGCCGAGTCGATGGTTCCGGTGCCGGCGAAGTGTTTGCCCCCGGTCAGCTCACCCTCGGTGAGGAGGTCGACGATCCCGAGGGCGAACATCGATCCGGCCGACGGGCCGCCGACGTTGTCGAGGGCGATGGTGATGTCGAATGGGAAGGTGAAGTTGGCGACCAGCCCCACCCCGAGCTGGAAGTCCCCCTCCGGTGACTCCTTGGGGGTGACGGCCTCGGTGATCTCCCCGCCGTCGCGCAGCAGTCCAATGTCGACCGACTCGCCGTTCGCAGCGTTCAGTGAGCTCCGGAGCACCCCTATATTGGTGACTTCGGTCCCGTCGACAGAGGTGATGACGTCGCCCTCCTCAAGGATTCCTGTCGCGGCCGCATCCTCGACCAGGCCCGCGACGGAGAGCTCCTCCTCGAACTCAATGTCCAGGTGGGCGAGGGCTGCGGCAATTGCCGATTCCTGGGAGGACGTCATCGCTACCGCGTTCTGCTCCTGGATGTCCTCCTGCGTGACATCGGGCGGGTACCGCAGCTCCCGGGGCACCACCGACTCGGTGGGGTCGAGCCATGCCCTGAAGACTTCAAAGATGCCAAGCTGGGTTCCCGGCCCGCCGGTCACGTACACGGTGGTCAGATCCAGGTCGCCGGAGGTGGGGAAGGTTTCCCTGCCTTCCACCTCGATGAGCGGCTGGGAATCGATCTCCCCGATGGTGTTGAAGGTGGGGCCGGGAGACTCCACCACGTAGGGCGCGGGCAGCAGGATCGCCGCCGCACCCAGCAGGAGCGCCAGGAATCCCGACACCACCATCACCGTAAAGCGGGGGTCCCTGGATGCCTTGGTGGGCGGCGGCGGGACGTCGACGTGGGTGGGCTGGGTCAACAGGGAACCTTCTCTTGAATTCAGGCACTGCCGTCTTCAGACACTGCCGCAACGATCAGACACTGCGCTCTTGGCTGGTAGTGCGTGATGGAACAACTTGTCCTCGCCAGACTTTGCCAGTTCCCCGGACCCCACGCGTGAGCCTCTCCAGCGTACTTCCTGCACCGGCCGAGGGCACCTATCGCTGGCCAGGTGTCCGCTTTGCCCTCAGCGAACGGTTCAGCGCGCCCGGGACAACGCGAGAGAGCGGCGGGTAACGTGGACGCCAGAACAAGTAGTTCACCGGCTGCACCTGAGCCACTTCCGGCTCCAGCAGCAGCCACATCCAACAGCAGCCAATTCCAGGACCGGTGGTAGCAGTGACGTCCAACCCGTCAGATCCGTCGAACGACGACGGCGACACCCCCAAGGACCCCCTCGCCGAAATGCTGGCGCGCCTGATGGGTGGTAACGCACAGGGTATGGATCCGCAGGAGCTGGCCAAAGCAGCGGGACTGCCCTCCGACCCCCAGGCGATGGCGATGATGATGCAGCAGGTGCAGGCGATGTTCGCTGCGCAAAGCGACGGGCCGGTGAACTGGAAGCTCGCCCATGAACACGCCCGACGTGTCGCGGCATCCGACAGCGATCCCTCGGTCACGCCACAGCAGCGGCGCGACGTCGACGAGGCCCTGAAGCTCGCCGAAATGTGGCTGGATCCGGTGACTGATTTCCCTTCCACCAGCACCCTCGGCCGTGCGTGGTCGCGCGCCGAATGGGTCGAGGCGACCATGGACACCTGGAAGCGGTTGACCGAACCGGTAGCTGTCAGCATCGCGAAGGCTCTTTCCGATGCGATCTCGGAGCAGCTGCCTGAGGAAATGAAGACCATGATGGGCGGAGCGTCATCGATGCTCCAGAACCTGGGTGGCGCCATGTTCGGCATGCAGCTGGGCCAGGCGGTCGGCGGCCTGTCCAAGGATGTGGTGAGTTCCACCGACATCGGCGTGCCGCTTGCTGAGGGGCAGATGGCACTCCTCCCTGCCAACGTCAGCGCGTTCGGCGAGGGCCTGGACATTCCCGAGCAGGAAGTCAGGCTGTTCCTCGCCGTGCGGGAAGCCGCCCATACCCGCTTGTTCACAAGGGTGCCCTGGCTGTCCGCCCACCTGCTGGGTGCTGTGGAAAGTTATGCCCGCGGGATCCACATCGACATGTCAAGAATCGAAGAGGTCGCACGGGACATTGACCCGTCCAACCCCGAGTCCATGCAGGCTGCCCTCTCCGAGGGCGTTTTCATGCCGGGACGCACTCCACAACAGGACGCCGCCCTGGTCAGGCTCGAAACCGCCCTTGCACTGGTGGAGGGGTGGGTCGACGAGCTGACCGCAGCCGCCACCGCCAACCTGCCATCCTCCGCCGCCCTGCGGGAAATGGTACGGCGGCGCCGCGCCACCGGCGGCCCTGCCGAGCAGGCGTTCGCTTCGCTCGTGGGACTTGAGCTACGCCCCCGGCGACTCCGTGACGCGGCCGCGCTGTGGGCACACCTCACCGAGGAACGAGGCATTGAGGGACGGGACGCGGTCTGGGAGCACCCAGACCTGCTGCCAACAGCAGAAGACCTCGACGACCCCCAGGGGTTCAGCCAGCGGCGACAGCTTGCCGAGTCCTCGGACTCCGAGGTTGATGCGGCGCTGCAGCGTCTGCTCGACGGCGGTTTTGACGAAGCGCCCGAAGCGGATGGGGCTGACCCGACTGACAAAGCTGAGCCGAACGACAACGACGACGACAATCCGGAAGACGAGAAAGCCTAATGTCTGAGACCACCACGACCCAGCCGACTACCCAGCTTGGCCGGACCGGTGTGGAGGTCAGCCGCCTCTGCCTCGGCACCATGATGTTTGGCGACTGGGGCAACAAGGACCACCAGGATTCGATCCGGATCATCCGGCGCGCCATCGATTCGGGAATCAACTTCATCGACAGCGCCGACATCTACGCATACGGCGAGTCGGAGGAAATTCTCGGCAAGGCGATCGCCGAGCATGGCAACCGCGAAGATCTGGTGATCGCCACCAAATTCTTCAACGGCATGAAACAGCTTCCCAACTACCGCGGCGGTTCCCGCCACTGGATCATGCGCGCGGTCGAGGACTCACTGCGCAGGCTGGGCACCGACTACATCGACCTGTACCAAATGCACCGGCCCGACGAGCACACTGACATCGACGAAACCCTCGGTGCGCTCGATGACCTCGTCCGCCAGGGCAAGGTCCGGTACATCGGCTCGTCGACGTTCCAGCCCTCCCAGGTGGTTGAAGCCCAGTGGGCCGCCCGGGAGCGTCGCACCTCCCGCTTCGTCACCGAGCAGCCGCCCTACTCCCTGTTGGCGCGGGCAGTGGAAGCTGACCTACTGCCGACCACCCACCGCCATGCGATGGGGACCCTCGTGTGGAGCCCGCTCGCCGGTGGCTGGTTGAGCGGGAAGTACCGTAAGGGCCAGGATCTTCCTGCTACGCGGCGTGGCTCCGAGAAGGATCCTTTCGACCTGACCAACCCCGTCACCGCCGCGAAACTCGAGGCAGCCGATGCCCTGGGTGGACTGGCTGATGACCTGGGGGTTCCGCTGACTCATCTCGCGCTGGCTTTCGTCCTCCGCCACCCGGGGGTCACCAGCGCGATTATTGGGCCCCGCACGATGGAGCAGCTCGAGTCGTTGCTGGACGCGGCGTCCCTGGACCTTGACGACGCGACCCTTGACCGGATCGACGAAATTGTTCCCCCCGGTACGAACATCGATCCGGCCGATGCGGGCTTCAGTAACTACTGGCTCGAAGCAGCCCGGCGCCGTCGCTGACAACACCCCTGACGGAGCCAGGCCACGGCCAAGACCCGGTCATTGCCTAGCGGCCAACCAACCCGTGGTTGGCCGCGAAGGCCGCGCCCGCAAGGAATGCCTTGGCCGTCTCGGTCTGGGGATACGCCTCCAGCAGCCGCCAGAAGTTCCTGTTGTGTGATGGTTCGATCAGGTGGGCCATCTCGTGCAGAATGACGTAGTCCACCACCCAGTCGGGCATGCCCTGCAGCTTGTGGGAAAGCCTGATCGTCCTGCGTGACGGAGTGGCTGAAGCCCACCGGGAGTTCTGGTTTCGCACCCAGCCGATCTTCAGGGGCTGGCCCCTCCCCTGCAGGTAGTCCCGCGACAGATCGGCTGCCCGCTGCAGAAGCTCATCCGTGGGTCCCGTGGTTCCGTCGCCATCGGCGTGCCGCGGCGTCTGTGAGTGTTTGGACTGCAGCTTGGAAACCATCCGGTGCACCCATTCCCTCTCCTGCGCGGCACTGAAGTGGGCTGGGATGGAAACGATCACGACGCCGTCGCGCAGGTCCGCGCTCACAGTGCGCCGCCGGCGCGCCGAGCGTCGGACCTCAACGGGCGGGTTGCCGGTCCCCAGCGACCAGCTGTCGGCGGGCGCGGCCGTCATGAGGAGTTGCTGTCCGCGATGATGGCGAGGACTGACTCGCCATACTTTTCCAGCTTTGACGGGCCGATCCCGGCGAGACCACCGAGGGATTCGATGGTTTCCGGCCGCGCTTCGGCGATGGCGACCAGCGTGGCATCAGTGAAGACAACGAAGGCGGGCACGTCGTTCTCTCGTGCCTGTTCCAGCCGCCAGGCCCGCAGCGCCTCGAACGTGGCTTCCTGATAGGTCGCCGGACAATCAGCGCAGCGACCGATCTTGCGCTCGGACCCGGAGCCCAGTACTTTCCCGCATACACGGCAGGTGGACGGGGCCGACACCTTCCGTGGCTGCCGGGCCTTCGGCGTGCGGTAGACCCGCTCGCCGTCGGCGGTGGGGCGCAGTCCGTCGAGGAAGCGTGTGGGTTTGCGGCTGGCCCGCCCACCCGGGGTGCGGGCGGTCGACCAGGACAGGGCCAGGTGTTCCCGCGCCCGGGTGATCCCGACGTAGAGGAGCCTGCGCTCCTCGTCAACCGCCTCGGGCGTATCGGCAAAGGAGATCGGCATCAGGCCCTCGCTGAGTCCCACCAGGAACACCGCGTCCCATTCGAGGCCCTTTGCCGCGTGGAGGGAGGCGAGGGTGACTCCCTGGACGGTGGGGGCGTGCTGGGCTGCGGCCCGCTCCTCCAGTTCGGCGACGAAGTCCTGCAGGGTGAACCCGTCAGCCGCCCGTGACTCGCTGAGCTCGTCGGCCAGTGCCACCAGCGCGGCGAGCGATTCCCATTTTTCCCTGACGGCGCCTGAGCTTCCTGGCGCTACGGCTGTGTAGCCGAGGCTGGCCAGGATGTCCCGGACCAGCTGGGGAACGTCGTCGGACCCGGCGGTCCGTGCCCCGGCGCGCAGTTGCAGCAGCGAGTCCCGGACTTCCCGGCGCGCGAAGAAGCGTTCACCGCCCCGCAGCTGGTAGCCGATTCCGGCGCTGGCGAGCGCCTGTTCGTAGGCTGCGGACTGCCCGTTGGTCCGGTAGAGGATAGCGATTTCGCTGGCCTGTACCCCGCTGTCCATCAGCGCGGCGATCCGGCGGGCGGCCTCGGCTGCTTCGGCTTCATCGTCGCTGCACTCGGTGAAGGACGGCTCAGGACCGGCCGGCCGCTGGGCGATCAGTTCCAGCGGGGTCGACCAGCTGGAGGATCCGGGGTGCCTTCCGGTTTCGGCGGTCCGGGCTGCGAGCAGGTTGTTGGCGAGCCGGACCACCTGCGGCGTGGAGCGGTAGTCGCGCACCAGCCGGACCACCTGGGCGCCCTCGTACCGGCCGGTGAAGTCGAGCAGGTGACGCGACGTCGCCCCGGTGAACGAGTAGATCGTCTGGCTTGCGTCGCCGACGACGCAGAGTTCACGGCGGTCGCCAAGCCACAGGTCGAGCAGACGCTGCTGGAGCGGGGAAACGTCCTGGTACTCGTCAACCACGAAGTGACGGTACTGGGCCCGCACGGTTGCCGCGACCTTTTCGTCCTCTTGCAGGATGCCCACTGTGATGAGCAGGACGTCCTCGAAGTCGATGACGTTGCGGTCAATTTTCAGGTCCTCGTAGCCGGCGAAGATCCGGGCCACGGTGGTGAGGTCCATACCGGCGGGTTCCACCCGGCCGGCGGCGGCCGCCGTGTACCGCTCGGGGGTGAGCATCGAGACCTTGGCCCATTCAATCTCTGCCGCAACGTCCCGGATGGCCGCGCGGTCGGTGGACAGCCGCAGCCGTCGGGCGGCCTCCGCGATCAGCTGTGCCTTGTGGTCAAGGAGGGCAGGGAGCGGGCCACCCACCGCAGTGGGCCAGAAGTACTGGAGCTGCCGGAGTGCGGCGGCGTGGAAAGTCCGCGCCTGCACCCCCTGAGCGGAGAGGTCGCGGAGCCGGGTGCGCATCTCCGCAGCCGCCCGCGCTGTAAAGGTCACGGCGAGCACCTGCTGCGGCTTGTAGACCCCGGTGTGGACGCCGTAGGCGATCCGGTGGGTGATGGCCCTGGTCTTGCCGGTCCCGGCACCGGCAAGGACACACAGTGGTCCCGTGAGGGTGGACGCGACTGTGCGCTGTTCGTCGTCGAGGCCGGCCAGGATCCTCTCTTCGAGAGTTGTTTCCATGCCTATGGCCGGTCCTCCGCGACTGACTCATCGAGAGGGCCGCCGTACCAGTGCTCAATCAGTGCACGGGAGACCGACACTCCCGTGGGGATGGTGATGTCGCCGGCGCGCACCGCAGTCGAGAGCTCGGAGCGGGTAAACCACCTGACGTCCATGATTTCGACGCCGTCGGGCACCTGGTTGGTATTCACGGCCGTGGCGATGAAGCCCAGCATCAGTGACGCAGGGAAAGGCCACGGCTGCGATCCGAGGTACTGCGGCGAATGCACTTCGATCCCCGACTCTTCGGCGACCTCGCGGATCACCGCGCCCTCGAGCGACTCCCCCGGTTCAACGAACCCGGCGAGGGTCGAGAACCTTCCCTCCGGCCAGGCAGCAGCCGATCCCAGCAGCAGCCGATCGGCTTCGTCGACGACTGCGACGATGATGGCCGGATCAGTCCGGGGGTAGTGGTCTGTGCCGTCGGACGGGCAGCGGCGCACCCAGCCACCCTCAGTAACTTCGGTCAACGTGCCACAGCGGGGGCAGTGGGTGTGTTTGGCATGCCAGTTGGCGATGGCGACAGCCTGGGCGAAAATACCCGCGTCCCGGCCGGACAGGAGAGTCGCGGCCGCGCGCAGGTCCACCCAGCCATCGTCGTCGAGGATGTCCGGGTCCACCGCATCCAGGACTGCCAAAAGAATATGGGTACCCTCCGGGACACCGCCGTGGTCCGGGTCATCAGCGAGTGTCCGGCCGAGATAGATCGGCGTGTCCGGACGCTTCACCTGGGCTGAGTCCTTCAACATCAGCCGGCCATCGAGCATCGGTGACCGGCCCTGCGCAATGAACATCACACGGGTGCCGGGTGCTCCCCACAGATCATCCAGCAGCGTAGGGCTGGACCGGAGAGCCCCGCCCCGGTCCAGGGACACCCGTGCCAGGGGGAGATTGCCAAAGGATGACAGTGCAGGGATCCGGAGGGTTTCGCTCATGGTTCTACGGTACGTTCTTGCTCCCCCAAAACACATTTCTCAGTGCTTTTCGGCGGAGGGCGGACGAGGTTCTGACGACTCGCCGCCCGTTACCACCCCATTATGCGGATGGCAGCCCTACCGTTGAGGATGTGAAACGGACACCCATGGAACTCGCCGCGATTGCCAGCGCCGCCGTACCCGGGCTTACCCCCACCGGGGTGGCAGGCGTCCCGGATGACGCTGCAGACTTCGAATCGGCGCTGTTGGTCGACGATTCGGGGAAGCAGTGGCGGGTGCGGTCGCCGAAGCACCCCGACGCCTCCATGAGGCTCGAAACCGAGCTCCAGGCGCTGAAAGCCTTCACCCCCGCGATGCGGGCGGAACTGCCGTTCCAGGTACCCCACATTGCCGGAACCCTGCGCCACGGCGAGCTGTGCACGTTCGTGTACGCCCATCTGGAAGGGTCCCCCCGCGAATTGGACGGCCTAGCCGCCGGAGGCCCCGAGATGGTCCGCGAACTGGGACGCACGCTTGCCGCCATTCATGATCTTCCCCCGCTGTTGGTCCACAACGCCGATTTGCCCAGTTACGAGGCGAACGAGTTCCGGCAGCGGAAGCTGAACGAACTCGATCAGGCAGCCATCACGGGCCGCATCCCCGCCCACCTCCTGCGACGCTGGGAGCACGCCCTGGAGGACGTCACCCTGTGGCGGTTCCACCCAACGGTGGTCCATGGGGACCTGCATGAGGACAACCTGGTAATTTCGGCCGGTCGGGTGAGCGCTGTGACCGGATGGACCGATCTCCGGGTGGGCGACCCCGCAGACGACTTCGCCTGGCTCCTGGCCGCCACGAACCCGCGTTTCGCCGTCGAGGTCCATGACGCGTATCTCTCCGCCCGTGCGGACGCCGCCGACCCGCACCTGATGCGGCGCGCCGCGTTGGCTGCCGAGTTCGCGCTGGCGCAGTGGCTCGTGCGGGGCGTGGCCATGGACAACGCTGAAATGATCGCCGAGGCGGAAGACATGATGGCCACGCTCGATCGTGACCTGCAGGCCGAAGAAGCATCGGCCGCCGCCTACCTGGCAGCGCAGGAAGCCCACCTAGCAGAACAGGGCCCTGCTGGCGGAACCGACGATGGCTTCGACAGTTACGACGGTCATCCTAACGACAGTGACGGTTTCGACGACAGTGCCAGTATCGACGACAGTGCCAGTATCGACGACAGTGCCAGTATCGACGACGGTGACCTGCACAACGACACGGACGCGTCCGACGACGGCGTTGAGGGGCGGGATCCCCGGGACGGCGAGCTGTCGGACGAGGACCATCTCGCCGGCACCACCCCGGAGGAACTCGTAGCCGAGGTAACTTCCGGGCAGGATCTCCGTGAGGAGGAGCTTGCCGACGAAGATCCCGCCGCCACGAAAACAGGAGGCGCAGTTTCCGTTTCCCGGGTTCCCACCGAGGACACCGAAACGACAGCGCTCCCCATCATCAAGTCCAGCTAGTCCCGGGCGGCCCGCTGGGTCGGCGCATCGCGGGAGGTCGGGGGCGCAGCGGTCGCCCTCTGAATGATGTTCTCCAGCCCCGCCTCGTCAGCCAGATCGTAGGGACGAATCACTGTGTCGGTGCTGGCATAGTAAAAGGCCGCCTGGACTGATTCCAGAGGAACCTCCTTCAGCCGCGCCCAGGCCAGCCGGTACAGAGCCAGCTGCACTGAACGGACAGCGAGTTTCTCCCGGGACGGTGGGGTACCGGTTTTCCAGTCGACAAGCTCCCAGTTGCCGTGACCGTCGCTGAACACTGCGTCGATCCGGCCCCGAACCACCAGGGAACCCACCTTCGTCTCGATCGGCACTTCAAGTTCCACGGGCACGCGTTGCGCCCAGACGGAGTTCCTGAAAGTGCTGATCATTTCCTCCAGATCAAGTGCCTCGTCTATGTGTGAGTCCGCTCCCGGGGTCTCGCCGAGGTCCAGCATCCCGCTCGTTCCGTAGTACTCCTCGATCCAGGAGTGGAAGGCAGTTCCTCGGCGCGCAGCCATTCCGGGGCGCCGAGGAACCGGCCGCCGAAGCTGGCGCGCGACGGCGGCTGGGTCGTCGGAGAGTTCCACCAGTAGCGACGCCGATATGTGCGCGGGCAGCTCCACTGCAGAGCTCACCGCGTGACGTGAATGCCGGGCGAGGGCCAACCGGGTTTCGTCGGCCCAGCGGCCGCCCGCGACGTGGGACGGGTCGTCACTACCGGCTGTGTCTCGGGGCGCACCGGCCGTTTGCTCGGCTGCTGCGGCAAGCACCGCTGAGGCAGCGGCCTCAACTCCCGGCCGGCGCGACCGAAGGGGATCTGCGGGCCAGGCAGCCCGTGCCAGCACTGAGTTCGCCGGATTGGTATCCCCCTCATCCTCCTCAGGCAACCAGCCAAGGAGAGTGAAGCCAGGTTGACGCTGCTCTGCGAGTTCACGCAGCTCGGTGAGGTACGGCGACGGTGGCGTCGGTTTGGAACGGCCCCCGCCCCATGCCGCCGAGGTGCAGACGAGGACGAACTTGGCCCGGGTGAAAGCCACATAGGCAAGCCGTCGTTCTTCCCGCTCGGCGTGGTAGCGGGCTTCGGCGGTGAAGTCCTTCTCACTGGCGATCCAGGACACCTGGTCGGGCTGCTCCCAGTCCCACTGTGGGAGTTCGGCAGCGTCTCCCCGGAGGTTCCAGGGAATCGCCGAATCGCCGCTGCTCCACCGGGAGTCCGAACCGCTGGGGAACGACCCTTCGTTGAGGCCCGGGACAAGCACGATGTCCCATTCCAGGCCCTTCGCTGCGTGCACTGTCAGCAGCTGCACGGCCTCCCGGTTAGTCTCCAGCTGGGTGACGGGCAGGCCGTCCTCCTCGGCGTCAGCTGCCTCAAGCCAGGCCAGAAAAGCCGCCAGGTCAACACGTTCAGCGGTCGAGCTGAACCCGGCCACCGCCTCGACAAATGCATCGAGATTCCGCCGGGCCTCGTGGATACCGACCTGGGGCTTTGCTGCCACCTCGATATCGAGCAGAATCCGGCGTTCCACCTCGTTGATCAGTGTGGTCAGGTCATCACCAACGAAATCCCTGAGGACGCGCAGCTCATCGCGGAGGCTGGTCAGGCGGGTACGGCCCTCGGCACTCAGCCCCCGGCCGCTTCCCGATACCCAGTCAACCGGCGGAAGCTGGTCGACCGCCTCGACCAGGCTGCCCGCTTCCACTGTGTCAGGCAGGACCACTGGCTCGTTCGGGTCCTTGCTGACCCCCGTGCCAGGCTCCGCCTCGGGACCGGCGCCCTGCCCGGTCGCCGAGAACATTCTGCGCCTGGCCAGCTGCCGGGACCAGTCGCCCAAAGCCATAATGTCCGCCGCACCGATCCGCCACCGCGCGCTGGAGAGCAGTCGGAGCAGGGAGTCCGACCGGTCCGGATCGCCGAGCACCCTCAGCACCGCCAACAGCTCAACAATTTCGGGGGTGCGGAGCAGTCCGCCCAGCCCAATGATCTGGACGGGGATGCCGCGCCGTTCAAGTTCAGCCCTGATCGGTTCAAACTGCCGGCGCCCGCGACAGAGCACTGCCACAGTTGGTTTGAGCCGCCGGCCGTCGGCGCCGCGTTCAAACGAACGACGCCGGTGCTGGACCACCTGGTCCGCGAGGATTGCCGCCTCACCCGGCAGCGTGCCGGTGTGATTCGACCCGGTGTGATTCGATACGGATTGATTCGTCACTGTCGCCTCGCAGAGGAACCGTCCCAGGTAGACCTCGCCCACACCTGCCCGTGGTTTGGGTTCGAGCGGGGGAACGAACAGGGTGGTGGACCGGAGCCAGCTGGGGGTCTGGTTGAGTTCCGCGGCGACTGTGTTCGCCGCAGCGAGGATACTGGTTCCATTGCGCCAGGCGACCGAGAGGTTGGCCACCGGTGACGGACGGAGCCCGTCGTCGACAGTCAGAGGGAATGTGTGGCGGAAGGTGCCGAGCTGGCCCGCCGACGCCCCCCGGAACCCATAGATCGACTGGTGGGGGTCCCCTACCGCGGTGACCGCCCGGCCGTCCCCGAACAGCTTGGAGAACAGCACCATCTGGGCAAACGAGGTGTCCTGGAACTCGTCCAGCAGCACCACCTTGAACTTGCGTCGCTCCATTTCGACTGCCTCGGGAATGTCACTGACGATCCGGGCGGCAAGTGCCACCAGGTCACCGAAGTCGAGCTGTCGGCGGGAATGTTTGGCGTCGGAGTAGTGCTCGACCAGTTCCGTGACGGTGATCCGGGTCCGCAGCTTGTCCAACAGTTTCGACACCGCCTGGGCCGGGCGGCGGGACGTGCCTGCGGCGTACTCCAGCTCGCCCACGGCCGAGATCTGTTCCCGAAGAATCCCCCGCACCTCCGCGGGGGTCACCAGGTGTTCGGCGCATTCCCCGGCCATCGACAGGACAGCTTTCACCAGGGTGGATTTCGCGGCACTGAAGTGTTCCCACTCTCCCTCGTAGGCCTCCACCACTGAGCTGGACAGCTGCCAGGCCTGCGCGGCGCCCAGCAGTACCGAATCCCGTTCCACCCCGATCCGCAGCCCGTAGTCCTGCACGATCGCGTTCGCGTAGGAGTGGTAGGTGGAGACGCTGGGATCGAGGCGGTCTTCGTCAACCTCGTCGTAGCCGGCCGCATGCAACGCCGGGTAGAGGGCGGCGAGCTGCTGCCGGATCCTCGTGGACAGCTCCCCCGCTGCCTTCTTGGTAAAGGTCACTCCGAGGATCTGTTCGGGACGTACCTGAGCGTTCGCCACGAGCCAGACCACGCGGTCAGCCATCGTCTTCGTCTTGCCCGATCCGGCACCCGCAATCACGAGCAGCGGCTCCAGGGGCGCTTCAATGATCGTGACCTGGTCGGGCGTCGGGTATTGCACCGGCGAATCCGGGTCCTGGTGCAGCAATTCGGCCAGCTCCCGCGCGGAGAACCTCGGTACAGGGCGGTTCTCCGGAGCTTCACCACGAGTGGGGGTGGCAATGGAATCGGTAGGTGGTGCCTGGCTGGTCACTCGGTCACCTGCCGGCCCTCTGGGCACAGCGGACAGATCTCGGGAAGCCTGCACCCCGATCCGCCGTGACCCGAGCGTTTCGGATCGTGAACCGTGTCAAACTGCGCTGCGGACATCAGACCCGCTGCCTCCTCGATCATTTCCCTCGCCCACCGGTCGTCAGTGGACAGTGCTGGTTGTTGTTGGACTCCCGCTTCCTTGCGGGTGGTGCCGAGCTGAACCAGTGCCGCACCGCCGGATCCGGGGGCCAGCCCGCCCGTCAGCGCACCCTCGTTCAGGGCCACCTGGTACGAGGCAAGCTGAGGGTGCTGTTGAAGGTCTGCCTGCGGCGGTGAGGACTTCCCCGTTTTGAGGTCGACAATAACCAGCCGGCCCTCGGCATCAATTTCCAGGCGATCGATCTGTCCACGGAGCCGCGCGACACGCTGCTCGTCCCCGACTGCAACCTCAAGGTCGACCTCGAAGTCCACCTCCGTGCCGACCAGCGACCGGCCCGACTTCCGCATCATCAAGACGTAGCCGGCGAGCTTCCGGACCATCTGCTCGGCCCGCTCGAAGTCGATCTTCCCTTCCCAGTTCTCCTTCATGCCCAGGGACGGCCACCGCCGCTGCAGCTCCTCGACATACTGGTTGCCGGTCGCCTCCGGATAGTCCTGGGCGATCCCGTGCACCAGCGTCCCCAGCGATCGGGCGAAGTCCATCGTCGGTTCGCCACCGGCGGCCGAGACGAACCAGTTCAGCGGCGACTTCAGCACGGCGTCGACCTTGGAGGGCGATACCGGGATTGGTTGGTCCGCTGGCGCGACAGGCGACGTGGTTGACAGTTCCTTCAGGCCCCACCACGCGTTCGGATGTGCGCCGGGTACTTCCGGCGAATGATTGACCATCGTTCCCAGGTGGCGCGCCGCCTCCGCTGAAAGGTCCGGGTGCGTGGGGGCCTGCTGCGCATACTTCCTGAGTTCCGCAACCAGTGCCCGGAGGGTCAGCGGTCGCTGCACCTCGGTGCGGGGTCGCTCCAGCTGGCCCGGCGGAAGCGGATCCACCAGATCGAGGAACGGGGACGGTTGCGCCACATCTGAAGCGACAGCACAACAGATGAGTTCCTCGGCCGCCCGTGACACGGCAACCGAGAAGCTTCGTAGCTCATCGAAGCGAATCTCCTGCATCAGGATCAAGGGGTCACGGTGCCGCCGGAAGTCGGCTCCGTGATCCATCAGCGCGGTGAGCTCCCCGGACCCCAGCAATTCCCCCCGCAGCCGGAGGTTTGGCCAGACGCCCTCCTGGATACCGGCGACGATGACCACGGGCCACTGCCTGCCCGCCGCGCTGGCAGGGGTGAGCAGGGCGACCGATTCCTGCTTCTGGGCGCGCGGAGCCAGGGTGTCCATGGGCAGTTCCTGGCTGGTCAGATACTCAAGGAATCGTGCTGGCGGAGCACCTGGCACCTGGTCGACGAATCGTTCAGCGGTCTGGAAGAGGGCGACGACGGCGTCAAGGTCGCGGTCGGCCCGGGCCGACGACGGCCCGTCCGCCACTGCCGCGTCAGCCCATTTGGAGGACCATCCGGAGGCCTCCCACAGGGCCCACAACACCGTCTCGGGGTTGGCTCCGGGTGCGTCGAGCGCAGCGGTTCCAGCGGCGATCACGCGACAGATCCGGCGTGCCGCCGTACCGCCCTGCAACCCGGAGCTGAGCAGCTGGGGATCGGTCAGCGCTTCCACGAGCAGTTCGTCGCTGGTACGTCCGCGGCCGGACGCCACCTCCTCCTGGCGGAGACTCTGGCGTAGCCGACGAAGTTCAAGGGTCCCGGCTCCCCCTATCCGCGAGCAGAGCAGTGAAACGGCTACCTCGGCGTCGAGGTGGACCTGTCCCAGCACCACACCGAAGATGTCCAGGAGTGGCTTCACCGCAGGTTCGTCGCGGATGGCGCGCTCGGCCGCCGGAACGTTAACGGGAATGCCCTGGCCCGTCAGGTAGCGCTGGAACTCGTTCACCTGTGCGCCGGTCCGGACAATTACTGCGACATCGGCGAGGCTTCGTCCGCCGAAGAGCTGTGCCTCGAGAATGCGTTGGGCAACGTACCGCAGTTCGTGGAACGAAGAATCGACCAGGTGCGCCGAAACGTTGGTCGTTCCCGCGGTTGGAACGGTTCCCGTGCCCGGCGTCGGAACTTCAAGCGTCCTGTACACCGGCGAACCGCCCACCACCGAGATGCGTGAGGCGACGTTCTGCCAGGCACTGGCCAGCGGGCCTGACAACCGGTGGGAAGCCGTGAGCGCAATGGTGTGGAGTTCAGTGGTGGACGTCAGGTCTGTTGCGAGTCTCCCGGTGAGCTCCGGCCGGGCACCCCTGAATCCGTGGACCACCGTGTCCGGGCACGACGCCACCAGTACGTCGCGGTCCCGGGCCAGCAGGGTCAGCAATGCGTGGACGGCCGCGTTGGACTCCTGGTAGTCATCCACCAGTATCAGCCGCAGGCGGGCACGCTCCTGATCGAGGAACTCCTCATCGAACTCCAGCAGGTGCCGGGCGGCGGTCAGGACTCCGGCAGGGTCAAAGGCTTCGGGCATCCGCAGGTCCACGACGTCGCGGTACTCACGGTACAGCTGAGCGCCAGCCGTCCAGTCGGGCCGGTCGAACCGGCGGCCCAGATCCGCGAGTTCGGCCGGGTCCATTCCGTATTCGCTGACCCGGTCGAACAGCTCCCTGACCTCTTGCCTGAACCCACGGGTGCCCAGGGCCAGGGACAGCCCGTCCGGCCAGCCGAGCGCGATGACCCCGGGCCGGTTGTGGCCGTCCAGGAGTTCCTTGATGATGAGGTCCTGCTCAGCGCCGGAGAGTAGCCGGGGGCTGCGGACCAGCTCCGGCATCCTGCCGGCGATCCGTGCCCTGCGGATCAGGTCAAACGCGTAGGAGGTCCAGGTGCGCGCCGGTGCGGTGCTGAGGCTCCGGTTTAGGCGGGCGGTCAATGCGTCACGCAACCGGGCGGCACCCAGTCGTGAGGGGGCAAGCATCAGCACCGTCGACGGGTCGAGATCCTCCTCGTTGATCCGGCGCACGGCCGACTCGATCAGGACGGTTGACTTGCCGGTGCCGGGGCCGCCGAGCACCAGCACCGGCCCGCTGCCTGCACCCAGCTCAACAACCCGGAGCTGCTCGGGGCTGAGGTGGGGTACTGAGGAGGCGGGCTCATCGGCGCCCGGAGCGGTCACCAGCCGTGGTATCAAACTCATGGCAACAGCTCATCACGGGCCACTGACATTTTCGCCGCAGCCTTCTGAGACGCAATTCTTTCGCCTGACACAGTCTCAGCCGATCCCGGGAGGGCCGCTGCCGGATCGGAGTAGGCCGCAAGGCGGTCGCGGATGCCGTCGAGGATGGTGCGTTCCTGGGCTGTCGGATGCCAGCGTCCCGCCCGCATATCGATTGTGTACCCGGCTGCGGACCCTTCCACTTCCGGTTCTTTGGTGCGCAGCGGAGTTCCTTCTGCCGTGTAGAAGGGCACCGCCCGTGCGCTGAGGCCGCGGGGTGGCTGCCCACTCGCGCGGATAACCCGCCACCAGGGCACGCCGTCCCCGGAGCGGGACATCGCAGCCCCCACCTGGCGCGGGCCTGCCATTTCCAGGAGTTCGGCAATGTCGCCGTAGGACAACACCAGGCCGGCGGGAATCTGCTCCGCCACCTCATACACCGCCTCAGCAAAGTCCGCACGCATGAATTCCAGCCTAGCCGGAGGAACCTCCCCGAAAATGTCGTAGCCGACCGATAGCGTCTTGAGGTATGGACAGTTGGCACCACCACCCCCGCGCAGCATTTGATCTCGAAACCACCGGACGCGATCCGCAGCAGGCGCGGATTGTGACCGCCTCGATCCTGCTGGTCGACGGCGACGGGGCGCTGCTGGAACAGCACGAATGGCTGGCTGACCCCGGTGTCGAGATTCCCGCCGAGGCCGCAGCCATCCACGGGGTCAGCACCGAACGGGCCCGTCGGGACGGCCAACCGGTGCAGCAGGTTGTCGGACAGGTCGCTGCGGTCCTCGGCCGGTTGTTCGCCGCGGGCACCCCGGTGCTTGCCTTCAATGCCCGTTACGACTTCACCGTGCTGGCCCGCGAAGGCGAACGTCACGGCGTATCGGTGCCGCTGCCGTTCCCCGTGCTGGATCCTTACATCATGGACAAGCAGGCGGACCGCTACCGGCGCGGCAAACGGACCCTGACCGCCATGTGCCAGCACTATGGGGTGCCATTCGAGAACGCCCACACCTCGGCCGCCGATGTACTGGCGACGTTACGGGTGGCAGCGGTCCTGGCTGCCCGGTTCCCCCGCCTGCAGCACCCGGCCGATGCGCTTCACGCATCGCAGGTGGTGTGGGCGGCGCGGCAGGCCGAGAGCTTTCAGGAGTACCTCCGCCGCGAGGACCCGTCGGCAGTGGTCGAGGGGCGTTGGCCGGCAATCGCCTCCTAGCCACCGCTCCCCACTTCTTCCGCCTCGCCTCGTCACCGATTCAGCGCTTCCCAACGACGAGCAGTCGAAGATTCTTCGAGTATCGTCGCGCAGATCCCGGATTGGCAATGTCAGCGTGATGCTTAGCACAAAAGTTCAGTCACTTCTTTCATGCGTGTGAAGATGGCTTGGGCGCTGGCGAGTGCGCCCGCCACCAGGATCCATCAAGGCCCTGGGGCGCATCTGCAACCGTGAGGGCCAATGATCACCGTCTCCGACCTGCGCAAGACCTACCAGCAGGGCACCCGCACCATCACCGCTCTGGACGGTGTGTCTCTGACAGTGCCGCGGGGGTCAATCCACGGGATCATTGGGCACTCAGGTGCCGGAAAGTCCACCCTCGTCCGGTGCCTGACCCTCCTCGACCGTCCCACTTCGGGCTCAGTGACGATCGACGGCCGGGAACTCACCGCGGTCCCCGATTCACAAATCCGCACCGCACGACGTCGGATCGGAATGGTGTTCCAGCACGCGAACCTGATGGATTCGCGGACAGCAGCGCAGAACGTCGCCCATCCGCTGGAGCTGGTGAAGACGCCGAAGGCCGACATTGCCAGCACTGTCGCACGGCTCCTGGACCTGGTGGGCCTCGCCGGTTTCGCTGACGCCTACCCCTCGCAGCTTTCCGGCGGTCAGAAACAACGGGTCGGGATTGCGCGGGCCCTGGCCTCCGACCCGGATGTGCTGCTCTGCGACGAACCCACATCAGCCCTCGACCCAACGACCACCGATGACATCCTGGACCTGATCCACAATCTCACCGACACCCTGGGCTTGACCGTGCTCATCATCACGCACGAGATGAATGTCGTGAAGCGCATCTGCGACTCGGTTTCCCTTCTGGAAGATGGACGCGTTGTGGAGCATGGCCAACTGCGGGACGTCGCCGCCAAGCTTGACGGGAAGCTGTCGCAGGCACTCCTGCCATTGCCAGCCCACCGACCTGGCGACCGGCCGGCCCTTGAACTATTGCTGGCCGGTGACGTCGCCTCCGGGCCCGTCCTATCCGACCTTGGACGCCAGTTCGACCTGAGGATCAACGTGCTGGCCGGAAGTGTGGAGACGCTTGCAGACAGCCGGTTTGGCCGGCTCCGCATCGAGGTCGAGGAGCCAGCGCCGATCGATGAAATGCTCGAGTACCTGCAGGCCCAGGGCGTCTCGGCGAAGGTGGCGTAATGGAATTTCTTGATCAGCTGTTCACCAACCCTGGCATCACCCGCGCGTTGCCCGAGGAGTTTGCTGCGACCCTGCAAATGGTCGGCATCTCGGGGTTCTTTACCCTGTTGATCGGGCTGCCCCTGGGTGTCTTCCTGTCAGCCAGCGCCCCCGACGGGCTCCGTCCCATGCCACTGACCAACAAGGTGATCAGCGGCGTCGTCGTCAACATCACCCGTTCCATTCCATTCGCCATCCTGATGGTTTCGCTGATCCCGCTGGCCCGGCTCCTGACCGGCACGTCGATCGGACCGGTCGCGGCGTCGGTGTCACTGAGCATTGGAGCCATCCCGTTCTTCGCACGCCTGGTCGAGACGTCACTGAGGGACGTGAGCAGCGGGAAGATCGATGCCGCCCTCGTGATGGGATCCACCCGGATGCAGGTGGTGAGCAAGGTCCTGCTTCGTGAGGCGCTTCCTGGCCTGATCGCCGCGTTCACGACGACGCTGGTCACCCTGGTCGGCTACTCGGCGATGGCAGGGATCATCGGCGGTGGCGGGCTCGGACGCCTGGCCTACAACTACGGCCTGCAACGATTCGACACCACAGTCATGGTGGTGGTGATCATCATCATCGTGCTCATTGTGCAGGCGATCCAGCTTGCCGGTGATGCCGCCGCCCGCCGCGTTGACCATCGCTCGGCCGCGACAGCCGGAAGCGGCAAACGCCTCCGCCGTCGGGCAGCCGTCCAGGTGGTCGGCAGCTAGCCCACCAGGTCACAAGTCTTTTTGTAAGTCATCTTGAAAGGAAACCAATTCTGTTGCGCAAGCTACTCACCCTCACCATCACCGGTGTCGCTGCTTCCCTGGCCCTGAGCGCCTGTGGAGGGTCGGCGGATACCGAGGTCGTCTCCTCGCTGGACCCGGCGAACCCCCAGACCATCACCGTTGGCGCAAGCCCGCAGCCCCACGCCCGGATCCTCGAGTTCGTCGATGAAAATCTGGCCGAAGACGCAGGGCTCGACCTGGAGATCACCGAGTTCGACGACTACACCACCCCCAATATCGCTCTCAGCGACGGGGATCTGGATGCCAACTATTTCCAGCACCTGCCCTATTTCGAGAGCCAGGTCGAGGGTCAGGGCTACGAGTTCTCCCACGGCGAGGGTGTCCACATCGAACCGTACGCTGCCTTTTCCGAGCAGCACGGCGACATCGCTGATATCCCCGAGGGTGGACGCATTGCGATCACCAACGACCCGTCGAACCAGGCCCGTGCGCTGACCCTGCTGCAGGATGCCGGGCTGCTGGAGGATGTTGCCGAGGACGCGTCGGTGCTCGCCCTGTCCGACGAGCAAAACCCGATGGGTCTGGAGTTCATCGAGAACCAGCCTGAGCTGCTGCTCAACGACCTGCAGGATCCCAGCGTCGACCTGGCGATCATCAATGGGAACTACATTCTCGACGCCGGCCTGAGCACCACCGACGCTCTGGTGGTGGAGTCGCTGGACGGCAACCCGTATGCAAACTTCCTGGCATGGAACACCGCTTCGGAGGGTGACGCCCGGATCGACAAGCTGGAAGAGCTCCTCCACTCCCCCGAGGTCAAGGCCTACATCGAGGAGCAGTGGCCGAGCGGCGACGTCGCACCGGCTTCCTAAACGATACATAACCCAAAGAACCCCGCACCGAGAGCGCAGACCGTCTCGGTGCGGGGTTCTTTGTTGTCTTGAGTCAGGTTCAGTTGTCCGGAGTCGCTCCCGCTGCGGCGGCCGCTGCTGCGGGCAGCGCTTCGTAGATCCGGTTCATGGCCGCGTCGTCGTGCGCCGAGGACAGGAACCACGCCTCGAACACCGACGGCGGAAGGTAGACGCCTGAATCCAGCATTGAGTGGAAGAACGGTGCGTACCGGTAGGCCTGCTGCGCCAGCGCGTCGGCGTAGTTGTGCACGCCGCCCGACGACGTACCGAAGGCCACGCTGAACAGGTTCCCGGCCCGCTGGATGGAATGATCAACCCCGGCGCGGTCCAGTTCGCTGGACAGTGCCGTTGACAGGGCCAGCGAGGCGGAGTCGATCTGCCGGTAGACCTCCGGCGTTGCGGCGGTCAGCTGGGCTACCCCGGCCGCCATCGCCAGCGGGTTACCTGAGAGCGTGCCAGCCTGATAGACGGGACCGAGCGGGGCGAGGTGGTTCATTACCTCTTCGCGGCCGCCGAGGGCCGCCGCGGGAAGGCCACCACCAATCACCTTTCCGAAGGTCAGCAGGTCGGGGGTCCAGGCCTCGGCAGTGTCAGCGACACCCCCGGTGAGGCCCCAGTACCCGCCCGCGCCCACCCGGAATCCGGTGAGGACCTCGTCGACGATGAGCAGCGCGCCATGCGCCGCAGTAATCCTGGCGAGACCGGCGTTGAAACCGGGACCGGGGGTGACGACGCCCATGTTGGCAGGCGCTGCCTCGGTGATTACCGCGGCGATTGAATCTCCGTGTTCGGCGAACGCGGCCTCGACAGCGGCAAGGTCGTTGTAGGGCAGGACCAGTGTCTCGGCGGCGGTGGCCGCGGTGACTCCGGCTGAGCCGGGCAACGCCAGGGTGGCCACGCCGGAGCCAGCGGCGGCCAGCAGCGAGTCGAGGTGACCGTGATAGCACCCGGCGAACTTCACGATCAGGTTGCGTCCGGTGTAGCCACGGGCGAGCCGGACAGCGGTCATGGTGGCTTCGGTGCCCGTGGAGACCATCCGGAGACGTTCCACGGCTGGCACCCTATCCTGCACCAGCTGTGCCAGATCGGCCTCAGCGGGGGTGGACGCTCCAAAGGACAGACCGTTGTCAGCGGCACGGTGCACCGCGTCCAGCACCGCAGGGTGCCCATGTCCGAGCAGGGCGGGGCCCCACGAGCAGACCAGGTCGACGTACTCCCGGCCGTCGGCATCGGTGACGTGCGGGCCCTTCGCGGAGACCAGGAAACGGGGGGTGCCTCCGACCGAACCAAAGGCCCTGACCGGCGAGTTCACACCGCCCGGCATCAGGGTCTGAGCCCTAGCGAAAAGATCTTCTGAAACGGTCATGAGTGTTGCTCCTTCAGCCAGCCGGCAAGTTCGGTGGCCCAATAGGTCAAAATAATGTTCGCGCCGGCGCGCTTGATGCCAAGGACAGATTCTTCGATGGCCCGGCGGCGGTCGATCCACCCGTTGGCCGCGGCGGCTTCGATCATGGCGTACTCACCGGAAATCTGGTAGGCGCCGACCGGCACGGGGGACAGCGCTGCGACGTCGGCGAGGATGTCGAGGTAGCTCATGGCGGGTTTGACCATCACCATATCCGCGCCCTCCTCAAGGTCCAGTTCGACCTCAAGCAGTGCCTCGCGGCGGTTGGCTGCGTCCATCTGGTAGGTGCGCCGGTCGCCCTGCAGCTGCGAGTCAACCGCCTCCCGGAACGGACCGTAGAACGCTGAAGCGTACTTGGCGGCGTAGGCCAGCACGGCTGTCTCCTGGTGTCCCGCTTCCTCGAGGGCCTGGCGGATGACCGCCACCTGGCCGTCCATCATCCCGGACGGCCCCAGCACATGCGCGCCAGCGTCCGCCTGGGCGACGGCCATCTCGGCGTAAATGGCGAGCGTGGCGTCGTTGTCGACCGTGCCGTCAGCGGCCAGGACACCGCAGTGCCCGTGGTCGGTGAATTCATCAAGGCACACGTCACTCATGATGACAAGGCCATCGCCCACCTCGGCGCGGACATCGGCGATTGCCCGGTTCAGCACGCCGTCCGGGTCCAGGCCGGCGCTGCCGGTCGCATCTCGGTGCGCCGGGACACCAAACAGCATGATGCCACCAACTCCCAACCCGACAGCTTCCGCTGCGGCACGCTTCAGGGAGTCGGTGGTGTGCTGGACCACCCCGGGCATCGAGGAAATAGGGTGTGGGCTGGTGAGGCCCTCCCTGATGAAGGCTGGCAGCACCAGCTCGGCGGGGCTGAGCCGGTGCTCGGCCGTCAGCCGGCGCAGCGCCGGTGTGGTCCGCAGCCGACGGGGCCGGTGTTGGGGGAAACTCATGGTGCTCCTTCTCTCTTGCACTTAGCCTGTCACGATCAGGGGTGGTCCCGCACCGCGGCGGCAACGGCGTCCGCTATTCCCGCGGGGGTCGGTTCCTCGGCGACGGCTGCGACGGGAATGCCCCACCGCACCGCTTCGGCAGCCGTGCTGGCGCCAATCATGACGGCGGCTAGACCGGCCGGGAAATTCGCTCCACTTGGTTTGGGCTTTTGTTCGCCCAGCCTGCGGACGGTACTCGGTGAGGTGAATACCACCGCGTCGACTGCGCCGTCGGCCACGGCCGCCCAGAACCCTGCGGGATCCAGTTCGGTCGGAGCCGAGGTCGCGGCCGACGTCGGCGCGTCCCGCTCGGCTTCCGGTGGGACCAGGGTGGTCAGCCGCCGTCCTGGAGCGGCCGGGTAGGCAACGGTGAGGTAGGCGATCACTCTATGAACATCCCAGCCCTGCCCGCTGAGCGAACGTTCCAGGGTGTCAGCCGCGAGGTCGGCCTGCGGGAGCAGGACTTGGCCTTCGGGTGGCAGCGTGCGCAGGGCTGCGGCCAGCCCGGACGCGGCGCTTTCCTGGCCGGTCCGCCCGGGCACCAGATCCACCCGGTACCCTTCGGCCGCCAGCGCACTGGCGGTGGCCTCGCCGACTGCCGCGACGCGGGTGTGGCGGGGCAACCCGCCGGGGAGATCCAGCCCGAGATGGGCGGACCGCTGTTTCAGGGCGCGGACGGTGGTGCTGCTCGTCACGACGAGCCAGCTGAAACCCCCCGACTGCAGGCGGTGCAGAGCTGCATCGAGCGGTCCGGTGTCATCGGGGATTTCGAAGTCAATGAGCGGCAGCAGTTTCACGGTCGCGCCCCGAAGGGCCAGTTCCCCGACAATCGGCCCTGCCTGGTCTGCCCCGCGCAGCAATACGGTGCTGACACCATCAAGCGGCAGCGCACCGGAGGCCGGGGCTGGGGTCATTGAGCGGTGAGTGGCGCGATGGTGGCTGCCCCCGCAGCAAGGAGGTCCTCAGCAAGCCCAACACCGAGCGCGTCGGCCCCGTCAACTGAGAGGTCCCGTCCCGAGCGGGCCAGGCGCAGCAGTTTCGTCCCGTCGAGGCTGCAGACCACTGCCTGCAGGGCAAGGACCCCCTCGTTGATCGTGGCGAGCGCCCCAATGGGTGCACTGCACCCCGCTTCGAGCCGGCGCAGGACGGCCCGCTCGGCTGTGACCGCCAGCCGGGTGCTCGTGTGGTCATAGTCGCGCAGGGCAGCGGCGAACGATGAGTCTTCGGCGTCGCTGGTCCGGCATTCAACGGCAAGGGCTCCCTGGCCCGGAGCCGGCAACATGACGGTCGGGTCGATGAGCTCGGTGATGTGTGAATCACGGCCGAGCCGGAGCAGCCCGGCTGCTGCGAGGACCACCGCGTCCAGGTCCCCGGGCCCCGAGTCACTGAGCCCAGCGACCCTGCCCAGGCGGGTGTCAACGTTGCCGCGGATGTCGATGACGTCCAGGCCGGGCCGGGCTGCACGCAACTGCGCCGCCCGGCGGGGGGACCCGGTTCCCACCGTGGCACCGTCAGGCAGGGTAGCCAGAGTCAGTCCGTCGCGGGCGCAGAGCGCGTCACGGGTGTCGGAGCGTTCAGGGATCGCAGCTACTGTCAGCCCGTCGGCGGGGGTGGTGGGCAGATCCTTCAGGGAGTGCACGGCAAGGTCACAGCGGTCATCGAGCAGCGCGTCGCGGAGCGCGGCGACGAACACCCCGGTCCCGCCGATCTGGGTAAGGGACCCCTTGTGGACGTCCCCCTCGGTGCGGATCCGGACCAGTTCGTGGTGCGCCCCGCTCAGGTCGCTAACCCGTTCGGCGACCGTGGTGGTCTGGGTGAGAGCCAGCGCGCTGGCGCGCGTACCAACCCGGAGCGGCTGGGTCACGAGGCCGGAGCCGTCCCCGAAACACCGACCGTCGAGTCGGCGGCAGCAACGGTAGGCTTCGGTCCCCGACGGTTGGCACAGCAGTTCGGTCGGCACACGTCGAACCAGGGTCCCAGGTTCGTTGCGGCGGGCCGTTCGGCAATGTTGTTATCAATGGTGCGTTCGCAGACCAGATCCACCAGCCCGGCCACGAATTTCTCGTGGGTTCCCGGAGTCGGGACACGCTCGGCGAGGATGCCCAGGTCGGCGCAGGTCTCCAGGGCCTCGGTGTCGAGGTCCCATTTCACTTCCATGTGGTCGCTGACGAACCCGAGGGGCACAATCACGACGCCCTTGGTACCGGCAGCGGCGAGGTCCTTGATGGCGTCGTTGATATCGGGCTCGAGCCACGGCACGTGGGGAGCGCCGGAGCGCGACTGGTAGACCAGCGACCAGTCGACGTTGGCCGAGGTCGGGATGCGGTCGAGGACCGCCTGCGCGGTGGCCAGGTGCTGGGCTACGTAGGCACCCTCTGCGTAGGCGGGACCGCCGTCGGCCTCGCCGTTGACCCGGGGGCCGGCAGCGTCGGCGTCACCGGTGGGAATCGAGTGGGTCGCGAACAGGATGTGCATCGGCGCGTCGGCTTCCCCGCTGTCGGCGAGCTTCCGGCGCAGCGCTGCCAGACCATCAGTCACCCCTTCAACGAAAGGCTCGACGAAGCCGGGGTGGTCGAAGTACTGACGGACTTTGTCCACTTCGAGCTTCCCGTCGAGGCCGGTCTCGACCAGGGCCATACCCAGGTCCTCGCGGTACTGGCGGCAGCTTGAGTAGCAGGAGTAGGCGCTGGTGGTGACAGTCAGGACGCGGCGATGGCCGGCGTCGTACGCCTCCTGCAGGGTGTCAGCGATGAACGGGGCCCAGTTGCGGTTGCCCCAGAACACGGGCAGGTCGATCCCGCGGCTGGCCAGTTCGGCTTCCATAGCTGCCTTCAGCGCACGGTTCTGTGCGTTGATGGGGCTGATGCCTCCATTGGCACGGTAGTGGTGCGAGACCTCTTCAAGCCGCTCGTCGGGGATCCCACGGCCGCGGGTGACGTTGCGGAGGAAGGGGATCACATCCTCCTGGCCCTCGGGTCCGCCGAACGAGGCGAGCACGATGGCGTCGTAGTTCTTTGGCGCCATCCGGCCGGAGTCGTCAACACCGTCGAGCGGGTGAAATGCCTGTGCGGTCATAGGAGCACCTCTGCAATCCCGGCGGTATCGATCCGCCGTCCGGTATAAAAGGGAATTTCGTCACGAACATGACGCCTGGCCTCTGTCTCACGCAGGTGGCGCATGAGGTCAACGAGGTCAACGAGTTCGGGGGCTTCAAGGGCCAGGATCCACTCCCAGTCGCCGAGCGCGAAGGAGGAGACGGTGTTGGACAGGACCTGCGGGTAGTCGCGGCCCTTCATCCCGTGGTCGTACAGCATTTCCCGGCGCTCTTCCGATGGCAGGATGTACCAGTCGTAGGAGCGGACGAACGGGTAGACGCAGACCCATTCGGCCGGCGGAACGTTGCGCGAGAAGGCCGGCGAGTGGCTCTTGGAGAACTCTGCCGCCCGGTGGACTCCCATCGCCGACCAGACAATCTCTGCGGACGCGAACTCGGCGGTGCGGCGGATTTTCCGGACTGCTGCCTGCAGCGCTTCGGGCTTGGATCCGTGGAGCCAGACCATGACGTCGGCTTCCTCACGCATCGCTGATACGTCGTAGAAGCCGCGCAGCGTGACCCCGTCCGCCTGAAGGGAGGCGACTACTGAGTCGAGTGATCCGGTGGCGGAGGGCTGCGTGAGCGCACTCCGCTTGAACACCGTCCACAGGGTGAAGAACTGCTCTGCCGCGACGTCGCCGTCGGTGGCTGTTGAAGGATTCTGCGTGTGCTCCGTGCGGGTTTGCTCACTCATGGTACTAGTCTGCCCCGCCGCAATGAGCAAACCGAAATTCAAAGGTTCTACTGCGCGTAGAAAGTCGCGAACATCACAGTGCCGCCGAATTTTCCGACCGCTAGGTGAGCCGGTCGGCCAGCGCTTTCGCCCGCACCCGTGCGTCGTCGATCACGGCGACGAGACCAGTTCCTGCCAGCCAGGCGCCGGTGATTTCCAGAGTTCGCTCAGCAGCGGCGGCGGCACGGACCCGTGCCACCAGGTCCCGGTGACCGACTGACGCGTGAGGGAGGGCGCCGTTCCAGCGGACCACCTTCCAGCCCACCACATCATCATCGGCAATCGGGGTCTCCAGCAGGGTCGATGCGTCGGCGAGCGCCTGCCGGTAGAGGCTGTCGTCATCGGCGAGTTCCTCCCCCACCTGCCCAGCCCTGCCATAGGACAGGCGCAGCACGTGCGAACCCGGCCCGGCCTGGTCGGCCAGCCACTGCCATTTGGCGGTGGCGTGGGTGAGGGCTTTGGCGCTGACTCCCTCGGCCCCCGCAGCCACCAGGACGCCGGTTCCCCGGGGATGTGCGTCGAGTTCCGGGACGTCGACCACGAGGGTCACCAGCGCAACGCCGGGAACCGCCCGGGGGCGGTCAGTGACCAGCCGCGGCAGTGCCTCACCCAGCAGGTCGACGGCGCCAGGCCCATCCACTGCCATCACGACGGCGTCTGCCGTCATCGTGGACTCGGTGCCGGTGGGTTCGGTGCCGGTGGAAGCGCTCGTGGTGATCGTCCAGCCGGTCCCGGCGCGTGCGATGCTGCGCACTTCGTTCCCGGGCTGCAGGTGAACGCCGGCGGCGCGCAGTTCAATGGTCAGCACCCGCGTGAGCTGGGCCATCCCTCCGCTCAGTCCCCCGACCGCTGATCCGGCCGGCGCTGCTGCGCGCATGGCGCCTACTGCAGCGCCGAGTGACCCGTGCTTCTTCATCATCTTGCGGAGGCCCGGTGCCACCGAATCGACGTCCAAGTCATCGGGGTCAGCCGAGAATACTCCGCCGACCACCGGGGCAACGAGACGGTCGAGGACGTCCACTCCCATCCGTGCGCGCACCACCTCGCCGAGGCTGACGCCGTCGTCCTTGTACAGGCTTCCGAGGGGCAGCACCCGGTCCAGGGATGCGCGCAGCGCTCCCGCCCGGCCGATGGCCTTAACGATGTCGGGGTCCAGCACGTCGGCGGGAATACCCAGGATGCCGCTGCGGGGCAACGGCATCGCGCTGTGCTGGGGGTCTTTTCCGGGGAACCGGATCCAGGCGCCCACCGGGTTGGGGGTGACCAGCAGGTCCCCGAGGCCCAGTTCGCGTGCCAGCGCCGGGACCGTCTCCGAACGGGTGGAGTAGGACTCGGCACCGCTGTCCAGCCTCAGCCCGGCGACCTCGTGGTCGGCAACGCAACCGCCGAAACCCGCTGAGCGCTCGAGGACTGTGACGTCCAGACCCCGGCCCACCAGCTCACGGGCCGCGATCAGCCCGGCCATTCCGCCACCGATGACGACGACGGTCTTGGCCGCCGCCTGGCGGGAAACAGTGGTGCGGTGCGGCATGGTTACGGTTCCACCGAGTGGACGAGTTCGACGATGCGCGTGAGGACCGTGGGATCGGTGTCCGGCGGTACCCCGTGGCCGAGGTTCACCACGTGGCCCGGGGCGGCTGACCCTGCCTTCAGTACGTCGAGCACGTGTGCTTCGAGCACCTCCCACGGCGCGGTGAGCAGGGCAGGGTCGATGTTGCCCTGCAGCGGAACCGTGCCGCCGAGACGCCGGTTGGCCTCGTCGAGGGGAAGCCGGTAATCCACTCCCACCACGTCCACCCCGACATCGCGCATGGCGACCAGCAGCTCCGAGGTGCCGGTCCCGAAATGGATGAGGGGTGCGCCGAGGCCCCTGACGAACTCGAGGGCACGGCCGGAGGCGGGGGCGACGTGTGCCTGGTAGTCCGCCAGACCGAGGGATCCAGCCCATGAATCGAACAGCTGCGCCGCGCTGGCACCGGCTTCCAGCTGGGCCCGGAGGAACTTGCCCGACGCGTCGGCAGCCCAGCGCGTAAGAGCACCCCAGGTCTCCGGGTCGGAGTGCATCATGGTGCGGGGGCCGAGGTGGTCGCGGGACGGTTTGCCCTCGACCATGTAGGCGGCGAGCGTGAACGGCGCGCCTGCGAAACCGATCAGTGGGGTGCTGCCGAGTTCAGCGACGGTCAGCGCGACCGCCTGCCGGATCGGTTCAAGCGCCTCGTCGGTGAGCTCCGGCAGCGCCGCGACGTCGGCGGCGGTGCGGATCGGGGAGCCGAGCACCGGCCCGATTCCCGGGACAATGTCGACGTCGACGCCAGCAAGTTTCAGCGGGATGACGATGTCCGAGAAGAAGATGGCCGCATCCGTGTCGTGGCGGCGGACCGGCTGGAGGGTGATCTCCGAGGCCATAGCCGGGTCCAGGCACGAGTCGAGCATTGCTGTCCCCTCCCGCAGTTTGCGGTACTCGGGCAGCGATCGCCCGGCCTGGCGCATGAACCACACCGGGCGACGGCTGGGCCGCTCACCGCGGTAGGCCGAGATCAGTGGCGAGGAGGAAGTCCGGCCATCTACCAGGGGGTGTGTTGCACTCAAAGTCATATCTCGATTGTGCCCAAGTTCGGACGGTTTGGGTTAACCCGCCCGTCGCCGACATGTGGTGGACCGCCCGGCTCCCCCGCCCTCCGGCTGGCGCAAGGTGGTGAATCTCACCCCGAACCGGGTCGCCCCGATCCCTGGATTGGCGGGGAACTTAGGCAATCCTATTCAAGGGTGGGGCACAGATTTCGCTATGCTGGTGGGGCTGTGGTTTTACTATCCTTGGTTGCAACCCATTCCGATGTGGATCTGGAAACCGTCGCCCGACTCAGTGTCGGCGCCGACCAGGTCGCATCCGTTGTGCTCGCTGACGGCCCGGCGGTCTCCGGGGCAGTCACCCTGGCCACCTGCAACCGCCTCGAAATCTATTGCGATGCCCCGTCCAGCGACGATGTGGAGGCTGCACGCTCCACAGTCATCGCCCGCATCAGTGAGCTGTCGGGTCTACCCGAGAGCTGGGTTTCATCGGCCTTCACCACCCGCACGGGCGAGGATGTTGCCCGTCACCTCTTCGCTGTCGGTGCGGGCCTTGACTCGGCCGTCGTCGGCGAGCGGGAAATCGCCGGCCAGGTGCGTCGCGCATTGATCGAATCCCAGGCCAAAGGGACCACCAGCGGACCGCTGGTTCGACTCTTCCAGGAAGCCTCCCGCACCGCGAAGGACGTCGGGGCACAGACAGCCCTGGGCAGCCAGGGCCGCTCCATCGTGTCGGTCGCCCTTGAACTCGCAGCTGACCTTTCGCTGACCCGCGAATTCGCTGACAAGTCAGTGGTGGTGTTCGGGACCGGCGCCTACGCCGGTGCCACCATGGCACTGCTGAAGGAGAAGGGCTGCACCAACGTCTCGGTCTACTCCTCCTCCGACCGCGCCGAAACCTTTGTCTCCACCCGGGGCGGCGTCGCGCTGACCTCCGAAACCCTCCCCGCAGCGCTGGCTGAGGCCGACATTGTGGTGGGCTGCAGCGGCAGCGACAACCGGGTCGAGGCCGACGACGTCGAGCGGGTCCGCGCCGGCGTCGACAAGCCCCTGATCATCGTCGACCTCGCGCTCAGCCACGATTTCGACCCAGCCGTGGGTGCCCTGCACAACGTTGAACTGATCACCCTCGAGTCGGTGCGGGCTGCAGCCCCCAGCGAACAGGCCGCGGCCCTCAGCCAGGCGAGCACACTCGTCGCCGATGCCGCGAGGAACTTCCAGGACCGCCAGAACTCGCGGGCCATGGACACGGCTATCGTCGCGCTCCGGAAGCACACCCAGCAGGTGCTGGAATCCGAAATGCAGAAAGTCAGAGCCCAGCACGGGTGCACCGCGGCGGCAGAAGAAGTGGAGTTCGCTCTGCGGCGGATGGTCCGCCAACTGCTGCACGTGCCGACGGTCCGCGCCCGGGAACTGGCCGCCGACGGCCGCCAACAGGACTACGCCGCAGCGCTGGAAGCGTTGTACGGCATCAACCTGGATGCCCCGGACGACCAGTCGGGCGAAGCCAGCTGCCCGGTACGGCAGGATCCGCCTGCCACCGGCACTGCCTAACCTGACTCAGTTCTAGTAGACCGGCTTCTCCGGCTCAATCTGTTTGACCCACTCCAGGATGCCGCCGTCCACGTTGTAGACCCGCGAGTGTCCTTCGGTGCGCAGGTGCCGGACCACGTCGGCTGATCGCCCACCCGCCTTGCAGTGCACGTAGACATCCCGGTCCGCACTGACCGCCAGTTCGCCGGAGAGCACCGAGTTCTTGGGCATGAGAGTAGCGCCGTCGATGCGGACAATTTCGTATTCCCCCGGTTCCCTGACGTCGATCAGGTCGAAATCTCGCTCCCCGCTTCCCCGCTCGCGGAGCAACCGCTCGAGCTCGGCGACGCTGACCGACGGCACGCGGTTCTCCGACGCTTCGTCGGCCGCTGTGTCGCCAGCGGCCGGGAGTCCACAGAACGCCTGGTAGTCCATCAGCTCGGTAACCGGCGACGCGTCGGGATCGCGACGGACGCGCACCTCGCGCCAGCTCATTTGCAGTGCATCGAAGATCAGCACCCTACCCAGCAGCGAAACCCCCGTGCCGGTGATCAACTTGATCGCCTCGTTGACCATGACCGACCCGATCTGGGCACACAGGACACCGAGCACCCCGCCCTCGGCGCAGGACGGCACCGATCCTGGCGGTGGGGCATCCGGATACAGGTCGCGGTAGCTCGGGCCGTGCTTGGCCCAGAACACGCTCACCTGCCCGTCGAACCGGAGAATTGAGCCCCAGACATAGGGCTTTCCCAGGATCTCGGCAGCATCGTTGACCAGGTAGCGGGTGGCGAAGTTGTCGGTGCCATCCAGAATGAGGTCGTACCCGGAGAAGATGTCCACGGCGTTGCTGTTGTCCAGCCGCACCTCGTGTTTGATGACGGTGACCAGCGGATTCAGTTCCGCGATGCGCTGGGCCGCCGATTCCGCCTTCGACTGCCCGACGTTCGAGACCCCGTGGATGATCTGGCGTTGCAGGTTGGACAGGTCGACGACGTCGTCGTCGACAATGCCGAGTGTCCCTACCCCGGCCGCGGCGAGGTACAGCAGCGCTGGGGAGCCCAAGCCACCGGCACCGATGACCAGCACCCGGGCGTTCTTCAGACGCTGCTGCGCTGTCATCCCAAATTCGGGGATGATCAGGTGGCGGGAATAGCGCTCAGTCTCTTCCCGGGTCAGCGTGGCATGCGGGGCAACCAGGGGGGCCAGAGCCTGGCCGTTTGTGCTCATGCATTAAATGTATGCCCGTTGAACTGCCGGGGGCCAGCCGCGCGACCGGAGAGGTTACCCACGGGTAAACTGGAGGCTACCTCCCCGGCCCCACTGTGGGACACCCTCGACCGAAAGCCAGACGAACTGTGAGCGCAGAAGCACCGACAGGCGGCAAACCAACCCGCCTCCCGCGGGATGAGCGACGGCGTCAGCTGCTGAGCGCCGCCCACGAAGTGTTTGTTGCCAACGGGTACCACGGTGCGGCGATGGACGAAATTGCCGAGGTGGCGAAGGTCAGCAAGCCAGTGCTGTACCAGCACTTCCCGGGGAAGCGGGAGCTATACCTGGCATTGCTGGAAAGCCACCTCGCCGAGCTGACCGCCCTGCTGGTGGAGGCTCTCCAGTCCACCACCGACAACAAGCTCCGGGTGCACGCCACGATGCGGGCGTACTTCCAGTTCATCGCCCAGGACAGCCAGGCTCACCGGTTGGTCTTTGAATCCGATTTGTTCAACGACCCCGACGTCAGCGGCCGGCTGGAAGAGTTCAACGCCCGGTTTGCCGACGCGATCGCCGGCGTGATCGCGGAGGACACCCGCCTGTCCCATCTGGAAGCGACTCTGCTGGGGCACGGTCTGGCCGGGATGGCACAGGTCAGCGCGCGCTACTGGCTGGAGACTGACGGCAGCATGGACATCGATGCCGCGAGCGAGCTGATTTACCGTTTAGCTTGGCGCGGAATCAGTCGCTTCCCCAAGGAAATCTAGAGTAAGTTCCAGTGAGGGCAAGCAATCACCACCCACTTACCGCTATAGCAGGAGGAACCGCCATGGAAATCAAGATTGGTATCCAGAACGTCAACCGGGAAATCGTTCTCGAGTCCGAACAGACCGCCGACGAGGTTGCGGACATTGTTGCAAAGGCGATGAACGGCGGTTCTGAGCTCCGGCTGGCGGACAGCAAGGGCCGCCACGTCATCGTGCCGGCAAACGTTCTCGGCTACGTGGAAATCGGCGCCGAAGAGTCACGCCGGGTAGGTTTCGGGGCCCTCTAGCGAGCGGCGCAACCAGGACCAGAGGCGGGGTGGGGCATGGTAACGCTCTTGGCAGTCACCCTGGTGACGCTGGTGCTCGGCCTTGCCGTGCGATTCGCCAACCGGCACCATCAGCACTACAACACGTTGCTGCTGCCGGTCCTCGCCCTCGCCTCGGGTCTGGCCAGCTGGGTGATCGTGCAGTTCACGGGGCTAGGCTACAACCCGGATCTGTTTTGGCTCAGCTGGCTACTGCCAATCCTCGCCTCCACCGTAATCACCGTTGGTGTCGCGTGGTGGCTCGGTCAGCACCGGGAAGCATCCGAAGCTGCAGCACTCCGGAAGGTGTCCGATGACTAGCGTTCCGGTCGCCGCGCGCCGCCGTCGGACTCCCCCGCCGTCGAACCAGGCCCTGTAGGCTCACATAATGAGCGTTACACCCGAGCTGGCACTCTCACTCGACAACCGCTTCGCGCGGGAACTGCCCGAGCTGGCGATTCCCTGGCAGGCAGAAGCAGCGCCCGAACCCCGGTTGCTCGTCCTGAACGACCCCCTCGCCGCGCACCTGGGGCTCGACAGCTCCGCCCTGCGCACGCCGGAGGGGCTCGGCCTCCTGACGGGTACCGCAGTGCCCGAAGGCGCGACCCCGGTAGCGCAGGGCTACGCCGGGCACCAGTTCGGTGGGTTTTCCCCCCGTCTCGGCGACGGACGGGCGCTCCTCCTCGGAGAACTCACTGACGTGGGCGGCGACCGGTGCGACCTGCACCTCAAGGGGTCGGGTCGCACCCCCTTCGCCCGAGGCGGCGACGGCCTGGCCGCCGTCGGACCAATGCTCCGGGAATACATCATCAGCGAAGCCATGCACGCCCTCGGGATTCCCACGACCCGTTCCCTCGCCGTCGTGGCAACCGGACGATCGGTCCGCAGGGAAACCCTCCTGCCCGGCGCAGTGCTGGCCCGGGTGGCGTCCAGCCACCTCCGGGTCGGCAGCTTCCAGTACGCACAGACCATGGGCGACGTCGGCCTCCTCCGCCGCCTCGCCGATCACGCGATCAGCCGCCACTATCCCGACGCCGCGACCGCCGACCACCCCTATCTCGCCCTGTTCCAGGCTGTCCAGGCTGCCCAGGCCTCCCTGGTGGCCAGGTGGATGCTCGTCGGGTTTGTGCATGGGGTGATGAACACCGACAACATGACCATTTCCGGGGAATCAATCGACTACGGCCCTTGTGCCTTCATGGACGGGTTCGATCCCGGAGCGGTGTTCAGCTCCATTGACGATGCCGGTCGCTACGCCTACGCCAACCAACCGGTGGTCGCTGAATGGAACCTGGCCAGGCTCGCCGAGGCGTTGTTGCCCCTCCTCCACGATGACCAGGAGCAGGCTGTCGCGCTGGCCACCGAATCGCTCGGTCGGTTCCGGGACCAGTACGGTGCCGCGTGGGCATCCGGAATGAAGGCCAAGCTGGGGATCGCCACCAACCATGACGACTCGGTGGTGCTGCCACTGGTGGATCAGCTCGTGAACCTGCTGCAGGACACTGGCGCCGATTACACCTCCTTCTTCAGGTCCCTCGGGGCTGCGGCGCGGGGCGACGTCGGGCCGGTGCACGCCGTAGTCGGCGGCGACGGGCAGGGTCTGGACGGATGGCTGGAACGCTGGCTGGCTCTCGGCCCGGACTCCGCTGCGATGGATCTGGCCAATCCCGTCTATATCCCCCGCAACCATCTGGTGGAGGAAGCCCTCACAGCAGCGGCGGCGGGCGATCTGGAGCCGCTCGGACGCCTGCTGGAAGCTGTCACCGCGCCGTTTGACGACCGCCTGGGACTCGAACGCTACGCCGTCGGCGCACCGGAGGACTTCGGAACCTACCGGACATTCTGCGGCACTTAGGCAGCCGGTCCTTCTCGCAATCGTCTGGCCGCACCTTGTTTGGGGCTGCTGCGGTCCCCTATCCGGCGGCGTCGCGAAGCTAGCGTGACGGATTCCAGGCGGGTAACCGGATCGGTCCTCCCCGGTTCGGCACCTGCACCTGCGCCACCACCGGCACTGGCACTGGCACTGGCACAGGTAACAGTGCCGGCTCCTGCACCGACGCTGGCCCGTGTGATGGCTCCGGTGCCGGGTAGGGGTGGTGCGGTTGAGTGGTAGGTGTGGCCGGTGGGCGTGGTGATGCTGAAGGTGTGTCGGGGGCGTGTTTGTGGTCTTGATCCGGAGACTGTTTGGGCTGTCCAGCCGGGACGTTCTTTCGTGTGATTGCACGCTTCGCAGAGCCCCGCACCGTTGGCGATCGTGGTCGTTCCGCCGCAGCGCCACGGCACAATGTGGTCGAAGTGGCGGATCGGGGCATCACAGTACGGGGTGCGGCAGGTGTCGTCGCGGGCGGTGATGAACCGGCGTTGAGCTCTGGTGAAGAGCCGGGCGGTGGAATCCATCGCCACCAACTCCCCGGTCGCCGGCGCAGTGTAGAGCCGACGCAACCACACATCGAAAGCATGGGGTGCAGGGCTGGCGGTGTTCTCGGCTGGGACATCCCGACCGGTGGAACCGGCTGATTGGTCGGTGGCCGGGCCAATGACCGGGACAGTTGTGGCGGGGCCCTGGCCGGTTGTTCCGCTGCTCGTCATCTGTCCCGTTTGGAGGAGGGTGCGTGCCCAGTGGGAGCCGATGATGCCGTAGCCGGGGATCCTGGCTGGTTCGCTGTCGCCTTGGAAGAGGGCACGGTCGGTCATGATGAGCTGCAGCTCGACCCGGCTGACACCGCCGGGGACCCCGGTGACACGTTCGACCAAGGTGTCAGCCATCACCTGGCCCCTGGATCTGGGGTCTCCGGCGGCCCGAGTGGTGTCGGCGTGGCGGGACAGGGCTGCGTAGGTGCCAACGGCTTCTTTTACGGGGAGCAGGGCGGTGAGGTAGGCCATGGTGTCCGGTGCGGGACGGATACTCACGCACCGTT